>DATFPQ010000071.1:0-19605 GCA_035264765.1 Actinomycetales bacterium | reverse complement strand
CGACCAGGCCGTCCGCGACCGACGCCGCCTCGGCCGCGAGGTCCTGGTATTCGGAGGCCGGTGGATGCGCGGCGGGCGGGTCGTCCATCAGCGTGGGGTCGAGCTCGAGCGGCTCCGGCTGGGCCTGGCGCCGCCGGGCGGCGAGGTGCGCAGGATGCCGGGCGCCGGGCACGCTGGCCGGGTCGTCCGACGAAGACGCAAGGGGACGAGCGGTCGCCGGGCGGGCCGGCATGCCTCGGCCGGGCTCCCGGCGGCGCGTGCGCATAGCAGTCACCAAGTCGAGGGAATCAGCACTCCGGGAGCCGGCAGCCCTGGACTCGGCGCCGTGAGACCCGCCGTCGCCGGGACCGGTCGACCCGACCCCACCGTCGGCCTCGATGTCGTACACGCCGGGGGAGGGGACGGCGGTGAGCCGCAGCCCGGGCACCGGTCCGTCGGCCGGGGCCGACTCCTCGCTGAGCCAGCGCGCCTCGTCGTCCACCGGGGTCACGGAGCTGGACGCCAGGTCCAGGTGCCATCGGGCTTGCCGCTCGCGGCCGCCGGCGGCGAAGTACACCACCGCGGTCCACGGGCCGTCCTCGGTGCGCCAGGAGTCCCAGGCGATGCTGCCGACGGCGACGCCGCGGTCCTCCAGCCGGGTGGCGACCTCCGTGCCGAGGAGCACCGGCTCGCCGCCGCGCCGGCGCAGCCGTACTCGGCGCGCCAGCTCGGCGACGTGGGCCCGCTCGGCCAACACCGGGCCCTCGTACCGGCGTACCTTCTCCACGCTCCAGCCGGCGAGGACCGCAACCTCCTCGCTCGTGGCACCGGCGCGAATCCGAGCCTGCACGTCACGGGGTCGCAGGCCGCCCTCGGTCTCGAGCTGCAGCTGCCCGAGGTGGACGCGGTCGCGGCGCACGGCCGCCCGCAGCGCCTCGTCGACCGCGAGCCGGTAGCGCTGCCCCTCGTCGTCGGCCAGCAGCAGATGCTCGCCGTCGTCCTGGACGCCGACGAGCCGCAGGTCGGGCATGGGTGCTCCTTCGGTCGTGGTGCGACCCCGACTGTGCCACCCCGCCGGACGTCGGCGGGGCAGGCGCGCCCGTAGGGTCAGGCCGTGATCCTGCCCGACGCCCGGCTGCAGCTGGCCCTCGACCTGGTCGGCGTGTTCGTGTTCGCGTTGTCCGGCGGCCTGGTCGCCGTCCAGAAGCAGCTCGACCTGTTCGGTGTCCTGGTGCTGGCGGTCGTGGCCGGGCTCGGCGGTGGCATCCTACGCGACCTGCTCATCGGGTCCGTCCCGCCGACCGGCATCAGCGACTGGCGACTGTTCACGGCCGCCCTGCTCGGCGGTCTGGTGACCTTCCGCTGGCACCCGGGCATCGGCCGCATCTCCCGGCTGGTCCGGGTGTTGGACGCTGCCGGGCTCGGCGCGTTCTGCGTCACCGGGGCGCTCACGGCGGTGGGGATGGGGGCTACGCCGCAGACCGCCGTGATCGTCGGGACCCTGACCGCGATCGGCGGCGGCATGGTCCGGGACGTCCTCGCGCGCGAGGTCCCCGAAGTTCTGCAGCGGGAGCTGTACGCCGTCCCCGCGCTGCTCGGGGCGAGCTTCGTGGTCATCGCCCACGAGCTGGACGTACTGAGCACCCCGGTCGCGCTGGGCGCTGCGGCGCTGGTCGCCGCCCTGCGGGTCGTCGCCGTGCTGCTCGACCTCAACGCACCCCGGCCGCTGCGCGCAACGACGTCCAACCGCGGTGACGCCGAACCTCAGTGACCCTAACCGCGGTGACGCCGAACCGCGGTGATCGCTCCACCTCCCGCCCCCTCGCGGGGCCGCGCCCAGCCGTCGCGGGCAGAATCGGGACGTGACCGACCTCGCGCCGTACGACGCCGTCCTGCTGCTGTCCTTCGGGGGCCCGGACGGGCCGGACGACGTGATGCCGTTCCTGCGGAACGTCACGGCCGGCCGCGGCATCCCGGACGAGCGGCTGGAACAGGTGGCCGAGCACTATCACCACTTCGGCGGCCGGAGCCCGATCAACGACCAGAACCGGGCGCTGCTGGCCGCCCTGTCCGACGAGCTGATCGGCCGCGGCCACGAGCTGCCGGTGCTGTGGGGCAACCGGAACTGGGCGCCCTACGTCACGGACGTGCTCCGGGAGGCGCACGAGTCCGGCGTCCGCCGGGTGCTGGCGGTGCTCACCAGTGCCTACTCCTCCTACTCCAGCTGCCGGCAGTACCGCGAGGACCTCGCGTCGGCCCTGCTGACCCTGGCGGCCGAGGGTCGCGCGCTCGAGGTCGACAAGGTGCGGCCCTACTTCAACCATCCATCCTTCGCCGAGCAGAACGCGGCGGCGGCGGAGGCGGCGCTGCGGCAGCTGCCCGAGGGCTCGCACCTGGTCTTCGTCACCCACTCGGTGCCCGCGGCCATGGACGAGGCGTCTGGACCGCAGGGCCACGCGTACACGGCGCAGCACCGCGACCTGGCCGGTGAGATCGCCGACGCCGTCGGCCGCCGGCTCGGACGGACCGTGCCGTGGGAGCTCGTCTACTGCTCCCGCTCCGGGCCCCCGTCTCAGCCATGGCTCGAGCCGGACGTCGGCGACCACCTTCGAGACCTGTCGGCAGCAGGCGCGCGGGGCGCCGCGGTCTGCCCGATCGGCTTCGTCAGCGACCACATGGAGGTCGTGTACGACCTCGACACCGAGGCCCGCGAGGTGGCCGCCGAGGTCGGGCTGCCGTACGTCCGCGCCGCGACGGTCGGCACCGCGCCCGCGTTCGTCCGGGGCCTCGCGGACCTGCTCGAGGAGCGGGCGGCGCTGGCACGGGACGAACGGCCGGAGCAGCCCGCCACCGGGTCGCTCGGGCCGACCTGGTCGGTGTGCCCGGTGGGCTGCTGTCGGAACCTGCGGGCAGACCGGCCGGCCGCCTGCGGCCAGGACTGGGCGCAGCCCGCACGGGTTGGCGCATGAAGACCCCACGACGTCGGGGAGTTGTCCGGTGAGCGCCCCGCCGAGCGCCGACGACCTGGGCGCCCTACTGGCGCTTGCGGAGTCCGCAGCCCGTGAGGCCGGGGCCTTGGTGCGGGACGAGCGCCCGCGCGACCTCGGCGTGGCCGCGACGAAGTCGACGCCCACCGACGTCGTCACCGTGATGGACCAGCGCAGCGAGCGGCTGTTGCGCGACCGGCTGCTGACGGCCCGGCCGGACGACGGACTGCTGGGCGAGGAGGGCAGCGGCGCCGAGAGCCGCAGCGGCGTGACCTGGGTCGTCGACCCGATCGACGGGACGGTCAACTATCTGTACGGCATCCCCGCGTACGCCGTGAGCGTCGCCGCGGTCACCGGAGACCCGCACCGGCCCGGCGGCTACGACGTCCTGGTCGGGTGCGTGCACAACCCCGTGACCGGCGACACCTGGACCGCCAGCCGGGGCGGCGGTTCCTACCTGGACGGCGAGCGGCTGGCCGTGCGGGAGGTCGACGACTTGGGCCAGGTGCTGCTCGCGACCGGTTTCGGCTACGCGGCGCACCGCCGCGCCCACCAGGCGAGGGTCGTGTCGGCGCTGCTGCCGCAGGTCCGCGACATCCGGCGGATCGGCAGCGGGACCCTCGACCTGTGCGGCGTCGCCTCCGGCCGCGTCGACGCCTACGTCGAGCGCGGGCTGGCCCCATGGGATCTGGCGGCCGGGGAGCTGGTGGCCCGGGAGGCCGGCGCGCTGGTGACCGGTCTGGTCACCGACGAGGGAACCGCTCCGGCGGGTGCCGAGCTCGTCGTCGTCGCGGCGCCCCGGCTGCACGCACGGCTGCAGCAACTGCTGCGGCCGCTGCGGCCGGATACCGACGACTGACCCGGCCGACCCGGCCGGCCTGCGCTCCGCCTCAGGACGCCGAGCGCTCCATCTCGGCCGCGGTGAGGTCGATGACCTCCGCCTCGGGCTGCACGCGGAGGCCGTGCTCGTCGGCGGTGCGCACCAGCGCGTCCAGCTCGGACCGATGGATGTCGGCCAGGTAGTCGTCGTGCTCGGCCAGCGCGCGCCGGAGCGCGGCCCGCGCCAGGTCGACCTGGTCCTGGATCTCGGTCTCCAGAGCGTCCACGTGCACCTGCCTCGTCCCCCTCCGGCCCCGGACGGTCCGGGGGCGGGCAGCCCATCGTGCCTGGTCACCGCCCCGGTTGGCGAACCAGGGTCGTCACGTGCAGGCGAACGTCAGGTAAAGGTTCGGCCAGGTAAGGGGCCGGTCCTGAGACCTGGCTCTCAGCCCACCCGTGGATAGGGCACAATCCCTGCCCGGGGCGGGCACAAACAAGGGGGGTTCGGCGTTATGACGCCGCGAGCGCTTCCGCCCGCCGGAACGGGCCGGAACCGGCGGTGCGCACGACCGGCCCACTGAAGATCCACACCACCCCGCGGAGGGCGACCCACACATGGCGACCGATTACGACGCGCCGCGCAAGACCGACGACGACCTGAACGAAGACAGCATCGAGGAGCTCAAGGCCCGCCGGGTCGACAAGAGCTCCTCGGCCGTCGACGTGGACGAGACCGAGCAGGCCGAGGGCTTCGAGCTTCCCGGTGCCGACCTGTCCAACGAGGAGCTCTCGGTCCGCGTGCTACCGCGCCAGGCTGACGAGTTCACCTGCTCGCGCTGCTTCCTCGTCAAGCACCGCAGCCAGCTTTCCGGCGAGTCCGCCGGCCAGCCGGTCTGCCGCGAGTGCGCCTGACAGCTCAGCACCAGCTCCTCACGACCCGGACGGCTCGTCGTCCGCCCGCAGCAGGGCGGCGGCGAGCCGTTCCGGTTTCCGGGAGGAGATCAGCCAGTAGGGCACCGGGTCGTCGGGGTCGGTCACCTCGACGGCGACGCCTCGCTTCAGCCACCCACGCTGGCACAGGTACGCCCTGACGTCGGCGTCCCGGCCGCGCAGCGCGTCCATGCGCTCCGGGTCCAGCACCCGCACGCGGCCCAGCGCCTCGACCGGGATGTGCGCGCGGCCGGCCCGCAGCTCGCCGTCCCGCACCTCGACCACCGGGCTGGTGAGCGCTAGAGCGCACAACGTGGCGGCCACGGCCAGCAGGGACACGGAGGCGGCGACCACCGGGCTCACGACGGCAAGGACGGTCAGGCCGACGGCCGCCGCCACGAGCGAGCAGCCGATCCACACACCCGGCGTGGGCCACAGCCGCTCGCGGTGGGTGGGCGGGTCGCCCGGGGCCGTCATGGCGACAGCCTGGCATGCCGACGCTGAGGTACCGGACCGGTGTCGACGCCGTCCCGGCTTGGGGGTTGACGCGCCACGCGCCCGTCGGCGGGACTAGGGTCGCTGCCGATGAGCTCCTCCCTGCCCGCGACCAGTGACGCGCCCGATGACCAGCCGGGTGTCGCGCCAGGACCCGTCCGCCACCTGCCGGACCCGCCGGCGAGCCCGGTCGACGTCCTGCTGCTGCGGCTGGACGACGCCCTCCCCGTGCCCGGCTACGAGCACGAGGGCGACGCCGGCGCCGACCTGCGCACGGCGGTCGACGTCACCCTGCAGCCGGGGGAGCGGGCCACCGTGCCGACCGGCGTGGCGATCGCGCTGCCGCCCGGCTACGCCGGCTTCGTGCACCCCCGCTCCGGGCTGGCCGCGCGCCACGGCGTCACGGTCGTCAACGCCCCCGGCACAGTGGACGCCGGCTACCGCGGGGAGATCCGGGTGACCCTGCTGAACACCGACGGGCGCCACCCAGTGGTGCTCAGTCGCGGCGACCGGGTCGCGCAGCTGGTGGTGCAGCGGGTCGAGCGGGCGGCGTTCGTGGTGGTCGAGGAGCTGCCGGGGTCGGCGCGCGGCACGGGTGGGCACGGGTCGACCGGAGGGTTCACGGGCGCGGCACCGCGCCGGATGACGCGGGACGGGGCAACCGTCCCGGAGGGAGGCACACGGTGAGCCTGTTCAAGCGCAAGCGGGGCACGGACGCCCAGGGCGACGAGGGCGCTCCGGTCGCGTCGGAGCTGGAGGAGCACGACGCCGCCGTCGGCGCCGATGCCCCGGACGCCGTGCGCGACGAGCCGGACACGCCACCGGCCGGGATGGCGGCCGTGGACCGCTCGACCGGTCCCTTCGACTCCAGCGAGGTCGACGGACCCGAGGGGCGGCTGGAGGTCGGCGCGCTCTGGCTGCCGCTCGTCGAGGGCATCGAGGTCCAGCTGCAGGTCGAGGAGAGCACCGGCCAGGTCACCGGCGCCTTCCTGGTGCTCGGCGAGTCCGCGGTGCAGGTCCAGGCGTTCGCGGCTCCCCGCTCGGAGGGCATCTGGAACGAGATCGCCGACGAGATCGCGGCGGGCATCACCGAGCAGGGCGGCACCGCAGACCCTGGCTACGGTCGGTTCGGTCGCGAGCTGCTCGCCCGGGTTCCAGCCCAGCTGCCGGACGGCACGGTCGGGTTCCAGCCGCTTCGGTTCACCGGTGTCGACGGTCCCCGGTGGATGCTGCGCGCCGTGTTCCACGGTCAGGCGGCAGTGGACCCCGAGGCGGCCGCCCCGCTCGAGCAGCTCGTGTCCCAGGTGGTTGTCGTGCGCGGACGCGAGCCGATGGGCCCCCGCGAGCTGCTGCCGCTGCAGCTGCCCGAGGGCGCCCAGGCTGGCCCGCCACCGGGCGCCGAGGCCGACGTCGATGACGTTCCCGGCGACGTGCCGGCGGCCTACGAGGACCTCAACCCGTTCGAGCGCGGCCCGGAGATCACCGAGCGCCGCTGACCGACCGCGGGCTATCCACAGGCGGCTTTCTCCACAGGTCGCACCTCCGCGCCGCCGTACCACGCGTTAGGCTCGTCCGCATGGGCAACTCCCAGGGGCGCCTGCGCAGCGTCCTGCACCGCCTCACCAGCCCTGACCACGAGCTGGAGGCCGAGAGCCTCCAGGAGGAGTCGGAGCGTCTCGGCGGCACACCGGTCAGCGAGCTGCCGGACCGCCAGCCGGCCTGCGTCTGCGGCACGGTCCGCACGGTCACGCTGCGCCCGCGGGCGGGCGTCCCGGCACTGGTCGCCGAGCTGTACGACGGGTCCGGCGTCCTGACCGTGATCTGGCTGGGCCGACGCAACATCGAGGGCATCCAGGCCGGACGGATGCTGCGCGTGCACGGCCGCGTCGCCCAGCGGGACGGCCGGCCGGTCGTCTTCAACCCGTCCTACGAGCTGCTCGGCGGGACGGAGTGACGGCGACGCCCCCGGCCAGCGCGAGCGTGCCGCTGGCCCTCGGTCCCGTACCCGCGGGCGCTACCACGGTCGAGGAGGTCGTGCGGGCGCGCCTGGCCGAGTCGGTGGGCGGACTACGCGGCTCGCTCGAGGCCGCGCTGCCGACGGTGGCCTTCGTCGTGGTCTGGTCGTTCACCCACGACGTGCGCGCCGCGCTCGTCGCCGCGGCCGTCGTGGTGGTGGTCGCACTCGCGGCCCGCCTGGTGTCGCGGCAGTCCCCGCGCTACGCCCTGAGCAGCCTGGTGGCCCTCGCCATCGCCGCAGCCTTCGCGCTGCGCAGCGGTCGCGCCGAGGACGCCTTCCTCCCCGGCATCCTCTACAGCTGCGCGCTGCTCGCCGTCACCGTGCTGTCGGTGGCCACCCGCTGGCCACTCATCGGGTTCCTGGTCGGGGCGACGTCGGACGACCCGCTGGCCTGGCGCGCGCACCCCGGCATCGTGCGGCTGTGCCAGCGGCTCACCCTGGTCCTCGCCGCGCTCTACGCGGTGCGCGTGGTGACCATGCTCCCGCTCTACCTCGCCGGCCAGGTCGGCTGGCTCGGCGTGTGCAAGGTCGTCCTCGGCTGGCCGTTGTACCTCGTGGCGGTCGCCGGCATGGGCGCGCTGCTGCTCAAGGGCCGCACCCCGCTCGACGTCCAGCCCTGACGGCGCTTCCGGGGGAACCCCGCGCCAATATCTGCGAACCGCGCTCAGTTCACGGGCGGCCGGTGCTCCACGTGCCCGGGGCACAGCATCTGCTCGAGCTGGCCCTCGCTCTCCGGCACGGTGAGGAACAGCAGCTCGTCATGCCCCTCGAGCGCGTCGTCCCGGCTGGGCGCGATCGGCCGGTCCTCGCGGATGATGCCGACCAGCACGCTGTCCGGCGGCCAGGTCAGGTCGCCGACCCGCGAGCCGGCGTACGGGGAGTCGTTGGGCAAGGTCATCTCCACCATGGTCGCCCGGCCCTGCTGGAACTGGAAGATCCGCACCAGGTCGCCGATGCTGACGGCCTCCTCGATCAGCGCGGTCATCAGCCGTGGCGTCGAGACCGCGACGTCGACGCCCCACGCCTCGTCGAACATCCACTCGTTCTTCGGGTTGTTGACCCGAGCGACCGTCCGCGGGACGCCGAACTCCGTCTTCGCTAGCAGCGAGACCACGAGGTTGGCCTTGTCGTCGCCGGTGGCCGCCACCACGACGTCGCACTTCTCCAGACCGGCCTCGTGCAGCGAGCTGATCTCGCAGGCGTCCGCGAGCAGCCACTCGGCCTCGGCGACCCGCTGGGTCTGGACGGCGCGGGGGAGCCGGTCGATCAGCAGCACCTGGTGCCCGTTGCTGAGCAGCTCCCGGGCGATGGACCGGCCGACGCTGCCGGCACCGGCGATGACGACGCGCATGGGACGACCTCCCGGTCAGTCGTGCAGAGGGGCGGAGGCGAGGACTTTCTCCACTCGAAGCAGATCGTCCTCCGGTGCGACGACATGCAACAGGTCGCCGTCCTGGTACGCGGTGCTGGACTCGGGGACGAAGGCCTCGCCGAGCCGGGTGATGTACGCGATCCGGACGTGCGCCGCCGTCGCGATCCGGTCGACCCGGTGCCCCACCCAGCCCTTGTGCAGGGGAACCTCGGCCAGGACGACCCGGCCGCTCGGGTCGCGGAAGAGCGACGCCGCTCCGCTCGGGAGCAGCCGGCGCATCATCTGGTCCGAGGTCCACCGGACGGTCGCCACCGTCGGGATGCCGAGCCGCTGGTAGATCTCCGCCCGACCGGGGTCGTAGATGCGGGCCACGACGTTCTCGATGCCGAAGGTCTCGCGGGCGACGCGGGCGGCGAGGATGTTCGAGTTGTCGCCGCTGCTGACCGCGGCGAACGCGTGTGCCTGCTCGATGCCGGCCTCGCGCAGCGTGTCGCGGTCGAAGCCGACCCCGGTGACCCGCCGGCCCTCGAAGCTGACGCCGAGCCGGCGGAACGCCGTCTCGTCCTGGTCCACCACGGCCACATCGTGACCGAGTCCTTCGAGGCTGTGGGCCAGGGTCGAACCGACCCGGCCGCACCCCATGATCACGAAGTGCACGAAGGGCCTTCCTGGTGGCGCCGACCTGCTGCGGACGCGGAGCACGCTACACGTCGGGGCAGGCCCTAGCATGAGGCACCGTGCCGATCGCCGGACGCATCCTCAAGCGCCTGCTCGTCGGTCGTCCCCTGGGGAGCGACCGGCTGGCGGAGACGCTCCTGCCCAAGAAGATCGCGCTGCCGGTGTTCGCCAGCGACGCCCTGTCGTCCGTGGCATACGCGCCAGACGAGATCTTCCTGACGCTGTCCTTCGCGGGACTCGGTGCCTACGCCTACAGCTGGAAGGTCGGCATCGCCGTCGGCGTGGTCATGCTCGTCGTCGTCGCGTCGTACCGCCAGAACGTGCACGCCTACCCGTCCGGGGGTGGCGACTACGAGGTGGCCACCACCAACCTGGGCAAGACCGCGGGGCTCACGGTCGCGAGTGCCCTGCTGGTCGACTACGTCCTCACGGTTGCGGTGTCGATCTCGTCGGCGGCCCAGTACGGCGCGTCGGCGATCCCCGCCCTCAAGGGCCACGAGGCGCTCGCCGCGGTCATCGCGGTGGTCGTGCTGACGGCGATGAACCTGCGTGGGGTGCGCGAGTCCGGCGGCGCGTTCGCGGTGCCCACGTACATCTTCATGTTCTCGATCATCGGGATGTGCCTGTACGGCTTCCTGCGCCTGCTGTTAGGCCACCTGCCGCAGGCGGAGAGCTCGGTCTTCACGATCGCCCCGCAGGAGCGCTACGAGGAGGGGTTGGCCGGGTTGGCCGGTGCCTTCCTGATCCTGCGGGCCTTCTCCTCCGGCTGCGCGGCGCTCACCGGCGTCGAGGCCATCAGCAACGGCGTGCCCGCGTTCCAGAAGCCCAAGAGCCGTAACGCGGCCACGACGCTCGCCCTGTTGGGTGGCATCGCCGTCACGATGCTGCTGTCGATCCTCGCCCTCGCGCACTTCACCAACCTGCGGTTCGTGGACAGCACGGAGCAGCTGCGGCTCAACGGCCAGGCGGGGACGATCGGCGGCGACAACGTCCTGACCTTCCCGGACGGGACGACGTACTCCCAGGACCCGGTGATCGGCCAGCTCGCCAAGGCGGTGTTCGACCACTTCCCGCCGGCCTTCTACGTCGTCGCCGCGGCGACCGGCGTGATCCTGGTGCTGGCGGCCAACACCGCCTTCAACGGGTTCCCGGTGCTCGGCTCGATCCTGGCTCGCGATGGCTTCCTGCCCCGGCAGCTGCACACGCGAGGCGACCGGCTTGCCTTCAGCAACGGCATCATCGCGCTGGCGACGATGGCGATCGTGCTGATCATCGCGTTCGACGCCGAGGTCACCAAGCTGATCCAGCTGTACATCGTCGGGGTGTTCGTCTCGTTCACCACGAGCCAGATCGGCATGATCAGGCACTGGAACCGGCTGCTCATCACGGCCCGCGGCCCGGACGTGGCCCGGATGCGCAGGTCCCGCATCATCAACGCCGTGGGCGCGGTCATGTCCGGAACGGTGCTGGTCGTCGTCCTGATCACCAAGTTCCTGAACGGCGCCTGGATCGCGATCGCCGCGATGGTCGTCGTCTTTCTGCTCATGCGGGGGATCCACAGCCACTACGACGCCGTGGCCCGCGAGCTGGCGCCCGACCCGGACGCCCACGACGAGCTGCTGCCCTCGCGGGTGCACGCCCTGGTGCTCGTGTCCAAGCTGCACCGCCCGGCGCTGCGCGCACTCGCCTACGCCCGGGCCACCCGGCCCTCGGTGCTGGAGGCGATCAGCGTAAACGTCGAGCCGGAGGAGACCGCGGCACTGCGCGCGGAGTGGGAGCGTCGGGAGATCCCGATCCCGCTGAAGTCGCTGGACTCGCCGTACCGGGAGATCACCCGGCCGGTCCTGGACTACGTGAAGTCGATCCGCCGGTCCAGTCCCCGCGACGTGGTGATGGTCTACATCCCCGAGTACGTGGTGGGTCGCTGGTGGGAGCAGCTGCTGCACAACCAGAGCGCCCTGCGGCTGAAGGCCCGGCTGCTGTTCACCCCGGGTGTCATGGTCGCGAGCGTGCCTTGGCAGCTGCAGTCCTCGCACGGCGCGGACGAGCGCAGCGACCGTGCGGTCGCCGGTGTCGTGCGGCACGGTGGCGGGCCGACCGGAGGGACGGGGCTCTGACCACTGCGGAGCGGTCACTGGTCGGGCACGTCGTCGAGGTGGACGTCGGCCCGGTGGCTCACGGCGGTCACTGCGTGGCGCGGCACCAGGGCCAGGTCGTGTTCGTCCGGCACACGCTGCCGGGGGAGCGGGTGCGCGTCCGGATCACCGAGGGGGAGGTCGGTGACCGCTTCCTGCGGGGGGACGCCGTCGAGGTGCTGGCGCCGTCGCCGGACCGCGTCGAGCGGCGCTGCCCGGTCTCGGGGCCGGGCGGCTGCGGCGGCTGCGACTGGCAGCACGTCAGCACCGAGGCACAGCGGGGGCTCAAGGCGGACGTCGTCCGCGAGCAGCTGCGCCGGCTTGCGCACCTCGACGTCGACGTCGTGGTCGAGCGGGTGGCCGGGGACCAGGACGGCCTGGGCTGGCGAACACGGGTGCAGCACGCCGTCGCGTCCGACGGCCACCTCGGGCTGCGCAAGCACCGCTCGCACGATGTCATCCCCATCGTCACCTGCCCGATCGCGCACCCGCGGGTGCGCGAGGTGGAGCTGGCGGCGCCGTCCTGGCCCGGCACGCGGTCGGTGGAGGTCATCGCCGCGGCGGGTGGGGACGGCCCGCTCGTCGTGGTGGAGCCGCTGGGCCGGCGTCGGCCACGGCTGCCCGCCGTCGAGGGGGCGTCGGTGGCCGTGGCGGCTGCCGACGGGCTGCAGCGCGTGCGTGGGCGCAGCTGGGTGCGCGAGCAGGTCCAGGTGGGGGACTGGCAGGCCGGCCTGCGGGTCACCGGGTCCGGGTTCTGGCAGGTGCACCCGGGAGCCCCGGCCGCGCTCGTCGGCGCGGTGCTCGAGGGTCTCGACCCCCGGCCGGGGGAGCAGGTGCTCGACCTGTACGCCGGCGTCGGGCTGTTCGCGGCGGCGCTGGGGGAGCGGGTCGGCCCGGACGGCGCGGTGCTGGCCGTCGAGGGGTCGGCGCAGGCGGTCCGGGACGCGCGCCGGAACCTGCACGAGATGCCGCACGTCGGCATCACCGCCGGCCGTGTGGACGAGGTACTCGCCAACGCGCTCGACCAGGGGCTCACCGCGGACCTGGTCGTCCTCGACCCGCCCCGCACCGGCGCCGGGCGGGTCGTGGTCGAGCAGGTGGCGGCGCTGCGCCCGCGGGCAGTGGCCTACGTGGCGTGTGACCCGGCGGCCCTGGCGCGTGACGTCGCGACCTTCGCCGGCCTGGGGTTCGGGCTGTCGCGGCTGCGGGCCTTCGACTGCTTCCCGATGACCGCGCACGTGGAGTGCGTGGCGCTGCTGGAGCCGACAGGCTGACCCCAGGGCGCGCCGTCACCGGCGTCCCTAGCGTTTATCTCGACGTCAAGATATGTTTGGGCGGGGGCGCGACGGGCGCCGCCGGACGAGGGAAGGAACTGCTGGTGAGCCAGGACAGCTTCGGGGCCAAGGGCGCCCTCGAGGTCGGGAACGCGACCTACACGATCTTCCGCCTGGGCGGCATCGAGGGCGCGGCGGACCTGCCGTTCAGCCTCAAGGTGCTGCTGGAGAACCTGCTGCGTACCGAGGACGGCGCGAACATCACCGCGGACCACGTCCGTGCGCTCGCCGGCTGGGACCCCAAGGCCGAGCCCGACACCGAGATCCAGTTCACGCCGGCCCGCGTGCTCATGCAGGACTTCACCGGCGTCCCCTGCATCGTCGACCTCGCCACGATGCGCGAGGCGGTGCGCGACCTCGGTGGCGACCCGAACCGGATCAACCCGCTGGCCCCGGCCGAGATGGTGATCGACCACTCGGTGATCATCGACGTCTTCGGCCGCCAGGACGCCTTCGAGCGCAACGTGGAGATCGAGTACCAGCGCAACGGCGAGCGGTACCAGTTCCTGCGCTGGGGCCAGGGCGCCTTCGACGACTTCAAGGTGGTTCCTCCGGGCACGGGCATCGTGCACCAGGTCAACATCGAGCACCTGGCGCGCACGGTGATGATCCGCGAGGTCGATGGGGAGATGCGCGCGTACCCCGACACCTGCGTGGGCACCGACTCGCACACGACGATGGTCAACGGCCTCGGCGTCCTGGGCTGGGGCGTCGGTGGCATCGAGGCCGAGGCGGCCATGCTCGGCCAGCCGGTGTCGATGCTCATCCCGCGCGTGGTCGGCTTCAAGCTCACCGGCGAGATCCCGGCGGGCGCCACCGCCACCGACGTCGTCCTCACGATCACCGAGCAGCTGCGCAAGCACGGCGTCGTCGGGAAGTTCGTCGAGTTCTACGGCGACGGCGTGGCCGCGGTGCCGCTGGCCAACCGGGCCACGATCGGCAACATGAGCCCCGAGTTCGGGTCGACCTGCGCGATCTTCCCGATCGACGACGTGACGGTCGAGTACCTGCGGCTCACCGGCCGCAGCGAGGAGCAGGTTGCGCTGGTCGAGGCGTACGCCAAGGAGCAGGGTCTCTGGCACGACCCGTCCCGCGAGCCGCGGTTCAGCGAGTACCTCGAGCTCGACCTCTCGACGGTGGTGCCGAGCATCGCCGGGCCGAAGCGCCCGCAGGACCGGGTCGCGCTCTCCGCGGCCAAGGAGGGCTTCCGGGACGCGCTGCGGAACTACGTCGACCACACCGAGGACGACTACGACGCCGCCGACGAGGGCTCGGCCGAGTCCTTCCCGGCCAGCGACCCGCCGGCCGCGATCGCCGGGGCTCACGGCAGCCACAAGCCCGCACCGCCGGAGCCCGCTCGCACGCCGGGGGACACCCGGGCCAGCCGCCCGACGCCGGTGACGACGTCCGGGGGGACGTCGTACGAGCTGGACCACGGAGCGGTCGTGATCGCCTCCATCACCTCGTGCACCAACACCTCGAACCCGTCCGTCATGGTCGGCGCGGGGCTGCTGGCCAAGAAGGCGGTCGAGCGCGGCCTGGCCACCAAGCCGTGGGTCAAGACGTCCCTCGCGCCGGGCTCGAAGGTGGTCATGGACTACTACGAGAAGGCCGGCCTGGTGCCCTACCTGGAGAAGCTCGGCTTCCACCTGGTGGGCTACGGCTGCACCACCTGCATCGGCAACTCCGGGCCCCTGCCCGAGGAGGTCTCGGCCGCCGTGCAGCAGTCCGACCTCGCGGTCGTGTCCGTGTTGTCCGGCAACCGGAACTTCGAGGGCCGGATCAACCCGGACGTGAAGATGAACTACCTCGCGTCCCCGCCGCTGGTCATCGCGTACGCGCTCGCGGGGAGCATGGACGTCGCCCTCGACCGCGACCCGCTGGGCCAGGACGCCGATGGCAACGACGTCTACCTGCGCGACCTGTGGCCCAGCCCGGCCGAGGTCGACCGGGTCATCGCCGAGTCGCTGAGCAAGGAGATGTTCGCCAAGGACTACGCGGACGTCTTCGCCGGTGACGAGCGGTGGCGGTCGCTGCCGACCCCCACGGGCGACACCTTCGAGTGGGCCGACGAGTCCACCTACGTGCGCAAGCCCCCGTACTTCGAGGGCATGCAGGGCGAGCCGGCCCCGGTCCGCGACATCACCGGCGCGCGGGTGCTGGCCAAGCTGGGCGACTCGGTCACGACCGACCACATCAGCCCGGCCGGCTCGATCAAGCCGGACAGCCCGGCCGGCCGCTACCTCGCCGAGCACGGCGTGGGGAAGCGGGACTTCAACTCCTACGGGTCCCGCCGGGGCAACCACGAGGTGATGATCCGCGGCACCTTCGCCAACATCCGGTTGCGCAACCTGCTGCTGGAGGGGGTGGAGGGCGGGTTCACCAAGAACCTGCTGACGGGGGAGCAGACCTCGATCTACGACGCGGCGCAGGCGTACGCCGAGGCGGGGGTGCCGCTGGTGGTGCTCGCCGGTAAGGAGTACGGCTCCGGCTCCAGCCGCGACTGGGCGGCCAAGGGGACGTCGCTGCTCGGCGTCCGCGCGGTGATCACCGAGTCCTACGAGCGGATCCACCGTTCGAACCTGATCGGGATGGGCGTCCTGCCGCTGCAGTTCCCGGACGGCGAGAGCGCGGACTCCTTGGGCCTGGACGGCACGGAGACGTTCGACATCAGCGGCATCGAGGCGCTGAACGAGGGGGCGACGCCGCGGACCGTGCACGTCCTGGCGCGCAAGGAGTCGGGCGAGAGCGTCGAGTTCGACGCCCGCGTGCGCATCGACACCCCCGGTGAGGCGGAGTACTACCGCAACGGCGGCATCCTGCAGTACGTGCTGCGCTCGCTCGTCGGCTGACCCTTCCGCTCGACCGTCACGGCCGCCGGCCCCTTCTGGGGTCGGCGGCCGTCGTCGTCTGGGGCCCTTCGGGGGTCGGCGGCCGTCGTCGTCCGGCCTCTTCTTTGCGCGCCGTATGCCGGTCGCAGCGCCGTCCAGGAGGCCGAATCACCGGCATACCGCGCGCAAAGTGCTCCAGCCGAGCTGCTCAGCGCACGCCGGACGAAGGCTCCAGCGATTTGTTGGCCGCACCAACTATATGTATAGTGGCTCTATGCATAAGCCCGCCGTTGAGCCGATGGAGCGCATCGAGCGCGAGCTCACGCAGCTCGTGCGGCAGTCGCTGAAGGTGGGCGAGCACCTGGAGGGCTCGGACCTCGACCACCAGGCGCAGCCGCTCGAGCGAGCGGCGTACTCGATC
Source organism: Actinomycetales bacterium (assembly GCA_035264765.1). Taxonomy (GTDB): domain Bacteria; phylum Actinomycetota; class Actinomycetes; order Actinomycetales; family Angustibacteraceae; genus DATFPQ01. The sequence continues at coordinate 3,607 of DATFPQ010000071.1, read as the reverse complement.
CTCGGCATGCTCGAGGAGAAGGGCCCGTCCCGGCTCGGCGCCGTGGCGGCCCGCTTCCATCTGGACGCCTCGACGGTGAGCCGCCAGGTCTCCGCCCTGGAGCGCCAGGGGCTGCTCGTCCGTGAGGTGGATCCCGGTGACCGCCGGGCGTGCCGCCTCGGGTTGTCACCCGAAGGGGAGCAGGCCCTGGCTCGCACCCGCTCTGCGCGGCGACAGCTGTTGCACGACCTGCTCTCCAACTGGTCCGAGGACGACCAGGCCCGCTTCGCGGCGCTGCTCGAGCAGCTCAACGCAGGCCTGGACCGTCGGCTCGAAACCCCGGACGGGCTGCACCGGCCCCGGGCCGTCTGAGCGACCCGGCGACCGCGCAGTACCAGCCACCGAAAACCTCGACCGGCGGACGTCGGCTCGCATTCCGTTCACGGCACTTCAGGAAGGACACGCTCGATGAGCTCGACCGAGCGCATGGATCTGCACCAACAGGAGCACGGATCGGCGGCGATGCCGGTGCTGTCGCACCGGCAGATCCTCACCGTGCTGACCGGGCTGATGCTCGGCATGCTCGTCGCCGCCCTGTCCCAGACCATCGTGGCCACGGCGCTGCCCACGATCGTCGGGGAGCTGGGCGGCCAGGAACAGCTGTCGTGGGTGGTCTCGGCCACCCTGCTGGCTTCCACCGCGTCGACCCCGATCTGGGGAAAGCTCTCCGACCTCTACGGCCGCAAGATCATGTTCCAGTCGGCGATCGGCATCTTCCTGGCCGGCTCGCTGGCTAGTGGCTTCAGCCAGAACATGGCTCAGCTGATCGGGTTCCGCGCCGTGCAGGGGCTCGGTGTCGGTGGCCTGATGGCGCTCTCGCAGGCGATCATGGGCGACGTCGTCAGCCCCCGTGAGCGCGGCCGCTACCAGGGCTATATCGGCTCGGTGTTCGGCCTCGCCACCGTGGCCGGTCCGCTGCTGGGCGGGTTCCTCGTCGAGCACCTGTCCTGGCGCTGGACCTTCTGGGCCGGCATCCCGGTCGGGCTGGCCGCGCTAGCCGTGACCGAGCGCGTCCTCAAGCTCCCGTTCCCCCGCGGCCGGCACGCGATCGACTGGCTGGGCGCGTTCTTCATCGTCGCCTCGGTGAGCGCGCTGCTGCTCGTGCTCTCGCTGGGCGGCAAGGAGTTCGAGTGGAACTCGGCCTGGACCTACGGCCTCGGCGCCGCTGCCGTCGTCCTGCTCGCCCTGGCGGTGTGGCAGGAGCGTCGCGCCGAGGAGCCGATCATGCCGCCGCACCTGTTCCGCAACCACACCTTCGTCATCACCAGCCTGGCCGGATTCGTCGTCGGTGTGGCGATGTTCGGCGCGATCATCTTCCTGCCGCAGTACCTGCAGATCGTCAAGGGTGAGTCCCCGACCGCCTCGGGACTGCTCACCGTCCCGCTCATGGTGGGGCTGCTGGGCACGTCGATCATCTCCGGCCAGCTGATCACCCGTACCGGCCGCTACAAGATCTACCCGGTCGTCGGCCTGGTCGTGGCTGCTGTGGGGCTGGTTCTCATGTCCCGCCTGGACGTCGACACCTCCCTCGTGGTCGCCGGTGCCTACATGCTCATCACCGGCGCCGGCATCGGCCTGGTCATGCAGGTCCTCGTGCTCGCCACGCAGAACGCGGTGAGCCAGGAGGACCTCGGGGTCGCCACCTCGGGGGCAACGTTCTTCCGCTCACTGGGCGGTGCGGTCGGTGTCGCGATCTTCGGTGCGCTGCTCACGCACCGCCTGCTCGACACCATCCCCAGCCGGCTGGCCGAGGCGGGCGTGCCCGTCGACAAGCTCGCCGGCGGTACGCCGCAGCTCGGCAGCCCGGAGCAGATCGGCGCCATGCGCGAGCCAATCCACACGGCCGTGGTGACCGGCTTCGCGGACGCCCTGCAGACGACGTTCCTCGCCGCTGCGCCGTTCGCCGTCCTCGGCTTCCTGGTCATCCTGTTCCTCAAGGAGCAGCCGCTACGTCGGGGCAAGTACGAGGCGACGGCGGCGGCCGTGTCGGCCAGTGCCGTGGCTCAGGACGCCGTCCAGGACGCCGGTCCGGCTGGGTCCACGCCGACGTGGGTGTCCACGTCCGTGCGGACCTCAGCGTCCACGTCCCTGCCGTCCACGACCGCACAGCGGGCGACGGTGCCCCCCACTGTGCCGACGTCGGTGCCGACGTCCAGCAACACGCCCGGGACGCTGACGCCGTTCGAGTGATCCCGGCGGCCGGGGCCGGGGCCGACCTCCTGCTCGCCGACGCCCCGACGTGGCATCCGTCGTCGCAGCGTGCTGGTCGTGATCCGCAGCCACCTCGCTGCGACGACGCCTGCGACGACGCCTGCGACGACGTTCGTCCGTGACCCGACAGACCCCCACGCGGCGAGGGACGGCACCCCGGCGGAATGCCCGAGTCGACCTCGTCCGTACCTTGCGTTCGGTGCCGTCACCAGACCGTGACCGGTTTGTTGTGGCCCACAACTGGACGCCGGTCGTTCAACCGCCATACGTTGTCGCTCACAACAATTAGGCGAGGGTGCCTGAGTCCGTCTGTCGACGTCTCGGCGCCCCCGAGGCCTCGAGGAGGCGGTCCGTGGTGGGACGCAAGCGTCACGTGGCGTTGGCTGGAGTCGTGGGCGTCACGCTCGCGCTGTCGGCCTGCGGCGGAGACAGCAGCACGAGCGGCGGCAGCAGCGGTGGAGGCACCGCCGGGGGAAGCGCCACGAGCAAGGGCAAGATCGGCGTCATCCTTCCCGACACCAAGTCGTCGGCCCGGTGGGAGAGCGCGGACCGCCCGCAGCTGGAGAAGGCGTTCAAGGAGGCAGGGGTCGACGCCACCATCCAGAACGCCGAGGGTGACGCCTCGCGCATGCAGACGATCGCCGACCAGATGCTCACGCAGGGCGTCACGGTCCTCGCCATCGTCAACCTGGACTCCGAGTCCGGCGCCGCGATCGAGAACAAGGCCAAGGCTCAGGGCGTCAAGACGATCGACTACGACCGCCTGACCCTCGGTGGCAGCGCCGACTACTACGTGTCGTTCGACAACACCAAGGTCGGCGAGCTCCAGGGGCAGGGCCTGGCCACCTGCTTGGGCGACAAGAGCGCGAACATCGCCTACCTCAACGGCGCCCCCACCGACAACAACGCCACGCTGTTCGCGCAGGGTGCGCACAAGGTCCTGGACGCCAAGACCACCTACAAGAAGGTCGCCGAGCAGGCTGTCCCGAAGTGGGACAACCAGCAGGCCGCCACCATCTTCGAGCAGATGTACACCCAGGCCGGCGGCAAGATCGACGGCGTGCTGGCTGCGAACGACGGCCTCGGTAACGCCGCCATCTCGATCCTGCGCAAGAACAACGCGGCCGGGAAGGTGCCGGTGACCGGGCAGGACGCGACCGCTCAGGGCCTGCAGAACATCCTCGACGACTCTCAGTGCATGACGGTCTACAAGCCGGCCGCCCAGGAGGTGGACGCCCTGGTGAAGCTGGCCCTCGCGCTCGCGCAGGGCAAGCCGGGCGAGGCCCCCGACACCTCCCGGGACGACACCGGCAAGCGCGACGTCCCGTCCGTGCTGCTCGACCCGATCTCGATCACC
>DATFPQ010000070.1:0-7142 GCA_035264765.1 Actinomycetales bacterium | reverse complement strand
GACGAGCACGCCGCCCGGGCGTCAGGCGTCGCCGCCCGCGTTCCCGGACGTGCCCGCCGTGACGTCGAGCAGCCGGTACTTCGTCGCGGCGTCCCGCGCCACCGAGGCCTCCACCTCACCGCGCGCGGCCAGCGACTGCAGCGCCCGGACGGCGATCGAGGGGCCGTCGATGTGGAAGTGCCGCCGCGCCGCCGGCCGCGTGTCGGACATCGCGAAGCCGTCCGCGCCGAGGGTCGCGTACTGCGTCGGCACCCACTCGCGGATCTGGTCGGGCACCGCGCGCATGTAGTCGCTGACCCCGACCGCCGGACCCTGCATGGCGGACAGCATCGAGGTCACGAACGGCGTGCGTGTCGGCTCCTCCGGGTGCAGGAACGCGTGCTCGTCGGCGGCCAGGCCGTCGCGGCGCAGCTCGTTCCACGACGTGACGCTCCACACGTCGGCGTCCACCCCGAAGTCCTGGCCCAGCAGCTCCTGCGCCTCCAGCGCCCACGGCACCGCCACCCCGGACGCGAGCAGCTGCACGCGCGGGCGGCCGGTGTTCTGGTGGCCGGGTGACAGCAGGTACATCCCGCGCAGCAGCGAGGCCACGTCCAGGTTCTCCGGCTCGACCGGCTGGACGATCGGCTCGTTGTAGACCGTCAGGTAGTAGAAGACGTTCTCCGGGTTCTCGCCGTACATGCGGCGGATGCCGTCCTTGACGATGTGCCCGATCTCGTACCCGTACGCCGGGTCGTACGTGACGACCGCGGGGTTGGTCGACGCCAGCAGCGGCGAGTGGCCGTCCCCATGCTGGAGCCCCTCCCCGGTCAGGGTGGTCCGTCCGGCCGTGGCACCGACCAGGAAGCCGCGGGCCATCTGGTCGGCGGCCGCCCAGATGCTGTCGCCCGTGCGCTGGAAGCCGAACATCGAGTAGAAGACGTACACCGGGATCATCGGCTCGCCGTGCGTGGCATACGACGTGCCGGCCGCGGTGAAGGCCGCGACGGAGCCGGCCTCGTTGATGCCGACGTGCAGGATCTGCCCGGATGTCGACTCCTTGTACGCGAGCATCAGGTCGGCGTCGACCGACACGTAGTTCTGGCCGTGCGGGTTGTAGATCTTCGCCGTGGCGAAGAACGCGTCTATGCCGAAGGTGCGGGCCTCGTCGGGGATGATGGGCACGACGCGCGGGCCGAACTCCTTGTCGCGCATCAGGTCCTTGAGCAGCCGGACGAAGGCCATCGTCGTCGCCACCTGCTGCTTGCCCGAGCCGCGCTTGACGACGTCGTACGTCTTCTCCGGCGGCAGGGCCACGGACCGGGCCTTGGCGCGCCGCGCCGGGAGCGGCCCGCCGAGCTTGGCCCGCCGCTCGCGCAGGTACTGCAGCACCTCGTCGTCGTCCGCGGGCTTGTAGTACGGCGGCAGGTACGGGTCCGCCTCGAGCTGGGCGTCGCTGACCGGGATCCGCAGGTTGTCGCGCAGCAGCTTCAGGTCGTCGAGCGTGAGCTTCTTCATCTGGTGCGTGGCGTTGCGGCCGGCGAAGTGCGGGCCGAGGCCGTAGCCCTTGATGGTCTGGGCCAGCACCACCGTCGGCTGACCGGCCTGCTCGGTGGCGGCCTTGTACGCGGCGTAGACCTTGCGGTAGTCGTGGCCGCCGCGCTTGAGCTTCCAGATGTCCTCGTCGGACAGGTGCTCGACCATCCTGCGGGTGCGCGGGTCGCGCCCGAAGAAGTGCTCGCGGATGTAGGCGCCGTCGTTGGCCCGGTAGGTCTGGTAGTCGCCGTCCGGGGTGGCGTTCATCAGGTGCACCAGGGCGCCGTCGCGGTCGGCCGCGAGCAGCGGGTCCCACTCGCGGCCCCAGATCGCCTTGACGACGTTCCAGCCGGCGCCGCGGAACGACGCCTCCAGCTCCTGGATGATCTTGCCGTTCCCGCGGACCGGGCCGTCCAGCCGCTGCAGGTTGCAGTTGACGACGAAGGTGAGGTTGTCGAGCTCCTCGTAGGCGGCGACGTGCAGCAGGCCGCGGCTCTCCGGCTCGTCCATCTCGCCGTCGCCGAGGAAGGCCCACACCCGCTGCTGGCTGGTGTCCTTGATGCCCCGGTTGTGCAGGTACTTGTTGAACTGCGCCTGGTAGATGGCGTTCATCGGGCCCAGACCCATGGACACCGTCGGGAACTCCCAGAAGTCCGGCATCAGCCGCGGGTGCGGGTACGACGGCATGCCGCCGCCCGGGTGGCTGAGCTCCTGGCGGAACCCGTCGAGCTGGTCCTCGGTCAGCCGGCCCTCCAAGTAGGCGCGGGCGTAGATGCCCGGGGAGGCATGCCCCTGGATGTAGACCTGGTCGCCGCCGCCCTCGTGGTCACGGCCTCGGAAGAAGTGGTTGAACCCCACCTCGTACAGCGTGGCGCTGGAGGCGTAGCTGGAGATGTGTCCGCCGACGCTGATGTCCGGGCGCTGCGCGCGGTGGACGATGACCGCGGCGTTCCAGCGCAGCCACGCCCGGTACCGGCGCTCGACCTCCTCGTCGCCGGGGAACCACGGCTCGGACTCCGGGCCGATCGTGTTGATGTAGTCCGTCGCGGTCAGGCTCGGCACGCCGACCTGACGCTCGCGGGCGCGCTCGAGCAGCTTGAGCATGAGGTACCGCGTGCGAGTGCGGCCCCTCTCGTCGAGCACGCCGTCGAGGGACTCCAGCCACTCCTGGGTCTCCTCGGGGTCGGTGTCGGGCAGCTGGCTCGGGATCCCGTTCAGGATGGGGCCGGCGTCCTCGCGACTGGTCACGGTGGTCCTCTCTCGACTCGCGATGCGGCGGGTGGGTCGGGTCGTGGCCCCCGGCCGCTGCAGCGCTCGTCATCCATGGGCGCAGCGCTCCCATCCTGCCCCTACCCGTGCTGCGCGTCATATCTACCCGTCGGTAATGGGTCAGGGTGGTGCTCATGGAGACCACCACCGTCGAGATCCGCACCGGCGACCAGGAGCAGGTCGTGGACCTGACCGGGCGCGCCGAGGAGTTCCTTCGGGGGGTCGCCGCGGTTGACGGGCTGCTGCACGTGTTCGTCCCGCACGCGACGGCGGGTGTGGCCGTCATCGAGACCGGCGCCGGCAGTGACGACGACCTGCTGGCGGCCCTGCGCGCGGTGCTTCCGGCAGCCGGGCCGTCCGGGTCCGGCTGGCGGCACCGCCACGGTTCCCCCGGGCACGGCCGCGACCACGTCCTGCCCGGGTTGGTCCCGCCGTACGCCTCGCTGCCCGTGGTCGGCGGCCGGCTGGCCCTGGGCACCTGGCAGAGCCTCGTGCTCGTCGACACCAACGTCGACAACCCGGTGCGGTCGGTCCGGTTCTCCTACCTGGCCGGCTGACCCGGCTCCGCCGCCCGGCCGGCGTCAACGTGGCAACGGCTGTCACATCGACGGTGCTCGTTGCCACGTTGACGCGGGATCCGCGCGTGCCTCGAACGCCCCGGCGCAGGCCGTGGGGGTCAGCGGGCCTTGACGGCGAGGACCGGACAGCGGGCGTCGAGCAGCACCCGCTGCGCCGTGCTGCCGAGCAGCAGCTTGCCGACGGGGGACCGGTGCCGCAGGCCGATCACGACCAGGTCGGCGCGGGCGTCCTCGGCCGCCTGCAGCACCTCGTCCGCGGCGTCCCGGCCGCGCACCGGCTGGTGCAGCGACCAGCGGAGGCCGGAGGCGTCCAGGCGGCCGCCGAGCTCGCTGACCTCGTCCTCCTGCAGGTAGCGGTTGTCGACCGCGGCGTCCCCGCGCGAGGAGTTCACCACGACGAGGCGGGCCTCCCGCAGGCGGGCCTCTGCCACCGCGCGGTCGAGCGCGGCCTCACCGATCGGACCTGGTGCGTACCCCAGCACGACGACCGTCACTGCTCATCCCTCCCGCCGGTGCCGGTCAGGTGACCGACCTCTGATGTGTCTTCCGGGTGGGGCGCCCCCACGACGTCCGGGGCCTCGGCCTGCCGCCGGAGCCCTCGTAGCCACCGCACCACGGGCCACAGCAGGACGACCGCGATGACGACGTAGATGACCACGGCGAGCGGCTCGCTCCAGAGCCCGCTGACGTCACCGCCGCTGAGCTGGAACACCCGGCGCAGCTGCAGCTCGGCCCGCGGCCCCAGGATGACGCCGAGGACCAGCGGCAGCACCGGAAGTCCGTAGCGGCGCATCATGAACCCCAGCGCGCCGAGCACCAGCAGCAGCACCAGGTCGAACGCCTGCAGGTTGACGGCGTATGCGCCGAGGCTGGCGAAGAACAGGATGCCGGCGTACAGGTACGGCCGCGGGATCTGCAGCAGCTTGGCCCAGGCCGGTGCGAGCGGCAGGTTGAGCACGAGCAGCAGCGCGTTGCCGATGAACAGGCTGGCGATGAGCGCCCAGACCAGCTTCGGTTCCTTGTCGAAAAGCAGCGGTCCGGGCTGGATGCCGAACTGGGTGAAGGCGGCGAGCATCACCGCGGCCGTCGCGGTCGTCGGCAGACCGAGCGCCAGCATCGGTACCAGGGTGCCCGCGGCCGAGGCGTTGTTGGCGGCCTCCGGTCCGGCGACTCCCTCGATGGCGCCCTTGCCGAACTCCTCCGGGTGCCGGGTCAGCCGCTTCTCGGTGACGTAGGACAGGAAGGTCGGGATCTCGGCACCGCCCGCGGGCAGCGCGCCGAACGGGAAGCCGTACGCGGTGCCCCGCAGCCACGGCTTCCAGGACCGCCCCCAGTCCTGGCGGCCCATCCAGGGCTGCCCGACCGGGATGGTGCGGGCGGCCTTGCGCCGCAGGTGCGCCGCGACCCAGAGCGCCTCGCCGACCGCGAAGATGGCGACCGCGACGACGACGATGTCGAGGCCGTCGGCCAGCGGCGCCTGCCCGAACGTGAGCCGGCGCTGGCCGGTCACCGAGTCGATGCCCACCAGGCCGATCGCCAGGCCCAACCCCAGTGAGGCGAAGCCGCGCAGCCGGGACGCGCCGAGCACGGCCGTCACCGTGAGCAGGGCGAGCAGCATGACGGCGAAGTAGTCGGGTGCGCCCATGCTCACCGCGAACCGGGCCACGAGCGGCATGAACATCACGACGAGCGCGGTCCCGATGGTGCCGGCGACGAACGATCCGATCGCGGCGGTGGCCAGCGCCTGGGACGCCCGCCCCGCACGAGCCATGAGGTTGCCCTCGATCGCCGTGACGACCGACGAGGACTCGCCGGGCGTGTTCAGCAGGATCGACGTCGTGGAGCCGCCGTACATGCCGCCGTAGTAGATGCCCGCGAACATGATGAAGGCGCTGGTCGGCTCCATGCTGTACGTCACCGGCAGCAGCAGCGCCACCGTCATGGCCGGGCCGATCCCCGGCAGGACCCCGACCGCCGTGCCCAGGACCACGCCGATCGTGGCGTAGAGCAGGTTCATCGGGGTCGCCGCGGTGGCGAAGCCGTCCATCAGCGAGTTGAGCGCGTTCATCACAGCACCCCCTGGAGGATCCCGGCCGGCAGCGCGATGCCCAGGCCGACGTAGAAGCCGTAGAAGGTGGCGACCGACAGCACGACGGCGACGACGGCGTCACGGACGTAGTGCCGGCTCCCGAGCGCGTACACGCTGCCCCAGAACAGGACGGTCCCCGAGATCACCCAGCCCACCCGGTCGATCAGGGCGATGTTGGCGACGAAAGCGGCCACCAGCAGCAGCACGGTCCGCCAGTCGCTGGACTGGTCGAGGTCGACGTCCTCGCCGGCCTCCAGCTCGCCCTGCCCACCGCGCAGGACGTCGACGGCGAGCAGCACCGCGCAGACCAGGAGCATCCCGGCCACCAGCAGCGGCACCACCTTCGGTCCCACCGGACCGACCTGCGCCGTACCGGCGTCGAGTCCGGAGGCATCCACCGCCACGAGCACGCCGACCACCCCGAGCAGGGCCGCGACGCCCAGCTCGGAGCGGCCCCGCAGGGCGTCCATCATGGTCAGGCCAGCCCGAGCTGGCTGAGGGTGCTGGACACGCGCTCGTCCTGCTCGGTGAGGAAGGTGCTGAAGCCCTCGCCGCTGAGGTAGGCGTCGGTCCACCCGTTCTTGGCCAGTGCGTCCTTCCACTCCGTGGAACCGTGCATGGCGTCGAACGCCTTGACCCACTGGTCCTTCTTCTCGGCGGTGATGCCGGGGGGCGCCACCACGCCGCGCCAGTTGGTGAAGACGAGGTCGACGCCCTGCTCCTTGAGCGTCTTGGCGTCCACGCTCGGCAGCCGCTGCGCGCCCGTCGTCGCCAGCACGCGTACGGCGCCGGACTTGATCTGGTCGAGATACTCACCGGTGCCCGACGTCGCGAAGCCAAGCTTGTTGCCCAGGATGGCGGGCAGCAGGTCGCCGCCGCCGTCGTAGGACACGAAGTTGACCTTCTTGGCGTCGATGCCCACGGCCGCGGCCAGCTGCATGGGCAGCAGGTGGTCCGGTCCGCCCGGGGACGAGCCGCCACCGACGCTGACCTTGCTCGGGTTGGCCTTCCACGCCGCGACGAGGTCGTCGAGGGTTTGGTACGGCGAGTCCTTGGCGACCATGATCCCGCTGGGCTCCTCGATCAGCCGGGCGATCGGCGTCGTCCCCGAGAGCTTGGAGGTGGCCTTGTTGGTGTAGGTCGCCCCGACCACGCCGAGGCCCATCATCATCGCCAGGTCGCCGTTGCCCTTCTCGTTCACCAGCCTGGCCAGGCCCACGGTGCCGCCCGCGCCGGAGAGGTTGAACACCTCCATGCTGTTCGCGATCTTGGCGTCCTCCATGACCTTCGCTGCCGTGCGGGCGGTGACGTCGTACCCGCCGCCGGGCGAGTTCGGCACCATCAGGCGCATCCCGGTCAGCGGCTTGCCGGCGTCGCTGCTGCCGGCCGAACCGGCCGACGTGCCGGTGGCGCCGCACGCGGTCGCGGCCAGGGCGACGGTCACGGCAGTGACGGTCAGGCGGAGGGCGGTTCGGGACATCGGGGTTGCCTCGTCTCGTCGTCGAAAGGGATCCCCTCGATCCTGCGGCCCCGCCCCGGCGCCGTCACGCTTTAGGCGACAGCGGTCATTGAGGTGATTGTGGTCCCGAGGCAACGCAGACTCCGCGCCGCCGCTGCGCCATGATGCCTGGTCGTAGGGTGGCCCGGACAGGAGGTGAGGAGCGGTGCGACGTCGGATGACGTTGGCCGGT
>DATFPQ010000069.1:0-3927 GCA_035264765.1 Actinomycetales bacterium | reverse complement strand
GGGGGATGTCGCCCTGACGATCGAGGCGGCGCGCCGCGCGGCCGCCCTCACCGATGACGAGCAGCGCGTCGACCAGTTCACCCTCGGCCTGCTCGTGGGGATCGGCAGCATCCTGGAGGGCGACACGGCCCGGGGCGCGCCGCTGCTGCGCGAGGCCATCATCCTGGCCCAGACCTTCGACGACCCCAACCAGCTCGGCTTTGCCGGCGCAGCCGCTCGCTATCTCGGCGACGACACGGCCACCCACGACTTCTACGCTCGGGCGGTCGCACGTGCCCGCGCCACCGGCGAGCTCGTCCTGCTCCCGTATCTCCTGGAGTCCCTCGCCGTGGCCGAGGTGGCCGCCGGTCGCTACACCGCGGCCACGGCGAGCGCGTCGGAGGGGCTGCGCCTGGCCCGCGAGACCGGGCAGGAGAGCAGCGTCTGCCGGAACCTCAGCACCCTCGCGCTGCTCGCGGCCATGCAGGGCCGCGAGGACGCCTGCCGGTCGTGCGCCGCCGAGGCCCTGGAGCACGCGGTCCCGCGTGGCCTGCGGCTCCAGGCGGCCAGCGCGACCTGGGCGCTCGCCCTGCTTGACCTCGTCTCGAGCCGGCCGGCCGACGCGCTCGCCCGGCTCGAGACGCTCGCCGCCGGGTCGCAGACCGGCCATCCGGTCATCGCGCTGCTGTCGGTGCCCGACCTCGTGGAGGCCGCCGTCCGCGCCGACCAGACCGAGCGCGGCCAGACCGCGCTGGCCGGCTTCGAGCAGTGGGCGACCCACACCGCCCCGCCGTGGGCGCTCGCGCTCGTGCCCCGCTGCCGTGGACTGCTGTCAGCCGGCGCGGTCGCCGACCGTCACTTCACCGAGGCGTTACGGCTGCACGGCCCGAGCAGCCGTCCGTTCGACCGGGCCCGCACCCAGCTGCTCTATGGCGAGGCGCTCCGCCGTGCCCGCCGGCGGGTCGACGCCCGCGAGCACCTGCGCGCCGCCCTCACCACCTTCGATCAGCTGGGCGCCTCCCCCTGGGCGGAGCGGGCCCGAACCGAGCTGCGCATCAGCGGCGAGACGGCGCGCCAGCGCAACCCCAGCACCCTCGACGAGCTCACCCCCCAGGAACTCCAGATCGTCCGCTTCGTCGGTCAGGGGTCGACCAACCGTGAGGTCGCGGCGCAGCTCTTCCTGAGCCCGCGGACGATCGACTACCACCTGCGCAACGTGTTCGTGAAGCTGGCCATCTCCTCCCGCGCCGAGCTGATCCGGCTCCGCGCGGAGCGTGGAGACTGGCGACTTCACTGATTCGACCCGGCGGCCCGCCTGCGAGGCTGCGCACAAGCCGCGGCCACCGGCCCGGAGGCCTCATGGACACCACCGCCCGCGAGACGCAGGTCGCCGGCCAACCGGCCAAGGTCGCGGCAAGCGTCCGCCACTCGAGGCGCCGGCGACGCCCCTCCGGCGCCCCGCCGCCACTGCCACGGCACCTCGAGACCACCGGTTTTGTGTGGCTGCTGGCCGCCGTCGGGCTCGTCACCGTGTTCGTGGTCAGCTTCGCCGCCAGCCGCCACGGCGCCGCCGTCGCGGTGACCGCCGCCGACGACCGGGTCGTGAGCTGGCTCTCCGGGCTGCGCAGCGGCTGGCTCGCCGGCGTGGTGACGGTCGTGGCGTTTCCCGCCACCTGGCTGGCCTCCAAGGTGCTCGCGTGGTGCATCGTCGTCCCGCTGCTGGTGTTCAGGCGCGTTCGCCATCTCGTCGTCTACGTCGTCGCCCTGGCGGTGGTGACGCAGCTGGTCCTGGTCCTGTCGGCCGCGCTCAAGCGGCCCAGACCGTTCGGGGTGGTCATCCACGGGAGCTGGAACGGCTATTCGCTGCCGTCGATCCAGGTCGCGGTCCTGGCCGCGAGCCTGGTCAGCATCCTCTACGCGCTGGTGCCGGAAGGCCGCTGGCGGCAGGCCGGCAAGTGGGCGGCGACCGCGATCGTCGCCCTGGCGGGCCTGGCCCGGGTCGCGCTCGGCCTCGACGCCCCGACAGACGTGCTGCTCGGCGCCGTCATCGGGGTCACCATCCCCCTGCTGGCCTTCCGCTGGTTCACCCCCAACGAGGTCTTCCCGGTCAGCTACCGGCGGGGCCGCAGCGCCCACCTGGACGTCGGCGGGGCTCGCGGCGAGGCCATCCGCCGGGCTCTCGCCGACCAGCTCGGCCTGATCGTCGAGGAGGTCAAGCCGTTCGGGCTGGCCGGCTCGGCCGGGTCCACCCCGCTGCGGATCAAGGTCAAGGGCGACCCGGGCACGGTCCTGTTCGGCAAGCTGTACGCCCGCAGCCACCTGCGCTCGGACCGCTGGTACAAGCTCGGCCGGGAGCTGCTCTACGGGCGGCTGGAGGACGAGAAGGCCTTCAACACCGTGGGCCGGCTGGTCCAGCAGGAGGACTACGCGCTCCGGCTGCTGCGAGACGCCGGCCTGCCCACGCCGGCGCCCTACGGGGTCGTCTCGCTGACCCCCGAGCGCGAGTACCTGATCGCCTTCGAGTTCTTCGACGACGCCAAGGAGCTGGGCGAGGCCGAGGTGGACGAGGCGATCATCGACCAGGGCCTTGGCGTCATCAGGAAGCTGTGGGAGGCCGGGCTGGCCCACCGCGACATCAAGCCGGCCAACCTGCTCGTCCGCCACGGCCGCATGGTGCTGATCGACGTCGCCTTCGTCCAGGTACACCCCAGCCCGTGGCGCCAGGCCGTCGACCTGGCCAACATGATGCTGTGCCTGGCCCTGCGCAGCGACCCGGAGCTGGTCTACGCCCGCGCACTGCGTCAGTTCACGGTGGAGGAGGTCACCGAGGCGTTCGCGGCCACCCGCGGGCTGACCATGCCGTCCCAGCTCCGCAACCTCATGCGTGCCCAGGGGCGCGACCTGCACGACGAGTTCCTCGAGCTGCTGCCCGAACGGCCCCGCCCGATCGCCATCCAGCGCTGGAGCATCCGCCGGATCGGGCTGGCCGTGCTTACGCTGCTCCTGGCGGTCACCGTCCTCGGCATCGGGTGGGGCCGGCTCATCAATGACGCAGACACCGAGCGCGCCCCGATCCAGGCGCAGTCGCTCCGGTGCGCGCCCCACGAGCCGCTCCTGCTCATGGCCCAGTCGGTGCCGACCGCCTCGTTGGTGCCGTGCGTCGAGCTCCTCCCCGCCGGCTGGACGCTCGGCGACGTCGTGGTCGGCAACGGCAGGTCCAGGTTCACGCTCACCAGCGACCGGGGCGGTGTCCTGGTCGCCGAGCTCAGCGCCTCGTGTGACCTGGCCGGGGCGGCCGAGCTGACCTCCGAGCGGGCGGGGGCACGACGGTTCCTGCGCATCGAGCGCAACGCCGCCGGGGTCGCGATGACCCGCGCCTACACCTTCCCGGGCGGCTGCGTGACCCAGCGCCTGGTCGCGCCCGAGGCCAGCCGGCAGCAGCTGGCCGGCGAGTCGTCGTCCGCGCTGGGCTTCACCACCCGCGACGACCTGGACGCCGCCCTCCGGCGCGACTCCGGCGGCCGGCTCGAGCTCGAGGTGCCCACGAGATGAGGAGATCGGACCAGATGCAGGAGCTGGCACGGTGGCTGAACCCGGCGGCGGCGTCACCGTCGGCACCTCGGGAGACCGTCGCCGCCCTTGACGCCTTCGGGCCCTCGTTGATGCCGCGCACCGCGACGCTGCACGGTGTCGCGATGGGGCTCGGGATGCTCGGGGCACGGGCGACAACCGGCGTGGTCGAGAAGCTGACGCGGTTGGCCGTGCCGGCCGACGCCTCCCTTCCCGCCCAGCTGGTGGCCCGGGCGGTGATCGGCGGTGCCGGGGCGGCGCTGGCGGCGGTTCCGGAGCGCCATTGCCATCGGTTGTGGGTGGCGTCGCTGCGGTCCACCGGTCAGCTGCTGCGGGACGGCGCCGCCGGCGCCGCCGTCCACGATCTTGGCCGCTGGG
>DATFPQ010000068.1:0-2043 GCA_035264765.1 Actinomycetales bacterium | reverse complement strand
CGGCCACCTCCACGGCATGACGCTCGGAAACGGCGGCCAGCGCGCGGACGAACCACTCCGGGGCAGCACCCGGCTCGGGGGACGTGCGGGGGACGGTCCGGGCGGCGGTCATCGGTTTCCTCTCGACTGGATGCAGGAAGTAGATCAGTCACCTCTTTGCGTGGCTATGGTGACCGACCATGACGTCCACGGGCACGCGCACGCTGACGGACGAGACCGTGGGCACGGTGGCGATCGGCGATCGGACGGTCCGGCGGATGGGCTTCGGCGCCATGCGAATCTCTGGTGCGCGGAACGTCGACGGTGTGCGCGACCGCGCGGTGGCCCGGGACCTGGTCCGCGCCGTCCGCGGCCGCGGCGTGCAGTTCTTCGACAGCGCCAACATCTACGGCTACGGGCAGAGCGAGGAGATCCTCGCCGAGGCGCTCTCGCCCTTTCCCCAGGACGTGCTGATCTCGACCAAGGCGGGATTCCGGCCCGGAAAGCTGGCGCCCGGTCAGGCGTCGCTCCCGGCGCTGGGTCGGCCGGAGCACATCCGCGAGGAGTGCGACAAGAGCCTTGTCCGCCTCGGCGTGGAGCGCCTCGAGCTGTACATCGTCCACGTGCCCGACCCGGAGGTGCCGTGGACGGACACGGTCGGAGCCTTCGCCGAACTGCAGGCGGCCGGAAAGGTGCGCGACGTCGGGATCTCCAATGTGTCCCTCGAGCAGCTGCGCGCTGCCCAGCAGATTCTGCCGGTGGTCTCGGTCCAGAACCGCTACGGCGTCGCCGACCGGACGTCCGAGGACGTGCTGGCCGCGTGCGAGGCCGACGGCATCGCCTTCCTTCCGCACTCTCCGCTCCGGTCGACCGAGGGGCCCGTCGGTGCGGTACTGGCCGAGATCGCCGCGGCGCGCGGTGTCCTCGTCCAGCAGGTGGCACTGGCCTGGCTGCTGCAGCGCTCACCGGTGATGCTGCCGATCCCCGGCACGTCCCAGGTGGGGCACGCCGACGAGAACATCGACGCGGCGTGGATCGAGCTGGCCGCGGAGGAGATGACGCGGCTCGACTCCGGTCGCCCCTAGGTCAGGTTCTTGTTCTTGTGGTGCAGGTAGGTCAGGAATCCCACCGGCAGGGGGCTCCCGCCGGTCACCTGCACGACGGAGCCCGTGGTCCACGCACTCTCGTCGGCTGCGAAGTAGACGCACAGCGGCCCGACGTCGTCGGGCGTGCCGAGTCGCTGCAGCGGGACGGTCTGGACCTGGCGCAGGCGGCGCGCGGGCGTCATCCGCTCTCCGCTCGTCTCCGTGATCACCACGCCCGGAGCGACGGCGTTGACTCGGATGCCCACGTTCCCCCGCTCGACCGCCATGGTCGTGGTCAGGCTCTCGATCCCGGCCTTGGCCGCGCCGTACTGCCCGGTCATGGGTGCGGGCTTGGATCCGCTGCGGGAGGAGATGTTGATGATCGAGCCACCGCTGCGCATGGCCCGAGCAGCTGCCTGAGCGGCGAAGAAGCTCCACTTGAGGTTCAGGTCCACGACAGCGTCGAACTGGTCCTCGGTCAGGTCCAGGAGCGGCCCGACGTCTGCCGGCGAGGCGCTGCCGGCGTTGTTGACCCAGCAGTCCGGACCGCCGGCCTCCTCGGCGGCGCTTACCAGTGCGGCCACCTGGTCGGGGTTCGTGATGTCCGTCGGAACTGCTCGCGCCCGGGCCCCGAGCGAGCGGGCCTCGGCGACGGCGTCCTCCAGCGGCGTGACGCTGCGGCCGGCGACGAGCAGGTCGGCACCCGCCCGCGCCATCGCTCGGACGATGCCGCGGCCGATGCCGCGCCCGCCGCCGGTGACCACCACCGTCTTTCCCGTCAGATCGAACATGCGTCCTCCGGTCGGCAGCAGATGAGCATCCTCAACTCGAGGCTAGCCTGGCGCCCCAGCGCTCAGTCTGCTCAGGAGGGCACGTGACGGTTCCCAGCCAGGACGGCGGTGCGGATCTCGCCGTCGAGGGTCTTCGCAGCTCGTGGGCCGACGGCGTGCTGGAGCTGGTCCTGGACCGGCCCGCGGCC
>DATFPQ010000067.1:0-3524 GCA_035264765.1 Actinomycetales bacterium | reverse complement strand
GAGGAAGAGGAAGGACCTGCCGAACTGGCGCCTGATCCGCTACGCGGACTTATGCCGAGCTCGGCATAAGTCGGCTTATGCCGCGTGCGTGGTTATGCCGCGTGGGCTGTCAGCGGCCAGCGGGGAGCCGGGGTCGGGGCTGGTTCACGCGGCATAATGCGGTCGCGCTGTCGGGGTCGCTCCTGTCGGACTGGACGGACATGGTCCGTTCTCACGAGGGAGCAAAGGCATGGAGGTCACAGCGCAGCGCACGACGCAGTACGACGCGGACGATGGGCGGAGGCCAGTTCGGGGGGAGTCAGCGGTTCTGCTTCGGGAGGTGCTGCTGGCGGAGTTCGTCGACTGGTTGAGGGTCGAGCGGGGGCTGGCCGCGGAGTCGGTGCGCTGCTATCGCGGCCAGGCGGCGAAGCTGCTGGCCGTCCTGCCGGATCCGCTCGATAAGGCGATCGCGGGGTTGGACGCTGCGGCGGTGAGCAGCTTCGTGCTGGCCGAGGCGACCTCGGCTCGCAGTGTCTGGTCGGCCAAGGCCGAGGTCACCGCGCTCCGGGCGTTCCTGCGGTTCTTGCATGTCCGCGGGCTGACGTCGGGTCCGCTGGTCGGGGCGGTGCCCGCGGTCGCCGGGTGGCGCCTGGCCGGACTACCGCGAGGGCTGAGCCCAGAGCAGGTCACCGCGCTGCTGGCCACCCCTGCCACGACGACGCCGGTCGGGCTGCGTGACCACGCAGTCCTCACCGTGTTGGCCGATCTCGGGCTCCGCGGCGCAGAGGTCGCCGCGCTGCGCCTGGACGACCTGGACTGGCGGCACGGTGAGGTGCTGATCCGGGGCAAGGCCGCCCGGACGGAACGGCTGCCGCTGACCGCGACGGTGGGCGCCGCCCTGGCCGACTACCTCACCGGGGGCCGCCCGTCCTGCACGGCGGTCACGCAGCCAACGGTGTTCCTCACCGTGCGCGCCCCGATCCGACCGCTGAACGGATCAGCGGTCCGCGCGATCATGGCCCGCGCCTGCCACCGGGCGGGGCTGCCGCGGCTGGGTCCGCACCGATTGCGGCACACCCTGGCCACCGATCTGCTCCGGTCCGGGGCGTCGCTGGCCGAGGTCGGCCAGGTGCTGCGACACCGTTCGGAGCTGTCCACCACGGTCTACGCCAAGGTGGACCTGGACGCCTTGCGCACCCTCGCCCGGCCCTGGCCCGGGACTCCGCGATGAGCAGCATCCGTGCCCGGGCCGAGGAGTACCTGGCGATGCGCCGCGCGCTGGGCTTCCAGTTGACAAGCTTCGAACCGAAGCTGCTCAGCTTCGTCGGTTACCTGGAGACCCACGACCTGGACGTCGTCACCCTCGACGCGGCGCTGACGTGGGCCACCGCGACTCCGCGCAGCCGCGACGAGGTGCACTGGAGCCGCCGGCTGATGGTGGTGAGAAGCTTCGCCCGCCATCTGGTCGTGCTGGACCCGTCCACCGAGGTCCCGCCGCCAGATCTGCTGCCCCACCACTACCGCCGCGTGACGCCCTACCTGTTCAACGACGACGAGATCGGCCGGCTGATGCACGCCGCCGACGGTCTCCACCCACCGCTTCGGGCCCTGACCTGGAGAACCGTGCTCGGCCTGCTGACCGTGACCGGGCTCCGGGTCTCCGAAGCCTGCGGGCTGGACCGCGCCGACGTCGACCTCGACGGTCTGCTGCTGAGGGTGCGGAACACCAAGTTCGGCAAGCACCGGCTGGTCCCGATCTCTCCGAGCACCGCCGAGGCGCTGCGCGGCTACGCCGTCGTCCGCGACACTGCGTTCACCGAACCCGTCCCGGCCTGGTTCCTCAACACCCGCGGCCGCCGCGTGGACCAGGCGAACCTCTCCCACACCTTCCGCACGCTGATGGACGCCGCCGGCATCGCCGCGCCGCCCGGACACCGACGACCGCGGCTGCATGACCTGCGGCACGGGTTCGCCACTACGACGCTGCTGGAGTGGTACCGCGACGGCGGCGACGTCGCCGCCCGGATCCCCCGGCTCACCACCTACCTGGGACACGTGGACCCGAAGTCGACCTACTGGTACCTGACCGGCACCCCACAGCTGCTCGCGCAGGCCGCCGCCCGGCTCGAGGACGACCTGACCGAGCACGACCTGAACGTCAACAGGCGGGAGGCGCCGTGAACGACCTCGCGCCCCTGCTGCAGGGCTTCTTCAGCGATCGGCTGATCCGGCAACGTCAGGCCAGCCCCCACACCATCGCCGCCTACCGGGACACGATCATCCTGCTGCTCAACTACCTCCACGAGCAGACCAGTCGGCCGCCGGCGACGTTGAGCATCACCGACCTCGACGCCGAGACGGTCACCGCGTTCCTGACCCACCTGGAAATCGCCCGCGGCAACAGTGTCGCCACCCGCAACGCGCGACTGGCCGCCATCCACTCCCTGTTCCGCTATGCCTCATTCCGCGACCCCGACCACGCCGCGCTCATCCAACGCGTCCTGGCGATCCCGCCGAAACGGACCGACCGGGCGATCCTGGGCTACCTCACCCGCGGAGAGTGCGACGCGCTGATCGCCGCGCCCGACCCGGCCACCCGGCTTGGACGGCGCGACCACGCGCTGCTGCACCTGACCATCCACACCGGGCTCCGGGTATCCGAGCTCACCGGGCTGACCCGCAGCGACGTCCACCTCGGTGCCGGGGCGCACGTCCGCTGCCACGGCAAGGGCCGCAAGGACCGCTGCACGCCACTGACCCGGCCCACCGCCGCCATCCTCAAAGCCTGGCTCGCCCAGACCCCCGGCCGAGACGACGACCCCCTGTTCCCCAGCAGCCGCGGCGGACCGCTCAGCAGCGACGCCGTGCAGCGAATCGTCGCCAAGCACGCCGCGGCCGCCGCAACCGGGTGCCCGACGCTGGTCGGCAAGAGCGTCACCCCGCACACGCTGAGGCACTCCACCGCGATGGCGCTGCTCCACGCCGGCGTGGACCTCACCGTGATCGCGTTGTGGCTCGGGCACGAGTCCACCGACGTCACCCACATCTATCTCCACGCCGACATGACGACGAAGGAGAAGGCCCTGGCCCGACTGCCCACACCCCGCGGCTCCCGCGGCCGCTACCGGCCCACCGACCAGCTACTCGACTACCTCACCAGCCTCTGAACGACCCCGACAGCGCGACCGCATTATGCCGCGTGAACCAGCCCCGACCCCGGCTCCCCGCTGGCCGCTGACAGCCCACGCGGCATAACCACGCACGCGGCATAAGCCGACGACTTTGTCGTCCTGGTCCGCGGAGAACGTCATCACGTCGATGGCCTGCGCGAGGAGATCACCCGGGTGCTGGAACCGGTCGGGTTGAACCTCTCCGAGGCGAAGACTCAGATCGTGCACATGGGCGAGGGGTTCGACTTCCTCGGGTTCCACATCCGGTGGCGCCGCAAGCAGGGAAGCAGCAAGTGGTACGTCTACACCTTCATCGGCGACCGGCCATTCTCCTCGGTGAAGGCGAAGATCCGTGCCCTGACCCCCAGGACGTCG
>DATFPQ010000066.1:0-19856 GCA_035264765.1 Actinomycetales bacterium | reverse complement strand
CCTGAGCCAAATCCACGACGAGGGGGCAGAGCCGAGCACCGGCTCTGCCCCCTCTCCGGTCGTCAGGAATCCTGCAGCATCTCCAGCGCCTCGGCCCGGCTCTTGACCTGGAGCTTCTTCAGCACGCTAGAGACGTGCACGCGGACCGTGCCCGCAGACACGAACAGCCGGGCCGCGACGTCCTCCGTCGACAGCCCCTGCCGGAGGAGCTCCATGATCTCCCACTCTCGGCTGGTCAGCTCGGCCGGCCGCCGCTGGCGCATGAAGACCTTGCGCCCGGACCGCCCCCGGAACTCCTCGATCACCTTGGAGACGAGGCTGCGCGGCAGGGCCGCCTCACCGCCGAGCACACCCCGCAGGGCCGAGCCGAGCCGATCAGGGTCCATGTCCTTGTTGAGGAACCCGCGGGCGCCGGCCCGGAGGGCGTCGAACAGGTCCTCGCTCTCACGGGAGTAGGTCAGCATGACGACGGCCGTGTCCGGGATCTCGCGGTTGATCTGATCGGCCGCCGCGATGCCACTGCCGGGCATGTGGACGTCCAGGAGACAGACATGCGGACGATGCTCCTGTGCCGCCTGCACCGCAGCGCGGGCTGTCGACGCCTCGGC
Organism: Actinomycetales bacterium; assembly: GCA_035264765.1. Lineage (GTDB taxonomy): Bacteria > Actinomycetota > Actinomycetes > Actinomycetales > Angustibacteraceae > DATFPQ01. The sequence goes on along the minus strand of DATFPQ010000066.1, from coordinate 19,248 downwards.
CACGACGTCGAAACCGTCGCGTTCGAGCGAGACCCGAACGCCGGCGCGTGTGGGCGCGTGGTCGTCCGCGACGACGACTGTCATGCGCCCCTCGGGGTCGTTCACCACGTCACCTCCACCCTCGTACCGGCGCCCGGAGCGGACCGTACCTCAAGACGGCCGCCGAGGCCTTCCGCACGGTCTCGCATGCTGACCAGCCCGAACCCTCGTCCGCCGCGGGCCCGAGCCGGGTCGAACCCCGCGCCGTCGTCCTCCACGACGAGGCGACCAGGGGCCAGCGTAACGACGACGGATGCGGGAGCACCGTGACGAGCGGCGTTGGACACGGCCTCACGGGCCAGGCGCACGAGGGCCTCGGTCGCCTCGGGGCCTACGCCTGGGTCGGTCCCCCCCAGGTGGACCGGCACGTCGTAGCGGTCACCGACCTCGCAGACGGCCTGGCGGACGGCGTCCTCCGCGCTCTCGCCGGCTTGCGAGGTCAGGGCGAACAGCGCACGACGCGTCTCGTCCAATGCCCGGTCGGCCGCACCGAGCATCCGGGCGCGCAGGTCCTCGTCCGGGACCAACAGCACCTGAGACCTCAGGAACCCCAGCTCCTGCACCGCGCCGTCGTGCAGGTCCCGGGCCAGGCGCCGCCGCTCGGACTCCGCGGCCACGTTGACCTGCGAGGCCCAGTAGGCCTGGAGCTCCCGCAGACAGGCCGCCAGGAGGAGGACGTAGAACACCGCGCGGAGTAGGTCGCCGACGTACAGCCAGCCGGAGTAGATCGAGGGGAACAGCGCGAAGCTCAGCCGCGCGCACGCGCCCATCGCGCACGCCGCGCCGATCCAGGCCACGAAGTCGTCGCGCTCCCGGGTGCCCTGCACGGTGAAGGCGACGGCCGCGAAGGCATAGCACACGACGTTGATGACCTGCACCACCACGAACACCGGGTGCGGGTCGAGCTGGGGCAAGGCGTTCGAGCTCGCGGTCTCGGTCACGGCCACCACCGCCGGCAGCGAGGAGGCGGCGAGCTGCACGGTCACCGCCAGGCCGCCGACCAGGCCGGCACCCACTGCGGCCTCGCGGAACGGGTGGACGGCTCGTCGTACTCGCCAGCTGGGCAGAGCCGCGGCGACGGCGATCATCACCGCGGCGGCCAGCCTCGTGGTGAGTGGGGCCCACGTCGTGAGTGCGCTCCCTGTCTGCTCTCCCAGCGCCTGGGGGACGGTCACCAGCACCAGCGAGGCCAGGGCCAGCAGTCCCATGCTGTGTGCGAGCAGGAGCTCCCGGCCCGCTCCGCTTCGGCGAAAGCGCCCGAGGAGGAGCACAGACGTCAGCCAGGCGATGAGCCCGTTCGCCGTCTCCAGGACGAGCCGCGCGCTCTCTCCCGGATACGCGAGCTGCCCCGAAGGCAGGACCGCCACCACAAACGTCGCGAGCAGCCCCATGACCGCGACCAGCGCGGTCCGCCGCACCGGGTCGAGCATGGTCCCGGGCCGAGGCCTCGTCCCGTCGCCCCCGGGCTCGGCTCTACGCGGGGTCGCTGAACCTTCGGCGTACGCGTCCGATCCGTGGCGTTGATCTTTTACCATAAATCAACCATCGCCGAATCCAGCAAACTTGCCCGTAGCACACATACTTGACCCCACAATCGAGGAAGGATACGGCCATCCGGCGCGAACAAGGGGGTATCCATGCGTTCTGCTGCCGTTCGAGTCGCCGTGTCCCAACGGCTCCGGATCGCCATCGCCTTGTTCTGCGTCGTCGTGGCCCTTGCCGAACGGCACCCCGCCGTGGTGCTGCCCGGCGCGGTGGCCATCGTGCTTCTGGAGCTGGTTTTCCCCCAACGACCCGCACCGCGTGCTCGTCTGGTTCTCACGGCTACCGTGGCGATCCTCACCGTGGCGTCCAGCGTCGGCAACACGGAGGCGGCCATGCCGCTCCTGCTGCTCGCAGCATTCCGAGCAGCGGACGACCTCGGCCTGCGGCCTCTCCTCCTCGAGCGGGCCGCGTCGTCGGTGCTCGTCCTGGGCTGTGTGCTGGCTCTGAATCCGTCGTCCGTGGGACTTCCCAAGATCTGCGTTCTGGTGCAGTGGCTCGGTCTCGGCTTGGTGCTCGGCCTCCTGGTGGTGTGGAACCGCAAGGTCACGGCGGAGCCCTCAGGTCCGGAGCGCGCGATGGCCATGGAGGCGGCTCGCCTCGCCGGGCAGCTCCAGCGTCTGGCCCGAGAGCTGCCGCTCGGTCTGGACGCCCCGACGGTGGCGCAGACACTCCTCGATGAGGCGCAGTCTCTTCTGGACGTCGACGTGTGCGCGGTGCTGCAGCGACTGGACGACCAGACGGCCAGCCCGCTCGCGTTGCAGGCGGCACCACGGTTGCCGTGGCGGGACCCCGTCCGCAGCGTTGGAGCTTTGCATGACGCATGGGTGAGCTGCACGGTGACGAAGGATCTGCGCGAGAAGGACGGGCCGGACGGACGTCGGCGCGGCTCGGCCCTCCTGTGTGTGCCGGTCCTCGGCGTACGCCGAGACATGATCGCGCTGATGGTACTGGAACGACGCTCCGCGGTCGCGTTCACGGCGGAGGAGGTCGTCCTCGCGGAACACGCCGCGTCCTGGGTCGCGCCCCAGCTGGAGGCTGCGCTCCACTTCAGCGAGCTGCAGAGCGCCGCCACCCTCCGCGAACGGGAGCAGCTGGCTCGCGTCATGCACGACGGGATCGCTCAGGACCTCGTCTACGTGGGCTTCTGCTTGGACCGGCTGGCCGTCACAGCGGCGGAACAGCCGACAGTGGCCCGCGAGCTGCGGGAGCTGAGAGCCGAGGTGTCCCGGATCCTGGGCGACATGAGGCTGTCCATCGCGGATCTTCGCGTCGGCGCCCGGCCGGAGGACGGCCTGGGACGGACGCTCTCTTCCATGCTGCAGCGCTTCGGGACCACCGCCGGATGCAGCGTGCAAGTCGAGCTGCACGAGTCGACGTTCCGACTGCCGGCCTCGGTGGAGATGGGCCTCGCCCGGCTGGCGCACGAGATGCTGCTGGACGCACGCTCCGGTGGGGCCAAGGCGGTGCGACTCGTGTTGCGCACGGACCCGCCCATGGGAACCCTGGTCGTGCATCATGACGGCCGCACGTCGTGGGACGACACTCGTCCGGTGCCCGCGCTGCTCGGCCAGGACGCGTGCGTCGACGTCGAGCAGCCCACGGGTGGTGGCATCAGGCTCGTCGTCCACATCGGCCGCCGCCTCGGAGCCACCCGGCCGGGGATCACAGGTACAGACGAAAGACGCGGCTCTGCCCTGGCGGGAGGCCTCTCATGACCCGGGTCATGCTCGTGGAAGACCACCATCTGGTCCGCCAGGCCGTCGGGCGTGCCATGGACGAGGAGCCTGATCTGGACGTCGTCGGCCAGGGCGCGTCGGTGGCGGAGGGCCTGGCCCTGGTGGCCCGTGGCGACGCGGACGTCCTCGTCGTCGACGTCTCCCTCCCCGACGGGACCGGGCTCGAGGTCGCACGCCGGGCCAGGGAGCAGTCGGAACAGACCGGCATCGTCGTCCTGACGATGCACGCGGACGACGACACGCTCCTGACCGCGCTCGAGGCAGGGGCCTCGGCCCTGGTGCTCAAGAACGCGTCTCTGGACCACGTCGTCGACGCGGTGCGCCGCGCTGCGGTGGACCCGCAGGTCTTCGCGGCCGCGGGCCTGGCCGCCGCGCTGCGCCGGCGCAACTCCCCCGACCGGCCCCATCTGACGCCTCGGCAGCGAGAGGTGCTCGTCCTTCTGCAGGAGGGGCTGTCGGTGTCGCAGGTGGCGAAGAGGCTGTACATGAGCGAGTCCACCGTCAAGACGCACGTGGCGAAGGTATACGAGAAGCTCGGTGCCACGAACCGGGCGCAGGCCTTGATGGCCGCCATCAAGCTGGGACTGCTTGACGCACCGTGAGCCGGCCATTCGGGGTCGTCCGTTCGGCTGACCCCGATGGGTCCACCTGGTCGACGCGCTCGGTCTCTGGAACGCCCACACTGGAAGGGAACCGAGAGGAGTTCCCGTGGGACCGGACGCAGGAGAGCCGTGCGCGCTGTGTCGGCTGCAGAGCCGACCGGCCCTGCTCTTCGGCCTTTCGGTGGTCCTCTTCGGGATCATCCTCGTGGCATCCCTTCTCGCGCTGCTGCTCTGACTGAGTTCATCGCGCCTGCAGCGGCGACTCAACCAGTCGCCCCGGCCACCAGGATCTCGTCCTGCGTCCATTGTCGGCGGGTTCACCAGATGCCAGGGATGACCCTGCTGGTGCGTGCGGCGTAGTCGGCGTAGCCGTGCAGCTCACGAGCCAGCAACTGCTCTTCGCGATGCGCGCGGTACATCTGCAGGCCAACCTCGGCCAGCAAGAGCGCCAGCGCCCAGGTCCGCCCCACGTGCAGCGCCATCCCAGCCACGCCGACGATTTCCCCGAGGTAGAGCGGGTGGCGGACCCACCGGTACGGTCCGGACGTCACGACTCCGCGCGCCTGCGGCACGACGCTGAGGTTGGTTGCCAGGGAGCGCACCGCCCAGACGGAGAACAGCAGACCGGACAGCGTGAGAGCGAGCTCAGCCACGGTGCGAAAGGCGCCACCCGGTCGAGGCGGCACAGCCCCCAGCACCATGGGCAGCAGCGTGCCAGCGGGTGCGGCCAGCCAGACGAGCGGGTTGCGGTCGGTGGCGGTGGCGGGGCCCCGGCGCAGGTAGGCGCGCACCACCAGGCCGCAGAACGCGAGCGTCAGCACGCTGGCGAGCACATCGCTGACACGTCGCGGCGCGGAGACCTCGGGCACCTGTAGGCGGTGCACGAGGGAGAAGGCGTTGCCTGCCGCCATCAGGACGAACAGGCCCGCCATCACCACTCGCACGAGATCTGCTCGTGGGCGCTCACCGGTGCGAGTCAGGGGGCGCGTCAGGGTGGTCATGGCGTCGCCATGAAGGTGCGGGCCATCTGGAGGGCAGCTGGACCGATGACGACCACGAACAACGACGGGAAGATGCACAGGAGCATCGGGAAGAGGATCTTGATGGGGACCTTCTGGGCCTGCTCCTCGGCCCGCTGGCGGCGCTTGAGGCGCATCTCGTGCGACTGCTCGCGAAGCACTGCCGCCACCGGGATCCCGAGCTTGTCGGACTGGACGAGAGCCGCGACGAAGATGTGCAGCTCCGGGACGGTCGTCCGCGCCGCCATGTCCTTGAAGGCGGCTATGCGGGTCTTGCCGATGCGCATCTCTTGGAGCAGGCGGGCGAACTCGCCGGCGATGGCACCGCTGGTGTTCCGGGACACCTGCGCGAGCCCGGCATCGAAGCCGAGGCCCGCCTCGACGCACACGGTCAGCATGTCGAGCGCGTCGGGCACGGTCCGCCGCAAGGTCTGCTGCCGCTTGAGCCCGGCGTTGTACAGCAGTAGGTCCGGGACCCAGAAGCCAGCGGCGGCAAGGACAGCCGTCCAGGCGACGCCGATCGCGCCGCCGGCTCGTAACGCGACGAGGCTCCCGAACAGGGCACCCGCCACCAGACCACCCGCCTTGACGGCGAGCATCCCTTCGACGCTCCAGCGGCTGGGGTTGCCCGCCAGGTCGAGCCGCCGCTGCAGCCGGGCGGGTGTACCGGCGGGTGTCAATCGACGAGCAAGCCAGGCGAGCCTTCGCACAAGAGGCTTCAGCAGCCGCTCGGACGCCGGCATGTCAGCCAGGGCGACGCCGCGCCCGGGATGAAGCTTCTCGATGACCATCAAGGATCGGGCTACACCCGTCGGCTCGGCCGACGAGCGCAGCAGCACGACGGCTGCCGCGGCCAGCCCGATGAAGACGAGCGAGGCGCCGACGAGAGGCACCAGGGACTCAGGCATGTCAGACCTCCACCTTGACAACCTTGCGCATCCACAGCGCACCGACACCGAGCATCACCAGTGATCCGGCGACCATGAGCACGCCGGGGACGCTCGTCCATAGCGGACGCAGGTACTCGCGGCGGAATATGAGCAGGATCATCGTGACGAAGATCGGCAGCCCGACAAGGATGTACGCCGACAACAACCCCTCCGCGGAGAGCGCACGGACCTGACGACGTGTGGCCGCTCGCTCCCGCAGCGTCTTCACCGTCGTCAGGAGCACCTCGGCCAGGTTGCCGCCGACCGACCGCTGAATCCGGATGGCCATTACCGCCCAGCGCCAGTCCTCGTTCCGCATGCGCCGTGCCACCTCCTCCAGCTCGTCCTCGAGCGGTGCACCGATCCGAGCGGCCGCCAGCGCTCGACCGAGCTCGCCGGCGATGGGCTGCACGCCGTCCTGCTGCGCGGCGTCCAGTGCCTGCGGCAACGAGAACCCGGTCTTGAGGCTGCTCGCGACCAGCTGCAGCGTGTCCGGCAAGGCGTCGGCGAAGGCTCGAGTGCGCCGGTTCTGACGCAGGCGCAGCCAGGCGAACGTGCCCAGCCAGCCACCGATGACCCCCACGACCAGGCCCAGCAGAATGTGACCACCGAGAAGTGTCACACCGGCCACCAGCCCCGCACACACGCACGCGCGGATCACCAGCCACTCGGCGGGCCGAAGCCTGGACCCGGCGCGGTCGAGACCCTCTGCGATGCGCGCCCCTGAGCCGCGGGCCTGCAACAGCCTTTCGAACAGGTTGACAATGGTTGATGCGGCTTTGGCGCCGTCGGCGTCACCGCGCTCGTCGGCGGAGCGGCGACCATTCATGGTGTACGCAGCCAGGGCCTGCTCACGGCGGGACGCCACCGATGCGGGAGCCGGAATGGCGAGCCAGGCAAGCACCAGCACAGCAAGAAACACGACCGGCACCAACGTCCACAGGGACGTGTACCAGTGGCCCGGCCTCACCATGGTGGTCGGAAGCTGCCCGGCGGAACCGACCCCGGGGAAGGAGCCGCGGGCTACCCAGCTCGAGCTGCGGTCGGAGACGGTCACCTCGACAGAGCCTTGACGGGTGCCGTCTGGCAGGCCGACGGTGACGAACTGCAGCGCTGGGACGGCGGCGGCGGCACGTGTGAAGGCATCCGCCAGGGACTGGGCGGCATCGGCTGCAACGACGCGTCCCCCACCTGCGCCGGCCAGCTGTTCCAGCGGTGAGCGCAAGGCGCCCGGCGTCCGGAACGCGACCGTGCTCACCGAGACACCGGAGGCGCGCACCGTGCTCAGCGCGTTGCCCAAGGATGCCCGGCTGGTCGTGTCGGCACCGTCACTCAGCACGACGACCGAGCCGTCCCGACCGGCCGTCCTGACGGCCATGGACACGGCGTCGTAGAGAGCGGTGCCGTTCTGAGGCTTCAGGAGACGCAGGCCCGCCTGCAACCGCAACCGATCGGTGGTCGGAGCCACCAGGAGGTCGGGGCGGTCGCTGAAGCGGATCAGCCCTACGGGGACGTCGTGTGCCACGCGGCGGGCGAAGGCGCCGGCCGCCACCCGAGCAGCTGCGATGCCGTCCTTTCCCATCGAGCCACTGGCGTCGACCACCACGACGGCCCTGCCCGCCGGGGCTGCCGCGCTATCGGTTGTCCGGACCTGAGCCGGGAGTGGAACCCCGTTGACCCGGACCCGCGTGAGGTTGCCGTCCAGTGACCGCCCGGCGGGGACACCGTTCACGCGGACCGTCAGCGACAGCTGCGAACCGTTGACGCGGCTGTCAGTCACCTGCGCCGCGCCTTCGGCGTACGCCGTCGCGGCGGGCACAAGCAGCACTGACGCCGCGGCGGCGGCGGTCGCCAGGCGGCTTAGCACGGTCCTCATCGGCCCGGGAGGTCGGAGAACGCGAACATAGACGGCGGGAGCGCGATGCCGACGTCCTCGAGCTTGTCCGTCAGCCGCGGACGCAGGCCGGTCGAGGCCAACCGGCCTCTGAACCGGCCGGCCTCGTCCTGCCCGGCCTTGTAGTCGAAGCTGAACAGGTCCTGCAGGGTGATGATGTCGCCCTCCATGCCGACGACCTCGCTGACGCTCACGATCCGCCGCGACCCGTCCTTGAGCCGGCTCTGGTGCACGATCAGGTCGATCGCACTGGCGACCTGCTCCCGGATGGCCCGTACCGGCAGGTCCACGCCGGCCATCAGCACCATGGTCTCGAGGCGGGCCAGCGAGTCGCGGGCCGAGTTGGCGTGCACCGTGGTGATCGACCCGTCGTGTCCGGTGTTCATCGCCTGCAACATGTCCAGGGCCGCGCCGTCACGGACCTCGCCGACGACCACGCGGTCGGGGCGCATGCGGAGGGCGTTACGCACGAGGTCCCGGATACTCACCGCGCCGGCGCCCTCGACGTTCGGAGGCCTGGACTCCAGGCGCACCACGTGCCGTTGACGCAGCTGCAGCTCTGCGGCGTCCTCGATCGTGACGATCCGCTCGTCCTCCGGGATGAAGCCGGACAGCACGTTGAGCGTCGTCGTCTTTCCGCTGCCGGTACCCCCGCTGATCAGCACGTTCATGCGCCCGCGGACGCACGCCTCCAGGAACTGGCCGACGACGGGCGTCATGGTGCCGAAGGCGACCAGGTCGTCGGCGCCGAAGGGGTCGGCGGCGAACTTGCGGATCGTGAGCATGGCGCCGTCCAGAGCGATCGGCGTCACCACGGCGTTGACCCGGCTGCCGTCGAGCAGCCGGGCGTCCACCATCGGGCTCGCCTCGTCGACCCTGCGGCCCACCCGCCCGACGATCTTGTCGATCGTGCGGCGAAGGTGCGTCTCGCTGGTGAACTGGGCATCCACCTCGTGCAACCGGCCGCCGCGCTCAACGAAGATGCGGCGCGGACCGTTGACCATGATCTCGCTGATGTCGGGGTCGCGGAGCAGCGGCTCGAGCGGGCCGTGGCCGAGGATCTCGTCGGCCACCTCCTGGGCCACCCGGGCCCGGTCGGAGGCGGAGAGCGGGGCCTCCGTCTCCTCGAGCACTGCCTGCAAGGTCTGGCGCACCTGCTGGTCCAGCTCGGACTGCTCCAGGCGCGGGTCGTAGAGTTTGGGGCCCAGGCTGTCCAGCAGGCCCTGATGCACACTCGCCTTGACCGTCGCGAAGGGGTCGTGGCGAGCTTCCGCCACATTGCTTGCGGTCGGCGACGTCTGGGTGAGCAGGGGCTTGCGCGCCTGCTCGATTCGAGCGGTGAGGCTCATCGCCCACCACCACGGCGAAGCAGGGCGAGAGACCTGCGCGGCTTGAGGTGGAGGGGTCCCGTGCGCTCGTTCGCCGGCGCACCGTTCACCTGCGCCCTCCCGACCCGGTCGACAACCATCTCGGCCATCCGGCGAACGGCCTGGCTGACGGGGTGGCCCGGTTCGTCGAGGACCAGGGGCACGCCCCTGTTGATCGACGCCGACACCGATCGGCTCGACGGGATCTGCAGGGCCACGGGGCTTTTCAAGGTCCGCTCCACCTCGTCGAGGGTGAGACCCACCTTGCTGTCCGACCGGTTGAGGGTGACGAGCCAGCTGCTCCGCGGGTAGCCCAGCAGGTCGAGCATCTCCAGGGTGAGGCGGAGGTTCTTCAACGCCGGCACGTCAAGCGTGGCCAGCAGGACGATGCAGTCGGACGCGTCGAAGGCGGCCAGGACGTGGTCGCTGAACGCCGGCGGCGTGTCGATGACGACGAAGTCGTACATGCGGCGGAGCACGCGGACCAGCTCGCCGACAACCTTCGCGTCGATCCGCTCGATCTCGCCCGGCTCCAGCGGGGCGAGCAGCGCGTCGAGACCACGGCTGTGCGGCGTCACCAACGAGCGCACCCCTTGCTCGTCGATGGAGCCGAGCATGGCCGCCGCATCCGTCATGGTGCGAGTGGGCACCAGCTGCAGGGCGATGCCAACGTCTCCGAAGGCCAGGTCGAGGTCGATCAGGCACACGCTGTGAGCGCCGCCCCCCGCTAGAGCCGTCGCCAGGTTCGTGGCCACGGTGGTCTTCCCGCACCCTCCCTTGGCGGAGAAGACGGTCACCACGCGGCCCTCGGGACGGCTCTGCGCGGACGCTCCGGCCGCCCCTGCCTGGCGCCGGGAGATCTCCATCGACCGGCTGCAGGCCGCGCCGAGCGCAGCCAGGTCGTCCGGCGTCACGACCTCGCGGACCCCGGCACGCAGCGCCTGCCCCAGCACGGCCACGTCGATGCGCGACCGCATGAGCACCACGCCGACGTGCGGTCGGCTGACCTGCAACGTCTCGGCCAGCTCCAGGGCCAGCTGCAGGTCGACCGTGGGTCCGACGACGACGAGGAGCTCCTCGGGGTCGTGCTCGAGGCGTCGCACCACCTCGGGAGTGACGTCGAGAACCGCGACGTCGGTGCCGACAGCGAAGGCCACGACCTCGGCGACGGATGAGTCCGGTTCCAGCAGCAGCGTCATCGTGCACTCTCCTCGAACAGGTGGGGGTCGTCGATCCCGGCGCCCGGCGTTCCGGCGGTACCGGAGCCGAGCAGGGTGAAGGTGAGGGTGCCTGTGCGGCTCCCGTGGATCAGCTTCTGTGCCTGCTCCTGGCTGACCGCGAGCGTGACGAGCGTCGTCGTCCCCGCAGCGGGCGAGCTGGCCGACACGTTCTGGGTGGCGTCCGCGGAGCCCTTGCCCGAGCTCTGGTCCGCGCCGGGCGCCGTCGTCGCGGCTCCGACCGCCAGCACGTCCACGCTGGGCAGGAGCAGCCGGGTGGCCCGCTTGAACTCGTGCTTGTCCTGAAGGTGGTCACCGGCCGGCGTGTTACCCGACTTGACCTTCTCCTGGATGTTGAACGTGTCGAAGACCGCGATCTTCGACCCGGCAACCACGAACGATCCGACGTGCGAGGCGTCGTCGAGCGGCACCGACACGGCCATCTTGCCGGCGGGCACGATCAGGGCCCCGTCTCCGGCTGTCTTGGCCGAGAAGCGAGACCGGAGCACCAGCTCGCCGGGCTGCAGGGTGCTGGTCGCCAAGAGCACACCGTAGGTCCGGTCGACGTCGGTCAGGGTGTCCCCGGGGAGGGCGCGGCGGGCGATGAGCTCACGCACGATGAGCCCGTCGTCCACGGCCTGCTGAGCCGTGGTGCCGGCGGGGACCTCCTTGCGGACGACGAAAGCGTTGACCGCCTCCTGCCCGCGCAGGGCGCGCTGGTCCGCGCTCTTGGCATACATCAGCACGGCAACGGTGCCGAGCGCCGCAATCACCAGCGCCGCCATGGCGACCAGCGGTCGTCGTTTCATCGGTTTCCCTCACGGTCGGTGTGGTCATGGACGGACGGTGCGATGTGATGGCGCAAGGTGCACAAGAGATCAGCCGACGAGTTGGACGGACGCGGTGCCGCGCTCGACGCCTGTCCCGGTCGCGCCGGTGGGAGCCAGCCCTTGGGTGAACCAGCCGTAGACACAGGTCTGCGACGGCGTGCAGTAGCGCGTTCCACTGGCGATGGAGTTGCGTCGATCGCCGGGGAAGCTGAAGCCCGTGAGGAAGAAGGCGCCGAAGCCGCTGACGTGGTAGGAACCGTTGCTGCCGGTCAGCCCGCTCGCGTTGTCGTACACCGGGACGTACACGATGGTGCCGAGCATCGAAGCGAGGGCAGCGGACGAGCACTGGTTGGGAACGGCGTTGCCCGTACTCGCGTTGACCCAGTTCTGGTCGTTGATCTGCGCCTCACAGGTACCGGATCCTGTGGCGAGCCAACCGAAGCCGCCCGGAAGGTCCGCTCCTGAGGGGCCGGCCCCGCAGTGCGCGGCGCCCGTAGTGTCGTGGTAGTAGATGGCGCGCTCGTAGGAAAGCGGGTACGTCGAGTACGGGGGCGGCGGCGCGTAGCTCGTCCCGTTGGCCGTGTAGTTGGTCCACTCGCACAAGGACAGAGCCAGGGGCAGCGTGGCGGTTATGGAACTCGGCGCACCCCAGCCCGCCTGACCACAGGCGAACACCGGCCGGCCTGCGGCGCCTCCAGCAAGCACCCGCGCGAACGACGCCGGCAGCAGCGTGGCTCCACCCGGCGTGCGCGTACCGGTGCGCACGCGTACCCAGTGATTGGCGCCTGCGCTCGGCACGGCACATCGGGTGAGCTCCGGCGTTCCCTGGCCTGCGCAGGCAGGGACGGCAGCCCAGCCGACACCGCAGACCTCGAGCACGGCGCTCGCTCCGTCCGCGGCGTTGAGGTCCGCGTACTCCTGAGCCCTCGCGGCTGGGGCGCAAGTACCCGCGGTGCAGGCGCGGGCGGCGTCCTGCGCGACGGCGAGCGCCGCGGCGTCGGCACCGCTCTGGAGCTGCCGACGCTCGACATAGAGTTGACCGACGTCAATCCCCAGGGCCGCCATGGCCATGATCACGCCGCTGCTGAGCAGAATGGCGACCAGGGCGGCAGCGCCGCGGTCACCCTCCGCGGAGCGGAAGCTTGCCCAGCGCATGGTGAGTCGTCGCCGGGTCAACCGCCGCATCGCATGACTCCCGTTCCGATGAGGGTCCGTGTGTTCGGTCCCCCACCTCCGAACATTGCGCCGATCACGTTGAACGGCGTCACGAACGTGAACTGGTAGGTCACGGTTGCGGTCGCCCGGTCCGTGGGTGCAGGACTGGCCGGGCAGCTAGTCACCGTTGCGCCCGGGACAGGAGTCAGGCCGACCGCTGCGGTGACGGCACGCGCCGCCGGGCTGGGGGCCGTTTGGCGGAGGGCGGACCACCGGGCGCCCTCCCGGGCCGCCTCCGTGATGACTATCTGTGCGTTAAGCATGCGACCGAAGTCGATGATGCCGAAGACGATGAGAAGCAGGACTGGAAGCAGGATCGCCATCTCGACCGCGGCTGCCCCACGGTCCGCAGTACCTGCGCCATGTCGAGCGCTGAGGCGTCGCATCACAGGCCCGGGGGAACTGCGAACAGGCCGGCAACAGCCTGTCCGAGAAGGGTCACCGCGCCGATGATGACCAGGGCGATCAGAGACGCGATGAGCGCGTACTCGACGGCGGTCGCGCCTTCGTCCCCGGTGGGGCGGTGCTGACTGCGGCGCGAGGACATGAGCATCTCCAGCCTGGGTCGAGTGTGCGGGGCACGTTGCTGAATCAGCGGCACCGGTGGCCGCCGGCTGAGATCAACCGGACGGCCACCGGCCGCTCTGAACGCGTCGCCGGATCAGATCGCGGCCGCGATGCCGTTGAACATGGCGAGCAGGTTCTGGCCCAGCAGCGTGACGGCGCCGATGATGACGACGGCGATAAGGGCGACCATCAGGCCGTACTCGACGGCGGTGGCGCCGCGGTCGTTGTTGGCCACGCGGGCGGCGCGGGTCTGCAGGGCGGCGAGAACGCGGGTCATGATGCACTCCTTGGCTGTTGTCCGAGCGGCCCGGTCGGTCTCGCTCGATGCACCAAGCGTGCCGTGCGACAACCCCCTAAGTTGAGCGGGCGATCGGCCATCGTCCGTGGAGAAAGGGCTGACCCCGGCATCATCCTTTCGGACGATGCGGCGCCTGGACAGGAGCGCCGATACCACCGCACATCGCCACCTCCGCGCGCTCGCGGAGCCCTGGAGCCACGGGAACGCGCGACAACTGTGGCCCCCGAATGGGGTATCCCCCGGCGTCGCGCTCAAGGCGAGCGGTCCTCAATCGAGGGCGGATGATTATGGCTGAGCCGCCTGACGACTCTGCTGTTCGGGTGCCGAACGGCGAGCATGGTCACCGGACCTGATCCAGGCACGCGCGGGCCTCCGTGCCGGGATCGCCACCGCTCGCGCCTGGGACACGCCGGGAAGTTCGCGATACATGGAGCAGGCCCTGACGAAAGTCAGGGCCTGCTCTGGTCGGAGAACCGCGTCCGTAACCCCTGCGGGGGTGGGTAGGGCCGGCGGCTCAGCGCTCGGCCTGCGCGCAACGGGCGCGGAGGGGTCAGCGGGAGCTGCCGAAGTCCACGCCGACGCGAACGCGGTTGCCGTCCGCGAACGGTCGCAGATCGGCCAGCGCGACCGGGTGGTCGTCACAGGTGCCGACGTGCCGCACGAGGGCGGTCACGGCGTCGATCTGAACGATCACGCTGCTGGCCACCTGGCTGGCCGGCTCCAGGACCAGGGTCCCGGGCTCCCCCACCTGCTGACACACGGCGCTGCGGTGCTGGCCGCGGTAGTTGGGTCCGGACAGTCGCACGCGGGGAGCGGTGTAGAGCTCTGCTTCGTTCATCAGGTGAGCGGCCATGCTGCTCAACTCCCTGGGGCGGTCGGACGGTGCCGACGTGAGAAACCCGGACCCCTGAACTGTGAACCCCACGAGCGTTGTCGTGTGGGAGAAACGCCGTATACGGCGTGTGCCTGCCATGAAAACCGCCCAGGAGGACTAGGGCGAGGCATTCGGGACTAGTCTCGCGGGAATCCAGCACCCCCCCGTTGGGCCCCCGTGAGGCCAGCGGGCGTGACCGGGGCCAGCGGGTCGAAGCCCGCCCCGATGCACACGAACCCGATGGCGGCCGCGAACGCCGCCGCCTCCTGCCGGTCGCCGCCGTGCGCGGCGTCGGCCGCGTGCTGGGCCATGACCTCCTCCTGCGCCGAGGCGAGGGCCTCCGCGACCGGCGCCCCCGCGGCGGCGCGGCGGTGGAAGGCCACCATCAGGGGGGTCGTGGCAGCGTCCGGGATGGGAACGACCGAGGCCACCACGTGCCGCGTCGCCCGGGACAGGAAGGTCGCGCTGAGCCCGAGCAGCTCGTCCCCCGCTAGCACCACCGCCCGTCCGCTCTCACACGCGGCAAGCGTGACCGTGTCGACGTCGCGGTCCAGTCGTTCGAGGTCGTAGACGGTGAGCGGCCCGTCCACCAGCCGCAGCGAGGAGAACAGCGGGTTGTCCGCACGCACGGTGCCGTGGGCGGCCAAGTGCACCAGCGACGCCCCCTCCAGGGCGGTGGTGACGGTGTCGACGGTCGCGGCCGCCCCGACGACGGGCTCGGCGCGGTACAGCGCCGCCACCTGCGCCGCCTCTGCCTGTGCTCCCGGAAGACCCGGGCCGGCGACCACGGCGACCGGTCCGGGCACCGGACGGCGGCTGCTGGCGGCACTCCACATCGCCGCGGACGGCGCCACGGCGAGCGGCCGCCCGGACGCCGAGGGCAGGAGCGACCACGGCATCGACTGCAGGACGCCGGTGGGCACCAGGACCAGAGACCGCGATCCCAGCTCCGCCGTGAGCGGCCGCAGCAGCAGCTGGTCCAGCTCGTCCCCCACGCGCCGCAGCAGCGCCACGGCCGCCGCCGTGCTGGCGCCTGTCGTGCGGTTGCGTGACAGCCGCAGGACGGCGAACGGCAGCCAGCGGACCAGGTCGCAGATGCGGGACATCTCGGCCAGGCGGTGCAGGGACGCCCGGCCGTCGACAACGCAAACCGCGTGCAGGACGTCGTCCAGCTCGACGTACTCGACCAGGGCCACTGGGCCGAGCGCGGCGGCGAGCTCGCTGGGATCGGGCAACGCCGGCATCGGAACCGGCGCAGCCGCCGGCCGCAGCCGCGTGGCGTCCCGGATCGCGCGCTCGAGCGCCTCCTGGCGGCCGGCCAGCGAGCCGACCGGGCGGCCCGCGCCACGCCGCTCCTGCTCTTCGGCGACGACCGAGCGCAGCTCGGCCATCAGCAGGGTGAGCTCGGGGTCGGCCGGTGGCAGCGCCGGTCGCTCGAGCAGATGCCGCGCGCGTCCCCGCTCCGCCCACACCAGCACCTGTGCGGCCGAGCCGGCCGCGAGCGCGTTGTGAAGCCCGAGCCGCGCGAGGTCGACCCCCAGGCCGGCGACGCGTGCGCGCAGGTCGGTGGCCGCCAGCGTGCCGCGGTACTCGTCCAGGATGCGCAGGCCGCGGGCCGCCGCCGCGCTGGCCCCGGACCGGTCCCCCGCGTCGTCCCGCAGCAACGCCGTCGCGAACCACGCCTTCGCGCGCCGGGACGCCGGGCCGCGCGACCGGCACCGACTGACGAGCTCCAGCTGACGTCGTCCCTCCGCCCGGGTGCGCCCGCCCGTACCAGCAGCGATCCCGGCCCGGCCGGCCAGCAGCCGCATGTCCAGCGCGGTCGCCGGCCACCCCTCCGCCTGCGCCGCATCAGCCGCCCGGCGCAGCTCCGCCGGCGACACCCGTGGGCCGGCCTCGTCCTCGAGCCGCGCCAGCAGCAGCGCGCACTGGGCCTGCGCCACCCACTCCTGGCGTCCCTGCCGGGCGAGCTCCCGCACCGCCCGTCGGGCCTCCCGCACGGCCAGCGCGGGTTCGCCGTCCAGGACGGCCGTCCGCGCCAGCAGCAGTCGGGCCTCCGGCGTGCTGAGGTGGCGACCCGCCCGGCGGAACGCCACGACCGCCTGCTCGGCCGCCTCGCGAGCCTCGGCGAACAGGCCCACCGAGAGCAGGAGCTCACTGCGCTCGACGAGCAACGAGCCGAGCGGCGCACCGATCGACCGGTAGAGCCGCTCCGCCGCGTCCAGGTGAGCCAGGGCGGTCGGGACGTCGCCCAGCCGCCGGTGCACCAGCACCAGGTTCTCCTGCACGAAGGCGGCGGGCAGCGTCAGCCCGAGCCGCTCACACAGCTGCTCCGCCTCGTGCAGGTCGCGGGACGCCGGCCCGTAGGCGTGCCGGAACGCGTGCAGCACCCCACGGTTGAGCAGCGCGCGCTGCACCCACACCAGGTCCTGCGACCGGCGCAGTGCCGGCAGCGCGGCTCGGTAGTCGGTCAGCGCCTCCTCCAGCCGGCCCAGCTGCTGCAGGATGGCGGCGCGCTGCACCAGACCGCGCGCCCGCCCGACGGCGCTCAGGTCGTGCAGCGCAGTGCCGATCTCGCTCAGCGCCCGCTGGGGGCGCCCGTACCGGTTCAGCGCGAAGGCGAAGGTCATCCGGGCCTCGGCGGCCAGCTCCACCGCCCCGCCGCGCTCGGCCAGCGACATCGCGGCCCGCAGGTGCCGGGTCGCCGAGGACAGGTCCTGCAGGTGCACGGCCGCCAGCCCGAGCGCCCGCTCCGCCACGCTGGCGGCGTCCAGCTCCTCGTGCTGCCGGGCCGTCCGCGCGGCACTGGTGGCCACCTCGACCGCCCGCCCGGGGTCCACCTGCACCAGTCGCAGGGCCTCCTGGGCGAGCTCGAGCACCCCGCCGTCCGCCACCCTGCCCAGTCTAGGTATGGCCGTCGCGGACTTCCGTCACTCTGCGCACCGGACGAGAATGCGGCGTATCAGGCACCGCATCGGGCGCTCTGATCTGGCGACGAGGCCATGACCACGAGAGATCGGGAGCGGACCATGACCGGCGCCGGCACGGGGTCGACAGGTGGAGCGGTGGTTGCGGGACGCGGTCAGCCGTACCGCGACGACCAGTTGGTCGTGGGGCGGCCCTACGCCCGGCTGGTGGAGGCGCAGCTGGAGGCGTGGGACGCCCGGCCCGAGCTGGAGGAGGACCCACGGCTGAACCTGGCCCTCGTCAGCCTGGACGCCCGAGCCGCCCGTTCCTGGCTGCAGGACCGGGATCCCGAGCTCGTCGCGGCTGCCCGCGCCGCGGCGGACGAGGCGGGCTACGAGCCGAGCGACGTCGACGTCACCCTGCGCTGCCTTCGACGGGTCCTCGCGGACCGGTACGCCGGCTGGGTGCCCACCATGGGCAAGAACCGGGTGATGTCGCGGCTGACCGGCTCGTACGTCATCGACGGTGGCGGCGGGGACGGGCGCCCGCAGCCGCTGCAGAGCTACGTCATCGACGGCGGCGGCGTGGGACGTCCGAACCGGCCGTGGCCGCCGGAGGGCTCCACGCTGCTCGGGCTGCGTGCCGACGCACCGGGCCGCGGGGCGCGGGTCGGCCTGGTCGACACCCGGATGGCGACGCACCCGTGGCTGGCCGGCGGGTACATCGCCGCGGCCGCGGCCCTGCTGCCGGCACGAGGACGGGTCCGGCTGCCCTGGATGGCTGACCACGCCACCTTCGTGGCGGGGCTGGTGCTGCGGCAGGCACCGGGCGCGGTGATCGAGCTGCGCAGCGGCCTGGACGACGACGGCAGCCAGGACAGCTGGACGCTGGCGCAGGCGGTGGCCGACCTGGCCGACAGCTCCACCGACGTCGTGAACCTCTCGCTCGGCTGCCGCACCGAGGACGGGCAGCCGCCGCTGGTGCTCAGCGCCGCCATCGCCGCACTGGGTCGGCGCACCCTCGTCGTCGCCGCGGCCGGCAACCACGGCGGAACCGAGGGCGGCACCGCACCCGCGCCGTCCTGGCCGGCCGCGCTCGACGACGTCATCGCGGTGGGTGCACTTGACGGCGGTGAGCGGGCGGCGTTCAGCCCGGATGCGCCGTGGGTGGACGCCATGGCGCCGGGCGTCGACGTCGTCAGCACCTGTGAGCCGCAGGACACCGGTGGCACCGTGCTGGCCCGGTGGAGCGGTACCTCGTTCGCGGCCGCCGCGGTGAGCGGGGCCATCGCCGCGCAGGTACACCAAGGGCGGACGGCGCGGGAAGCGTGGGCAGAGTTGAGCAAGGGCTCGCGCCATGACGAGGACGGGCGTCCGCAGGTGGCGCTCGGGAGACTGGCCGGCTGGCCGGCGGACGGCAGGCGCCACGGGAGCCCGCGGTGAGCATGGCCTCCGAACCGGTGGACGTCCTGGTCGCCGAGGCCACCGCCGGGAGCCAGGAGGCCTGGAACGCTCTCGTCGACCGATACGCGGCCCTCGTGTGGTCGGTCTGCCTGCGGTTCCGGTTGTCCGAGGCGGACACGTCGGACGTGGTGCAGACCGTGTGGCTGCGGACGGTGGAGCGACTTTCCTCCCTCCGCGAGCCCGCGGCGCTGCCAGGCTGGCTGGCCACGACGACCCGCCGCGAGTGCCTCAAGGTGCTCGGGTCGCGGCAGTCGTGGCCGCTCGGCGAGCTGGCCGCCACCCTCCCCGCCGACGAGGACACGACCGCACCGGACGCCGAGCTGCTGGCGGCCGAGCGCCGCGCGATGGTGCGCGAGGCGTTCGCCCAGCTGCCGGAGCACTGCCAGCGGCTTCTGGCCCTCCTGGTGTCCGGGGACCAGCCGTCGTACGTCGAGATCGGGGCCCGGCTGGAGATGCCGGTGGGAAGCATCGGACCGACCCGGTCGCGGTGCCTGGACAAGCTGCGGGCCTGCCCCGCGGTCGCGCGCTGGCTTACCTCCGAGCGCGCCGAGCAGCGAGGAGACCGCCGGAATGTCTGAACCGTGGGCCGACGAGGACCGCTGGCTGGCCGAGCTGCGCGAGGCTCTGCAGGAGGCCCGGCAGGTGCCCAAAGCCGTCCTGGAGGCCGGCTACTCGGCGTACGCCTGGCGGACCATCGACGCCGAGCTGGCCGAGCTGACCTACGACTCGATCACCGAGGACCCGGC
>DATFPQ010000065.1:0-6489 GCA_035264765.1 Actinomycetales bacterium | reverse complement strand
CCGGGAGAGGGGGCCACTACGGGTTGGCTGGTCTGGGACGTCCAGGCCCCTTTGCCTGCTGCTGCCGCCGCTCGTGCGGTCGTGGACGTCTGTCCATGTTACCCGCGCGAGACCGGTCGGCCCGGCGGCGACCCGTGGCCGCCCGAGCGCTCACCGGAGCTCCGGCTCTTCGACGCCGTGGCGCTCGCGTCCCGCCCGCGCCCGTTGGCGGAGCTGCCGCTCTTGGATGACGTCGGCTCCTTCGTCGTGCCTGGGGTGGTGGAGCCCTTCGGCCCCTTCGACGAGCCCGACTTCGTCGACGGGTTGCTCTTCGACGGGTTGCTCTGCAAAGACTTGGGACCCTTCGACGAACCCGAGCTCTCCGACGACTTGGGACCCTTCGAGGAGCCCGAGCTCTTCGACGGGTGGCTCTTGGACGACGTCGACTTCTTGGACCGCTTCGGGCCCTTGGACGCGCTGGAGCTCTTCGACCCCTTCCGCCCCTTGGACGCGCTCGGCCCCTTGGACGCGCTGGGCCCCTTGGACTCCTTGGGACCCTTTGACTCCTTCGGCCCCCCGGACCCGTGCGAGGTGCTCGCGTCCCTCGAGCCCCTGGAGGACGCGTCGGACCTCCCGTCCGAGGGTCCGTGCCCCCCGGACGACCCGCGGTCGGCCGGCGGCCCTCCGACCTCGGTAGCCCCCGACCCGGAGCCCCGAGCCGACGTCGCCCCCGACGCCTGCACCGAACGCTCGAGCGCCTCGAGCTGCGCGGTGACCTGTGCCCCGGCGCCTCCGGGCAGTGCGCTCGCCAGCGAGCGCAGCCGGGCGACGTCCTGGGGGCGCGGGCCCTGCTGTCGCGCCGACTGAATGCCGGCCAGCAGCTCGCGCTCGGCGGCCGAACCGCCTCTGCTACCGGGGGATCCGCCGCTCGACGTCCCGGAGGCCCCGGTCGTGCTCGTGACCGGCCCGCCGCCACCTCCACCGCCACCTCGACCGGAGCTCCCGGCCCCGTCGTCCGTGGAACGGCCGATGACCTCCTCGACGATTCGCAGGCCGAAGGCGCCTCTAACGTCTCCGGTGACCGCCGCAGCGACCCCGGCGCTGCCCAGCACGAGCGCGAGGGCCGCGGCGGCGGCGCCGGCCCGCCGCAGCCGGACCACCCGGCGTCGGCTCAGCTCGTCGGCCGCCAGCTCCGCCGGCGTCGCAGGTAGGCCGCGGTCGACGTCGTGGGCCAGCGCCGAGAGCAGACACGCGGCCGGGTCGCTGGGGTCGACCGGCGCCCGGGCGCCGATCCGGTCCAGCAGCCGGTCGTCGGCACGGACCGCCGACGGCAGGCGGCGCAGGCGCGGTCGGCGGGTCATCGACCCTCCTCCGCCAGGCTCCGGAGCCGGTTCAGCGCTCGGTGCTGGGCGACGCGGACCGCCCCGGCCGTCATGCCGAGAGCCCGCCCGGTCTCCTCGGCGGACCAGCCGGCCGCGACCCGCAGCACGACGATCTCGCGCTGCAGCTCAGGCAGCCGGGCGAGCAGGTCACGGGCCCGGTCGGCGTCCTCCCCGGCGAGCGCCCGCTCCTCCGGCCCCGGCGCCGGATCGGCGTCCTCCACGAGCAGCTCGCTCGGTGCCGGACGGCGCTCGGCCGCGCGCCGGGCGTCGGCCACCTTGCGCGCCGCGATCGCGTACACGAACGCCTCGAACGGCGCGCCCTGGTCGCGGTAGCGCGGCAGCGCATTCAGTACCGCGATGCAGGCCTCCTGGGTCGCGTCCTCCACCGCGTCCGCGGCGCCGTAGCCCCGCCCGAGCCGGGCGCGGGCGTAGCGGTGCACGAGTACCCGGACCTGCCGGAGCAGCTCACCCGTCGCGTCGGCGTCGTCGCCGGCCGCGAGCAGCGCGAGGGTCCTGAGGTCGACCGCGCCCTCCGGCACGTCGGCCGGCGCGGACGCCCAGGGCGTGGCCGCACCTGTGCTGCTCATGGCCGTCCCGAGTACTCGTCCGGCCTTCGACGATACCCGGCGCCACCTGGCCCTGCCCCGACCTTGCGAGGACCCCCGGGCAGAGCGCCGGCCCGGACTCTGGGCAGGTCCGCTGGGCAGAATCGTGCGCCTCAGCGCACCAGGCCCCACCGGTACCCGACGGCGACCGCCTGGGCGCGGTCGGCCGCGCCGAGCTTGCGGAACAACCGCCGCGCGTGGGTCTTGACGGTGTCCTCGGACAGGTACAGCTCCTTGCCGATCTCGGCGTTCGACCGCCCGCGGCTCATCCCGGTCAGGACCTGCAGCTCGCGCTCGGTGAGGGTCGGCTGGGTCGCCGTCCCGCCGAAGCCGGCACTGCCCTGCTGGGCGCCGCGACGGCTCTGTGCCCCGGAGAGCGACTGCACGACCGTGGCCGCGAGCTCCTCCCGCGACGCGTCCTTGACGACGTAGCCCTGCGCACCGGCGGTGATGGCGCGCGCCACGCCGTCGGCGTCCTCGGCGACCGTCACCATTAGCACGTTGGCCTCGGGGTAGAGCGCCAGCAGGCGGCGGGCGGCCTCGGTGCCGCCGAGGCCGGGCATCCGCACGTCCATCAGCACCAGCGAGGGCCGCTCGACGGCCCAGCGGGCCAGTGCCTCCTCACCGCTTGCCGCCCCCAGCACCCGAGTCACGCCGGGCACCGTGGCCACGTTGCGCCGCAACGTCTCCCGTGCAAGCGGTGAGTCGTCGCACACCATCACCGTCGACATCTGCCGTCCTTCCCGCACCATCGGTGGCGGCCGCCGGACCGGGTGGCCCGGCCTGCGCCGTCCGAGTGCTCATCGGCAGCGGCGACCATCGGCCTTAGCGCACGGGAGGGGTCGCCGGCGCGCTCGTCCGGCGGTGCGCTGGCGGGAAGGCTCGAGAGGGGGTCAGAGCACGGCGTCGAGGATGGCGTCCACCGCCTGCGTGATGCCCGCCATCCGGGAGATCGACGGCGGCAGGTCCGCGGGCCAGCCGGGACCGCCGACCAGCACGCGCGGCGAGGGGCGCACGCGGGTGAGGTCGCGGAGCACCTCGACCGAGACGACCGGCATGGCCGCGTAGAGCAGCACCACGGCGGGACCGCTGCGGCGGACCGCGGAGGCGAGCGCGCTCGCCGGAACCCGCATGCCAAGCTGACGGACCCCGACGCCGCGCTCGGACAGAGCGGCTGCCACGGCGTGCAGCGGCAGGCTGTGCTGCTCCTCGTCCAGGCAGGCGAGCAGCACCGGCGCGGTGTTGCGCGGCTCGGTGAGGCGCGCGCTGGTGGCGCGCAGCACCCCCATCAGACACTCCGAGAACAGGTGCTCGGCCTCCACGCCCTCGCCGGTGGCGGCGAACCGTTCCCCCAGTCCGACCAGCACCGGCGCGGCCAGCGTGTCCCACGTGGTCATGACGCCGTCGGACCGGATCTGCCGGCGGAGCACCTCGGTCATCCCGTTGGCGTCCAGCGACATCGCAGCCCTGGCCAGCCCACGCACGGCCGGTGCGGCGTCCGGAAGCCGGACCACCCGGCCACCCCCGGCGCGTCCCGGGTCGGCGAACCCGGCGCCCTCGCGGTGCTCGGGCACCAGCGACAGGACTGGGCCGGAGCCGTCGTCCGGGTGAGGGTCGGGCTCGGCGAGCGCCAACCGGGCCGCCTCCGCCGGGCTGATGCCCTCGTGGGTCAGCCGGCGCATGATCACCAGGCGACCGAGGTCCTCGGATGTGTAGCGCCGGTGCGACCCGGCGGTGTGGCTGCTCGGGCCGAGCCCGTAGCGGCGCGCCCAGGTACGCAGCGTGGCGGGCGCAACGCCCAGTCGGCGAGCGACCGCGGCGACCGTCAGGGTCGGCGCAGCCGGAGGCTGGTCGACATCCGATCGGGGATCGCTCATTGCAGCATTGTGATCTGCGCCCCATGGCCACGCCACTCGGCCCACCACCTCCGGAAGCCCCTCAGCGGGGCCCGAAGGGCCCCACCTGACCCCTGGTGAGCACGCTGAGGACGCCCGGTGAACACAGCGGAAAGCGTTGCGGCAAGCGCGCCAAGAACCGCGCCAACTGGGGGCTTGAACAACTACTGACGCGGTTGTAGTGTCCGGATAAGCGCTTCAAGGATGGTTCAACCCTTCCGAGCGTCGTCGAACCTTCACCTCGTGCCGTCAGGGCACGACGTCCTCCAGGAGAGCACCCATGGCTGAGATCTCGCGCCTTCCCGGTCCTGTCGCCGACCTCTGGGAGTGGCAGTACCAAGGTGCGTGCCGGCGGGTGGACCCCGCCGTGTTCTTCCACCCCGAGGGCGAGCGCGGCCCCGCGCGCCGACGTCGCGACGACGCCGCCAAGGCCGTCTGCGCGAGCTGCCCGGTTCTGGCTCAGTGCCGTCAGCACGCGCTCACCGTGCGTGAGCCCTACGGCGTCTGGGGCGGCATGACCGAAGACGAGCGCGAGGTGTACTACGCGAAGGCGAAGAAGTCGGGCACCGGCCCGACCGTCGTCGCGGTCAGCTGACGCCGCCGGTCGCGGGTCCTCAGGCCGCGACCGGCGTGCACACGGAAAGGCCCGGCACCGCAGGGTGCCGGGCCTTCCTGCTGTCCGAGCGTGCGGCGGTCGGAACCGACGCGTGCCCGGTCGAGAAGTCGTCGTTCAGTGGCCGTGCCCGTGGCCGTGGCCGTGACCGCCGGCGTGGGCTTCCTCCTCGGCCTTCTTCTCTACCACGAGGGTGTCCGTGCTGAGCACCATCGACGCAATCGAGGCGGCGTTGCGCAGCGCCGACCGGGTCACCTTGACCGGGTCGATGACGCCGGCGGCCATCAGGTCGCAGTACTCCCCGGTCGCCGCGTCCAGGCCGTGCCCGGCGTCCATGCCCCGCACCTTCTCCACCACGACGTAGCCCTCGAGCCCGGCGTTCTCCGCGATCCAGCGCACCGGCTCAGCGGCCGCCTTGCGGACGATCGCCACCCCGGTCGCCTCGTCGCCCTCCTTGGTCAGCCCGTCGAGCGCGGCGACGGCGTGGATGAGAGCGGTCCCGCCACCGGCGACGATGCCCTCCTCGATGGCCGCGCGGGTCGCCGAGACGGCGTCCTCGATGCGGTGCTTCTTCTCCTTGAGCTCCACCTCGGTGTGCGCGCCGACCTTGATCACGCACACGCCGCCGGAGAGCTTCGCGAGCCGCTCCTGCAGCTTCTCCCGGTCCCAGTCGCTGTCGGTGCGCTCGATCTCGGCCTTGATCTGGCCGGCCCGGGCCTCGACCTCCTCGCGCGACCCGCCGCCGTCCACCACGGTGGTGTCGTCCTTGGTGACGACGATCCGCCGCGCGGTGCCCAGGTCCTCCAGGCTCACCTGGTCGAGCTTGAGGCCGACCTCCTCGGAGATGACCTGACCGCCGGTGAGGATGGCGAGGTCCTGCAGCATCGCCTTGCGGCGGTCGCCGAAGCCGGGCGCCTTGACCGCAACGGCGTTGAACGTGCCGCGGATCTTGTTCACGACGATTGTCGACAGGGCCTCGCCCTCGACGTCCTCCGCCACGATGAACAGCGGCTTGCCGGTCTGCAGCACCTTCTCCAGCAGCGGCAGCAGGTCCTGCACCGACGAGATCTTCGCCTGGTGGACGAGCACGTAGGCGTCCTCGAGGACGGCCTCCATGCGCTCGGCGTCCGTCACGAAGTACGGGGACAGGTAGCCCTTGTCGAACTGCATGCCCTCGGTGAAGTCGAGCTCGAGGGCGGTCGTCGAGGACTCCTCGACGGTGATGACGCCGTCCTTGCCGACCTTGTCGAACGCATCGGCGATGAGCTCGCCGATGCCGCGGTCCTGAGCCGAGATGGTGGCGACGTGGGCGATGTCGTCCTTGCCGTCGACGTCGCGGGCCGCCTCGAGCAGCGCCTCGCTGACGACCTCGACGGCGGCGTCGATGCCGCGCTTGAGCGCCGACGGTGCGGCGCCGGCGGCGACGTTGCGCAGGCCCTCCTTCACCATGGCCTGCGCGAGGACGGTCGCGGTCGTCGTGCCGTCACCGGCGACGTCGTTCGTCTTGGTCGCGACCTCCTTGGCGAGCTGAGCGCCGAGGTTCTCGTACGGGTCCTCGAGCTCGACCTCGCGGGCGATCGTGACGCCGTCGTTCGTGATCGTCGGCGCACCCCACTGCTTGTTGATCACGACGTTGCGGCCCTTGGGGCCGAGCGTCACCTTGACGGCGTTGGCGAGGGCGTCGACGCCGCGCTCGAGCGCACGACGGGCGGAGTCCTCGAACTCCAGGGTCTTGGCCATGGGTGAACTGATGCCTTTCGCAGAGAGCGAGTGCTGGGAAGCCGACCGCCCCGACGGCTCCGGCAGGCCGGGCCGCCGGGGCGGGTCGCACGTCGCCGGAAGCCGGCGACGTGAGGATTTACTTGCTGACCTTCGCGAGGACGTCGCGCGCGGAGAGGATGAGGTACTCCTCGCCGTCGTACTTGACCTCGGTGCCGCCGTACTTGCTGTAGATGACCTTGTCGCCGACGGCGACGTCGAGCGGCACGCGGTTGCCGTTGTCGTCGACGCGGCCG
>DATFPQ010000064.1:0-11242 GCA_035264765.1 Actinomycetales bacterium | reverse complement strand
GTTGGCGTGCTTGTCGGTGCGGAACTCGATCTTGCCGCCCTTGATGTCCGAGACCGCCTTGGCGACGTCCATGGTCACCGTGCCGGTCTTCGGGTTCGGCATCAGGCCGCGCGGGCCGAGGACCTTGCCGAGCCGGCCGACCTTGCCCATCAGGTCCGGGGTCGCGACGACGGCGTCGAAGTCGAGCCAGCCACCCTGGATCCGCTCGATCAGGTCGTCGCTCCCGACGTAGTCGGCGCCGGCCGCCCTGGCCTGCTCCGCACGGTCACCGTTGGCGAAGACCAGGACCCGGGCGGTCTTGCCCGTGCCGTGCGGGAGGTTGACGGTGCCGCGGACCATCTGGTCGGCCTTGCGGGGGTCGACGCCGAGCCGCAGGGCGACCTCGACGGTCGCGTCGTACTTCGTCTTGGAGGTGCTCTTGGCGAGGCGGACCGCCTCGAGCGGGGCGTACAGGCGCTCGGCGTCGATCGTGCTCGCCGCGGCGCGGTAGGCCTTGCTGCGCTTCATAGTGCTGCTCCCTGGTTCTGGTGGGGTTGTGGTCTCGCGGGCCGGCGCGGGCCCTGCCACGGGTACGTCGGCCCGGACGGGACGACGGGTTGCTGAAATGCGGTGCTGCTAGAGGGGTGTAACGCTCAGCCCTCGACGGTGATGCCCATCGAGCGCGCGGTACCGGCGATGATCTTCGCCGCGGCCTCGACGTCGTTCGCGTTGAGGTCCTCCATCTTGGTCTGCGCGATCTCGCGGACCTGGTCCTGCGTGAGCTTGGCGACCTTGGTCTTGTGCGGCTCGCCGGACCCCTTGGGCACGCCGGCGGCCTTCTTGATCAGCTCGGCGGCCGGTGGCGTCTTGGTGACGAAGGTGAACGAGCGGTCCTCGAAGACCGTGATCTCGACCGGGATCACGTTGCCGCGCTGGGACTCCGTCGCGGCGTTGTAGGCCTTGACGAACTCCATGATGTTCACGCCGTGCTGACCCAGGGCCGGGCCGACCGGCGGGGCCGGCGTGGCAGCCCCGGCCTGGATCTGGAGCTTGATGAGGCCGGTGACCTTCTTCTTCTTGGGGGGCATTGCGGGTCCTTACTGCGGGAGGCGGTGCTGGTTGGGCGGAAAGTCGCGGGTACGGCTCTAGCTCTCGCCGCGATTTTTTCTAATGGCTCAGATCTTCGCGACCTGGTTGAACGACAGCTCGACGGGCGTCTCGCGGCCGAAGATCGAAACGAGCACCTTGAGCTTCTGTGCGTCCGGGCTGATCTCGGAGATCGTGGCCGGCAACGTCTCGAAGGGACCCTCCATGACCGTGACGGACTCGCCGACCTCGAAGTCGACGACCCGGACCGGAGCGGCCGCCTTGGTGCCCGGCTTCTCCTTGACCTCGAGGTTCGGGGCCAGCATGGAGAAGACCTCCTCGGTGCTCAGCGGCACCGGCTGGTGGGTGTTGCCGACGAACCCGGTCACGCCGGGCGTGTGCCGGACGGCGCCCCACGACTCGTCGGTGAGGTCCATGCGGACCAGGACGTACCCGGGCATCCGCACCCGACGGACCAGCTTGCGCTGCCCGTTCTTGATCTCGTTGACCTCTTCCATGGGGACCTCGACCTGGAAGATGTAGTCCTCCATGGCCAGGCTCTGGATGCGGGTCTCCAGGTTGGTCTTCACCCGGTTCTCGTAGCCGGCGTAGGAGTGGACGACGAACCACTCGCCGGGCGCCCGGCGCAGGCCGGCCTTGAACTCCGCGATCGGGTCGACGTCCTCCTCGGCCTCGGGCGCGGCAGCCTCCGCGGCCGGCTCGGCGGCCGCGGAGACCGGTTCCGGGACGTCGGTCTCGGTGTCGGACTCGGTCACCGGCTGCGCGGCGCCGTCCTGGACGTCGTCCGCCGCGAGCGGAGCCTCGCCCGCGAACGCGTCGGGGGCGCCCCCGTCGAGGACGTCCTGCGTCGGATCCGTCTGGTCGGACACGGTGCTGCCTGCTTCCTGGTCGTGATGCGGTAGGTGCGCTGACGCGCGGGTCGGCGACGCCCGGGCCGGTCGGCCCTGCTGCTCGGCTGGGCTCGGCTCAGGCTCCGCCGCCGCCGAAGACCAGCAGGACCAGCTTCCCGAACGCGATGTCGAGCCCCGCGACGTAGGCCATCACCACGGCCACGAAGACCATGCACACCGTCGTGTACGTGATCAGCTCGTTCCGGGTGGGGCGCACGACCTTGCGCAGCTCGGCCA
Organism: Actinomycetales bacterium; assembly: GCA_035264765.1. Lineage (GTDB taxonomy): Bacteria > Actinomycetota > Actinomycetes > Actinomycetales > Angustibacteraceae > DATFPQ01. Next base: position 9,029 of record DATFPQ010000064.1, on the reverse strand, counting down.
CGACCTGGCGTAGGAACAGCGCGATCCGCGCGAAGAACCCGCGCTTGTCGGCCTTGCCACGCACAGGACGCGAGGGGGCCGACGCACCGCTCGGCCGAGCGCCGTGGGGCTCGCCCACGTCGCCCGTGCTGGTCTGGCTCACTCGTCCCTCACCGGTCGTCGTCGTGCACGGCACCCGCGGGACGCATTCGGCGCCCGGGGCCGGCGCCCGCCCGGACGGACCGGAACGGCGCCGCCGCCTCGCGGCGGGTCGGTACCCACCCCCCAAAAGGGGTGCTACGCAGGGCAGGAGGGACTTGAACCCCCAACCGCCGGTTTTGGAGACCGGTGCTCTGCCAATTGAGCTACTGCCCTTCGGCCGCCTGCTCGCCGCACGGCCGCGCGCCTGATGCCAGGCAGCCCAGATCGTGGCGGTCGTCAACCAGCCGATAGGAGTGTACGCGAGCCGGGGGTGCCGGGTCGAACCGGTGGACGTCGGCGCCACCGGCCGTCGCCCTGCTCCCCTGCGCGCGCGTGCGAGGATGGCCGCGTGAGCGCGCAGACCAGCACCCCGTCCGCATCCGCCTCCGCCACCCGGGCCCGGGTCTCGGCCCGCATCGGCGGCATCGCCGAGTCGGCGACCCTTGCGGTCGACGCCAAGGCTAAGTCTCTCAAGGCCCAGGGCCGGCCGGTCATCGGCTTCGGCGCGGGCGAGCCGGACTTCCCGACGCCCGGCTACGTCGTGGAGGCGGCGATCGAGGCGGCGCGGCAGCCGGTGAACCACCGCTACACCCCGGCCGGCGGTCTGCCGGAGCTCAAGGCGGCGATCGTGGCCAAGTCCAAGCGGGACAGCGGCTACGACGTCACGCCGGAGCAGGTGCTGGTGACCAACGGCGGCAAGCAGGCCGTGTACGAGGCGTTCGCGACGCTGCTAGATCCGGGCGACGAGGTGCTGCTGCCCGCGCCGTACTGGACGACGTACCCCGAGGCGATCCGGCTGGCCGGCGGCGTACCCGTCGACGTCTTCGCCGGCGCCGACGCCGGGTACCTCGTGACCGTCGACCAGCTCGAGGCGGCGCGCACCGAGCGCACCAAGGTCCTGCTGTTCTGCTCGCCGTCCAACCCGACCGGAGCCGTCTACGCGCCGGAGCAGGTGCGGGCGATCGGCGAGTGGGCGCTCGAGCAGGGCATCTGGGTCGTCACGGACGAGATCTACGAGCACCTGGTGTACGACGACACGCGGTTCGTCTCGATGCCGGTCGAGGTCCCCGACCTCGCCGACACCTGCGTGGTGCTGAACGGCGTCGCCAAGACGTACGCGATGACCGGCTGGCGGGTCGGCTGGATGATCGGGCCCAAGGACGTCGTCAAGGCGGCGACCAACCTGCAGTCGCACGCGACGTCCAACGTCGCCAACGTCTCGCAGCGGGCGGCGATCGCGGCGCTGACCGGCGACCTGTCCGCCGTCGCCGAGATGCGGGCCGCCTTCGACCGCCGCCGCCGCACCATCGTGCGGATGCTGAACGAGATCGACGGCGTGGTCTGCCCGACGCCCGAGGGCGCGTTCTACGCCTACCCCTCGGTCGAGGGGGTCCTCGGCCGGTCGATCCGCGGCCGCACGCCGACGACGTCCGCGGAGCTGGCCGAGATCATCCTGGAGGAGGTGGAGGTCGCCGTGGTGCCGGGCGAGGCGTTCGGGCCCAGCGGCTACCTGCGCCTGTCCTACGCCCTGGGCGACGAGGACCTGGCCGAGGGCGTGGGCCGGATCAAGCGGCTGCTCGCCGAGCGGTAGGTGGCGGCTGCTCCGGGGCGCGACCTCGCGGCCCTGCCCAAGGCCCACCTGCACCTGCACTTCACCGGGTCGATGCGCCCGGCCACCGTGATCGACCTGGCCGAGCGGCACGGGATGCGGCTGCCGGAGGCCTTGACGTCCGGTTGGCCGCCGCAGCTGCACGCGACCGACGAGAAGGGCTGGTTCCGCTTCCAGCGCCTCTACGACCTCGCGCGCGCCTGCGTCCGCGGTGAGGCCGACCTGCGCCGGCTGGTGCACGAGGCCGCGGCGGACGACGCCCGTGAGGGCAGCCGGTGGCTGGAGCTGCAGGTCGACCCGACGTCCTACGCCCCCCACGTCGGCGGCCTGACCCCCGCGGTCGAGATCGTCCTCGACGAGGCCCGCTCGGCCACCGCTGCCACCGGCGTGGGGGTGGCCGTGGTGATCGCCGCGAGCCGGGTGCGGCACCCGCTGGAGGCACGCACCCTGGCCCGGCTCGCCGCCCGGTACGCCGGCGAGGGCCCGGGCACGGTGGTCGGCTTCGGGCTCAGCAACGACGAGCGGCGAGGCCACACGCACGAGTTCGCTCCGGCGTTCCGGATCGCCGCCCGTGCCGGGTTGGCGAGCGTGCCGCACGCCGGCGAGCTCCTCGGTGCGGCGTCCGTCCGGGAGACGCTGGACGCCCTCGGACCGGACCGGATCGGGCACGGCGTCCGCAGCGTCGAGGACCCCGCGGTGCTCGCCGAGGTGGTGGAGCGCGGCATCACGCTCGAGCTGTGCCCGGGCAGCAACGTGGCGCTCGGCGTCTACGACGACCCCGCCAAGGTGCCGCTGGGCGAGCTGCTGGACGCCGGTGCCCGGCTGGCGCTGGGCGCCGACGACCCGTTGCTCTTCGGCTCCCGCCTGGTCGACCAGTACCGCCTCGCTCGCGAAGCGCATGGGCTGGACGACGCCGCCCTGGCCGACCTGGCGCGCTCGTCCCTGCGCGGCTCCCGCGCCCCCGCCGACGTGCGCGACCGCGCGCTCGTCGACGTCGACGCCTGGCTGGCCGCTCCGCCGCCGGGCTGACCGCGGTCTCGTCGAAAGGCTCCCTGGACGGCGACGGCTACGGAAGCGCGGCGTGCAGCCGCCGGACGGCGGTGTCGACCCGCGCCGGAAAGGTCGTGAAGGGCGTCGCCTCGAGGCGGCGCTGGGACCCTTTGCCCACGCTGCGCCACGTCCCCACCACCCGGCCGCCGCTGACCACGGTCGGACGGAACATCCCGTTGCCCCCCGGCACGATGCGGTCGGCGAACTCCGCCGGGAGCACCGCGCTCCGGTCGCCGTACCCGAGCAGCAGCTCGTCGAAGCCCGGCAGCAGGAAGACGCCGAGCGCCTGGCGCCGGCAGGCGGCGAGCAAGTCCGGCGTCAGTGGGTCGAGCAGGTGCTCCACGTCGTCGACCTCCAGCCGGTCCAGGGCCGGCCGGGCGAGCGCGAGCGCTACCTTGACGTCCGCCGCGGGCAGGCCGATCCATCGCGCGAGGTCCTTGGCGGTGGCGGGTCCGTGGCTGCGGAAGTACCGGGTGGCCAGCTCGCCAAGGGCTTCCTCCCGGTCGAGCCGCCGAGGTGCCCGAACCCAGTCCGCCACCAGGACCACGAGCTGCTCGCCGTCCCTGACCGGTCCGAGGCACACGGTTCCGGACTGCGCCAGGTGCCACAGCAGGTGGTACCCGCGCTGGCCGTCGGTCGGGACGCCCTTCGCGTCCCACGCCGCCATCAGGTCGGCGCGGCGAGCGGACCCGACGCCGGCCAGCAGGTCCCGGGCCACGTCCCCCGCCCGCTCCACCGCGGCCTCGTCGATCCCGAGCTGGGCCCGACGTCGGGCCGCACCGGACACCTGCCGGGCGGCGGTGAGGCCAAGCAGCCAGCACAGGTCCTCGGCGGCGACCAGGTGCAGGGTGCCGCGCATCGGCCACGACCGGACGACCTCGCCCGCGGTGAGAGCGGCCTCGACGTCCGCGCTCGTCCTGCTCTCGGTGCGCAGCGCCACCGAGGTGAGCGCGCCGCGGTAGTCCTGACCCTGGACGGCGGTCATCCACCGCACCGCCTCGGCCGCCGTCGGGAGAGCCGGGCCGGCCAGCCGCTGCGCCACGAGCCGCAGCAGCCCGACCTCGCGCGGCGTCGTCACGGCAGCCGCGGGACGTCCCCCGCCGGCGCTGGGATCAGTACCTGTCCTCGCGCCGCACTACACGCTCCTGCACACCGTCGTCGACGGCGGTCACCGACCGGCGGCGGCGCCGCGGCGAGAAGAGCGCGACCTCCAGCACGATCCCCAGCACCCCGCACAGCATCAGGATGATCCCGACCACGGACAGGTCGAGGCCGGCCACGGAGGTGTCCTTGACCGCGAACGTGAGGATCGCGCCCACCGCCAAAAGGAAGATGCCTGCACCGATACCCATGAGGGGCTCCTTCCCTCGGCGCCGCTCGTTGCGACGCGCGAATCCGAGTGTGCCGCATCGGCGGCCGCCGGTCCTGCTATCGACCCGGGAAGAGGCGTCGACACCGCTCTTCTCACAGCCGGAGCAACCACCGTGTGCGGAAGCGGTTGCGGCCGGGAAACGCGCTGCTGCGGGTGGCGAAACACCGGCTTCCTAACGTCCCGAGTACCGCCCACCGCCAGTGGTGGGCCCAGCGCGGGAGTCGACATGGCAACGAGCACCATCGAGCGGCTGGAGGGTGGGAGCGTCCGCACGGGCGGGCGCACCGGCCGCTGGATCGAGCACTGGGACCCGGAGGACGCCGAAGCCTGGCGCGCGGGTAACCGCCGGGTGGCGCGGCGGAACCTGGCGCTGTCGGTGTTCGCCGAGTTCCTGGGCTTCGCGGTGTGGGCGCTGTGGAGCGTGGTGGTGCCGCAGCTGAACGGCGCCGGGTTCGCGCTGACCGTCGACCAGATGTTCTGGCTGGTGTCGGTGCCGAGCCTGGTCGGCGCGACGCTGCGCATCCCCTACACCTTCGCGGTGCCCGTTTTCGGCGGCCGCAACTGGACCGTCGTGTCCGCCCTGCTCCTGCTGGTGCCGGTGCTGGCCCTGGCCGTTGTGGTGAACCGGCCGGACACGTCGTTCGGGGTCCTGCTGGCCGTCGCGGCCCTGGCCGGCGTCGGCGGCGGCAACTTCGCGTCGTCCATGGCGAACATCTCCTTCTTCTTCCCCGAGCGGGAGAAGGGCACGGCGCTGGGTCTCAACGCGGCGGGCGGCAACCTCGGCACGGCGGCGGTCCAGTTCGCGGTGCCATTGGTCGTGGCCACCGCCGCCGGCGTGCAACTGGACCGCGCGGGCCTCGTCTTCGTCCCGCTGGTGCTGCTGGCCGCCGTCCTGGCCTGGCGCTCGATGGACAACCTTCGCGGCGCGCGTGCCGACTACCGGAGCTTCGCGGCCGCGGCGGCGCACCGGCACACCTGGGTGCTGTCGGTCATCTACATCGGAACGTTCGGGTCGTTCATCGGCTACTCGGGCGCCTTCCCGACGCTGCTCAAGAACCAGTTCCCCGAGGTAACCGTCAGCGTGGCCTTCCTCGGCGCGCTGATCGGCTCGCTGGCGCGCCCGCTCGGCGGCCTCCTTGCGGACCGCTGTGGCGGAGCGCGCGTGACGATGGCCTCGTTCGTCGTCATGGCGGTCGGTGCGCTCGGGGCCGTGCGCGGTCTGGGCACCCACTCGTTCGGGCTGTTCCTCGGCTCCTTCCTCCTGCTGTTCGTGGCGAGCGGCGCAGGGAACGGTTCGGTCTACCGGATGATCCCGGCCGTCTTCCGGGCGGGCGTCGACACCGGCCGGGCGGACGTCCTGGCGCGGTGCCGCAAGACCGCGGCCGGCTGCATCGGCATCGCGGGCGCGGTCGGTGCCCTCGGTGGCTTCGCCATCCCCCGCGGGTTCGCCCTCTCGACGTCGGTCAGCGGCAGCCTGCGCCCGGCCCTGCTGGTGTTCGTCGGCGTGTACGTCGCCCTGCTGGCCCTGACCTGGGCGGTCTACCACCGCAAGGGCGCCACCATGGCCGCGGAGGGCGTATGACGACGGGCTCAGCTACCGCTGTCGATAGCCACTGCCCGTACTGCGCCCTGCAGTGCGCGATGACGCTCACCCCGTCGGCGCCGGCGAGCAGCACGGTCGTCAGCGTGCAGGGGCGCGACTTCCCCACCAACCGCGGCGGCCTGTGCCAGAAGGGCTGGACGAGTGCGCAGGTTCTTGACGCACCCGCACGGCTCACCACGCCGCTGGTCCGAGGTGACGACGGAGAGCTTGCTCCTGCGACCTGGGACGAGGCCCTCGACGTCGTCGTGCGCGGCCTGCGGTGCGTCCAGGCCGTGCACGGCCCGGCGGGCGTCGCGGTGTTCGGCGGTGGCGGCCTGACGAACGAGAAGGCCTACACCCTCGGCAAGCTGGCGCGGGTTGCCCTGCGAACGCCGCACATCGACTACAACGGTCGCTTCTGCATGTCGTCGGCGGCCGCGGCCGGCAACCGCGCGTTCGGCGTCGACCGCGGGCTGCCGTTCCCGCTCGCGGACATCGGCGGGGCCGACGCCATACTGTTACTGGGCAGCAATGTCGCCGAAACCATGCCCCCATCGGTGCAGCACTTGGCCGGTGCCCGCTCGCGCGGTGGTCTCGTCGTCGTCGACCCACGAGCGGGCGCCACCGCCTCCCTCACCGAAGAAAGCGCAGGTGTGCATCTCCAGCCGGTGCCCGGCACCGACCTGGCGCTCCTGCTTGGCCTGCTGCACATCGTGCTGGCGGAGGGGCTCGCCGACGAGGACTACCTCCGCACGCGGACGACCGGGCTGCAGGACGTCCGTCGCAGCGTGTCGGCCTGGTGGCCGGAGCGGACCGAACGGGTCACGGGCGTCCCGGCGTCGCGGCTGCGCCAGGTGGCCCACCTGCTCGCGGACGCCTCGTCCGCGCGGGGAGGTCGCGGCGCCTACGTCCTCACCGGACGCGGCGTCGAGCAGCACGCCAAGGGCACCGACACCGTGACCGCGGCCATCAACCTCGCGCTCGCACTGGGTCTACCCGGCCGGCCGGGCAGCGGCTTCGGCTGCCTGACCGGGCAGGGCAACGGGCAGGGCGGGCGCGAGCACGGGCAGAAGTGCGACCAGCTCCCCGGCTACCGGCGCCTGGACGACGAGGCTGCACGCGCGCACGTGGCCCGGGTCTGGGGTGTCGACCCCGCCGACCTGCCGGGGCCCGGCCTGCCCGCCGTCGAGCTGCTGCGACGGCTCGGGACCCCCGACGGTCCCCAGGCCCTGCTGGTGCACGGCAGCAACCTGCTCGTCAGCGCGCCGGACGCGCACCGGGTGCGGGAGCGGCTGGCCGCCCTTGAGCTGCTCGTGGTCTGCGACGTGGTGCTGTCAGAGACGGCCGCGGTGGCCGACGTCGTCCTACCCGTGACGCAGTGGGCCGAGGAAGAGGGGACGATGACAACGCTTGAGGGTCGTGTCGTGCGCCGTCGGAGGGCGGTCGACCCGCCGCCACAGGTCCGCACCGAGCTGCAGGTGTGGCACGACCTCGCCGCCCGCCTCGGCTGCGCCACCGACTTCGAGACCGACCCGCGCGCGGTGTTCGACGAACTCGCCGCCGCAAGTGCCGGCGGACCGGCCGACTACTCCGGCATCGACTACGGCCGGCTGGACGCCGGCGAGGCGCTGCACTGGCCCTGCCCGGCCGACGGGACTGAGCCCCACCCCGGCACAGCGCGCCTGTTCGCCGAGCGCTTCTCGACGCCGGACGGCCGGGCCCGCATGGTGCCGGTCGACCACCGCCCCCCGGACGACGACGTCCGGCCGGAGGCACCGGTGCACCTGGTGACCGGACGGGTGCTGCAGCACTACCAGTCCGGCGCGCAGACCCGGCAGGTCCCCGAGCTGGTGCGGGCGGAGCCGGACGGCTTCGTCGAGATGCACCCGCACCTGGCCGCTCGGGTAGGTGTCGAGGACGGCGAGCCCGTCCAGATCTCGTCCGGGCGGGGGTCGCTGGTGGCGCCCGCGCGGGTCACCCTCTCGGCCCGACAGGACACGGTGTTCGTGCCGTTCCACTTCGCCGGCGCGGCGCTCGCCAACGCGGTCACCAACGACGCCACCGACCCGATCTCCGGCATGCCCGAGCTCAAGGTCTGCGCCGTCCGGCTCCAGCGGGCGCAGCCGTGAGCGCGCGGCGAGAGCGGGTCGTCGTCGTGGGCGGCGGCATGGTCGGCACCCGGTTCGTGGACGAGCTGCTGGACGCCGACACAGCGGCACGCTTCGACGTGACGGTCCTCGGCGCGGAGGACTACGAGCCGTACAACCGGGTGCTGCTGTCCGACGTGCTGGCCGGGCGCGCGGACCTGGCGTCCCTGCAGCTGCCGGTTCGGCAGGACCCGCGGGTCCGCGTGCGGCGGGGCAGCGAGGTCACGGCCGTCGACCGTGCGGGACGTCGGGTGACGACGTCCGACGGCATCCGGTACGCATACGACGTCCTCGTACTGGCGACGGGTGCGCGGGCGCACGTGCCCGACCTGCCCGGGCTGACCGGCGAGCGACCTGCCGGCGTGCACGTGCTGCGGTCGGTCGACGACTGCCGCGAGCTCGTCGCGGCCACGGTCAACGGCCGGCGCGCCGTTGTCGTCGGTGGTGGTCTGCTCGGGCTCGAGGCGGCGGCCGGCCTGCTGCGGCGCGGGCTCGCGGTGACGCTCGTCCACCACCGCGACCACCTGCTCGACCGCCAGCTGGAGCCGAGGGCCGGCGCGGTGCTCGCGGCGGCCGCCGGCGACCTCGGCCTCGACCTGGTGCTCGGCACGCGCCCGGCTGGCGTGACGACGCGCGGCGGCCGGGTGACGGGAGTGCGGCTGGACGACGATCGAAGGCTGGAGGCGGACGTCGTGCTGCTGGCCTGCGGCACCCGACCTGAGACCGACCTGGCCGCTGCGGCCGGGCTGCCGACCGACCGCGGCATCCTCGTCGGCACTGACCTGCGCAGCCCGGCCGACGGCAGGGTGGCCGCCCTCGGCGACTGCGCGCAGCCCCCGGAGGGCGGGTCCGGCCTGGTGGCGCAGGGCTGGGAGCAGGCGCGGCTGCTGGCCCGCTCGCTGGTGCACGGCTGTGACGTGGCGCCGCACGGTGCGACGGTCGGCGCGGTCGGCGCGGCCGGCGCGGCCGGCTCCGTCGCGGGAGGCGTGTCGGCCTGCGGCGCGGGCGTCACGTTGGGCTCGAAGTCGGGTGGCGGCGCGGGCGCGGGGGTCGGGGAGTCCTCCCAACGCGCGGGCGTCGTCCAGTCCA
>DATFPQ010000063.1:0-2383 GCA_035264765.1 Actinomycetales bacterium | reverse complement strand
CGCGACCCAGACCATCGACGCCCGGATCGCCGAGCTGGTCGAGAGCAAGGCGGGGCTCGCCGCTCGGGCGTTGGACGGGTCCGACGAGGAGGTCTCCTCGTCGGCCGACGTGCAGGTCGAGGCGCTGGTCGCGTTGCTGACGGATGCGCTGCGGGCCTCGCCGGGACGAGGGGACGCCCCCGGTTCCTGACCGTCGGGGACACCGGGGTGGTGTGGTGGTCGAGGACGCGTCACACCCGCACGCGCCTGTCCGTCGTCAGGCGATCCGGCGGTGCGGTGACGTCCGCTGCTGCGATGCCATCGCCACGGCCGGCCGGTGAGTGCCTCGTGCCTGTATCTCGTCGCGGCACATCCGCCTCTCAGTAGGTGGAGTTGCAGGGGCCGAGGCGTTCCCTGCGGCAGTCGCACCCAGGCGAGGAGTTCACGCATGCCCATCCCGGTGTCCCCGCGTCCGCTGCGGGCCCTGTTGGTGGAGGGTGTCCACCCGATCGCGGCCGACCTGCTGGCCGCGTGCGGCATCGCCGTCGAACGGGTGGATCGGGCTCTGGACCCCGACGAGCTGGTGCGACGGCTGCAGGGTGTGCAGGTGCTCGGACTGCGCTCGGGCACGCACGTGACCGCCGACGTCCTCGCGCAGGCGTCGGACCTGCAGGTGGTCGGGGCGTTCTGCATCGGAACCAACCAGATCGACCTGCAGGCGGCCACCGCGCACGGGGTGGCGGTGTTCAACGCCCCGTTCTCCAACACCCGCAGCGTGGTCGAGCTCGCGGTGGCCGAGATCATCGCGCTCACCCGCCGGCTGACCGTGCACAACGACGCCATGCACACCGGGATCTGGCGCAAGTCGGCGAAGGGCAGCCACGAGGTGCGCGGGCGGCGGCTGGGCATCGTCGGGTACGGCAAGATCGGCAGCCAGCTCTCCGTGCTCGCCGAGGCGCTCGGCATGCGGGTGTCCTTCTTCGACACCGCGGACCGCCTCGCCCTCGGCAACGCCCGCCGGTGCGCGACGCTCGAGGAGCTGCTCGCCGACTCCGACGTGGTGTCGCTGCACGTCGACGGCCGGCCCGGCAACAGCGGCATGTTCGGCGAGGAGCAGTTCGCGGCCATGGTGCCCGGTGCGCTGTTCCTCAACCTCTCCCGGGGCTTCGTCGTCGACCACGCCGCGCTGCGCCGGCACATCGACAGCGGTCACCTGGGCGGCGCGGCGGTCGACGTGTTCCCGGACGAGCCGGCCGCGGCGGGTGACGCGTTCGAGTCCGACCTCCGCGGGCTGCCCAACGTCATCCTCTCGCCGCACGTCGGCGGCTCCACCGAGGAGGCGCAGCAGGACATCGGCGAGTTCGTGGCCACCAAGCTGATCGGGTACCTGCAGCACGGCACCACCGGGCTGAGCGTCAACCTGCCCGAGGTCCAGCCGGCTCGCCCGGCCGGGGCCGTGCGCCTGGTGCTCCTGCACCGCAACCAGCCGGGCACGCTGGCCCACGTCAACGACCTGCTCGCCGACGACCACCTGAACGTCGAGCAGCAGGTGTTCGCCACCTCCGGGTCGGTCGGCTACGTGGTCACCGACGTGCGTGGCCCGCTCGCCCCAGCCCTGGTCGAGCGGATGCGCGGCATGCCCGAGACCATCCGGGTCAACGTGCTGCCCGGCTGAGTGCCGGGAGCCGGCCAGGACCATCGCGGCCGGCACGAGCGGTGCGGCCGACGTCCACCCCGCAGCCGCTCCAGGCACCGGTGGGCGCCGGGGAGCACGGAACGACACGAGGCCCCTGCGTGGCGCAGTCGTCGCGCGGGGCCTCGTGTCGTCGCGACCCCGTGCGCGCCGGAACCCGCCCGGGGCCCCGGACGCAGGTGCACGCTGTGGCCTTCCGCGTCGCACACCCGGGAGGAGCAGCCATGCCACCCCTGATCGACCTGGACAGCGCGGCCACGTCCGCACGACGGATGCGCGCGTCGGACGCCGACCGGCTGGCCACCGTCAGGCAACTGCAGGACGCGATGGCCCGCGGCCTGCTGGCGCCGGACGAGGGCAGCGAGCGGATGGCCGACGCCTTCGCCGCCGTCCACCTGACCGACCTCGACCCGCTGACCGAGGACCTCCCGCCGGCGCCGCCCCCGCGCACGGCGCCGGGCTGGCGGTCGCTCGGGACCCTCGCGGTCGAGCAGGTGCAGGCCTCCCTGGCCACCGCCACCGGCCGGTTGGGTGCGGCGCGCGTGGCGGTCGTGCTCGTCGTCGCCTCCCTCTTCCTCGTACTCGTCGGCGCCTTGAGTGGGATGGCGATGTCCGACGGCGGACGCGGTGGCGGCGGCGGTGACGGCGGCTGGCACGAGGAGTGGCACGGGCACGACCACTGGGACGACTGACCTGGTCAGACGCCGGTCA
>DATFPQ010000062.1:0-9278 GCA_035264765.1 Actinomycetales bacterium | reverse complement strand
GGGAGGTCGCGTTTATGGGGGGTAGAACCACAACCTCCCTCAGCCGGCTGGGCGCCGTAGCGTGGAGGCTGTGGACAACCGCTCCGACATCCGCGACTTCCTCGCCACCAGGCGTGCCCGGCTGACCCCCGAGCAGGTCGGTCTGGCCGCCGGCGGCGGCCGTCGCCGGGTCCCCGGCCTGCGGCGCGAGGAGGTCGCCGTCCTGGCCGGGGTGAGCACGGAGTGGTACGCGCGTCTGGAGAAGGGCCACATCAGCGGGGTCTCCGAGGACGTCCTCGAAGCCGTCGCCCGTGCGCTCCAGCTCGACGAGGCCGAACGCACCTACCTGTTCGACCTCGCCCGCGCAGCCCGGTCCGGGGGGCGCACCCCACGCCGCCGCAAGCAGGCAGCGGTGCGGCCCAGGGTGCAGTGGATGCTGGACTCGATGACGTCCTCGGCCGCCTTCGTCCGGAACGGCCGCATGGACATCCTCGCCATCAACGCCCTGGGCCGCGCGCTCTACTCACCGATGTTCGCCGACGACCGCAGACCCGCGAACATCGCCCGGTACCAGTTCCTCGACCCGAGCGCCGCCGACTACTTCCCGGACTGGAACGGCGCCGCGAACGTCACCGTGGCCCTGCTGCGCGCCGAGGCCGGCCGAGACCCGCACAACAAGCATCTGCGCCAGCTCGTCGGAGAGCTGTCCACGCTGAGCGAGGAGTTCCGGGCGCGATGGGCCTCACACAACGTGCGAATCCACCACGCCGGGAACAAGCACTTCAACCACCCGGAGGTAGGCCCTCTGGACCTCGTCTACCACTCCCTGGACCTGGCAGCGGACGACGACTGGATCCTGGACCTGACCATCTACACCGCCGAGCCAGGCACATCCTCCGAAGACCGGCTCAAGCTCCTCGCCAGCTGGGGCGCAACCCACATCCCGGCAGAGGCAGCTGCGGAACAGACCCGCTGAGGAGACCCGACTGCTTCAGCGTGACCCCGTGGTGAAGGCGGACAAGAACCGATCGCGGAAGACCTCCATCGGCCACACCGGCGCGTCCGGACCCGGCCTGAGGCCCTTCTGCCACCCCCAGCCGGAGATCTGGCTCAGTACCGCGGGGTCCTTGGCGACGATCGTGACCGGGACGTCTCGGCTGGCGTCTGCGCCGGTCACGAGCGGCGACGGCTGGTGGTCGCCGAGGAAGACGAGCACCGTGTTCTTCGTGCCGTAGGTCTCCAGGAACGAGAACAGGGCCGTCAGGGAGTACTGCAGCGATCGGCCGTACTCGGTGCGGATCCGGTTCGGGTTGGGCCACACCTCGTCGCGCCGCTTGCCGGCGGCGGCGATGGGGCCGAAGAGCGAGCCGTCACCGAGGTCGTTCCAGGAGACCATCCTCGGCAGCGGGGCCCACGGCGTGTGGCTCGAGGTCAGCTCGGCCTCGACCATCACCGGCTTGCGACGGGTCAGGGCGAGCTGGCGGCTCTGCAGACCCGCCAGTGCGAACTGGTCGGGCATCGGAGACCAGCCGAACTTCGGCCCTTCGTATCCCAGGTCGGGTCGCTGGTAGATCTTCTGGAAGCGGTAGAAGGAGCCCTCCGGCCAGCCACCGTGCGTCGCAGGCATCAAGGCGACGGTCCGCCAGCCCGCCTTTCGGAAGGCACTGCTGAGCGTCATCCGGTCGCTCTTGAGCAGCGTGCGGTAACGCTCCTGGTTCGTCACTCTCACACCGGACAGCAGCGTCGAGTGGGCCAGCCAGCTCCCGCCACCGACGGTCGGTGAGTTGAGCCATCCGCTCGCGGCCCCGAACCCGTCCGCCGCCAACCGGGCGTTTCCGGCGTCCAGCACCTTGTTCACCCCGGGTGCGATCCGCGGGTCCTCGACCGCGCTGCGGCCATAGCTCTCGACGAACGCGATGACGACGTCCTTGCCCTTCAGGCCGGCCAACAGCTGCTGGCCCGGTGTGGGGCGCGGCGCACGGTCGACGGCCTCCTCCCTGCGGAACTCCTCCTGGTCGTTCAGGCTGGACCGCGCCCTCGACCCGGCGTCGTGGAGGACGTGGACGGTGGTGCTTGCGGCCACCGGCTCACCGGGAACGAGCTGTACGCCGAGCAGGAAGCAGACCACCCAGCCGATGCCGAGGACTGCGACGGACCGGGCTGCCGTGCTGGGGTGCCGCACGACCACATCGCTCAGCCGTCGCACCGACCACACCGTGAGCAGCGGCACGGCGCACGCGAGCACCACCACGCCGACCACGACCGCGACCCCGACGACCTCGGGGGCGGAGGCGGTGAGGAAGTCGAACGCGTTGCCGAAGAACGACCAGTCCAGCACCGGGTCGAAGGGCCGGCCGAGCACGGAGGAGAACCCCAAGGACAGCACCTTCAGCAGGATCACCAGGCCGAGGACGACGCCGGCCAGCGCCACGGCGGCGGAACGTACCCGCTTCGGCAGGACCAGGACGAGCAAGGCACCGACCACGAGCTCAAGCGGAATCCGGAGGAAGGCGGCCGGACGAAGGTGGCCGTAGGTCTCCGGTGAGAGTACGGCGAACCCCACGACAAGACAGGCCAGCAGCAGGGACGCCGGACTGCCGGCCCGATTCCTTCTGGAGCGGTGGGCACCACGCTTTGCCGGTGCCGCCGGTGCCGCCGGTGCCGCCGGTGCCCCCGGTGCAGCCGTGGCGTGAGCAGCCGTCTGCGGGCTGTCCCCCACCGCGGACTCGCCTGCTGACCTACGACGGAAAGCCGGAACCAGGGACAACGCGACGGTCCTCTCGGGAGAAGCCCGGCGCAGCCCAGGCTCGACGTACCCCAAGGTACGAGAACATCGCTCGGGTCGTTCAACAGTCCGCGTATGCTCGCCGGCTCACCGGCCGTGACGACCGGCCGGGATGCACCGGCGGCACGGCTCCGACCCAGTGGAGGACGCGGACAGCATGAGGCAGGACGAGCGCCCCCCTTTCGTGCAGGCTCTGCAGCGAGCCCGTCGCGCGGCCTACCCGCCGGGCGAGTTCGTCGAGCAGGAGAGCTTCATGCTCGCCAGCGACGTCCTGACGCTCGGCCGCGCGGCCGGCGTGGCACCGGAAGTCTCGGTGCTGGACCTGTGTTGCGGCGTGGCCGGCCCGGGTCGTCTTCTCGTCCGGGAGCTGGGCTGCGACTACCTCGGCCTGGACTACAGCGCGAGCGCGATAGAGCTCGCCCGGGAGCTAGCGGGAGACCTGCCCTGCCGCTTCGACGTCGCGCGGATTCCGCCGCTGCCGCCCGGCCCCTTCGACGTGGTGCTGATGCTGGAGACAATGCTCGCCTTCCCCGACAAGTCTCCGCTGCTGCGCGAGGTCTCCCGAGTGCTGCCGGCGCGCGGACGCTTCGCGCTGACTCTCGAGGAGGGACAACCGCTGACCGCCCAGGAGCGCGCGGCGATGCCGGACGCCGACACGGTCTGGCCGACTCCGCTGGCCGAGATGGTGCAGCTGCTGGCCGACGTCGGCCTGCGAGTTCGCTGGCAGCGAGAGTGCACCCAGTCGCACCTGGCGACGGCTGACGCACTACTGCAGGCCTACGCGTCCGAGGCGGACGAGATCGCCGCCGGCGTCGGACGGCGCGCCCTGGAGGAGCTGCTGGTTGCGCACCGGCTATGGCGCGACTGGCTCGACTCGGGGCGCGTGCGCAAGTTCGCCCTGGTGGCCGAGAAACTGTGACTCGGAAGGCGGAACGTCGAGGTTGTGCGCCCCGCGCCGCGCCTTCGTGGCCAGGTAGCGCCGGTTCGAGGCTGACACGTGCACGCCTGTGGGCACGCGGGTCGTCACCCTGATGCCCAGCCGGCCGAGCTGGGCCACCTTGTCCGGGTTGTTGCTCAGCAGCGCCACGCGGCGCTGGCCGAGCGCGTGCAGCATCTGCGCTGCGACGGTGTAGTCGCGCTGGTCCGCGCCGTAGCCCAGCGCGACGTTCGCCTCATAGGTGTCCAAGCCACGGTCCTGCAGCGCATACGCGTCGAGCTTGGGGTACAGACCGATGCCTCGGCCCTCCTGTCGCAGGTACAGCAGAAACCCACCGGCGTCGGCGATGCGCTCGACGGCCTCACGCATCTGGGCGCCGCAGTCGCACCTCTGGCTCCCGAAGACGTCTCCGGTGAGGCACTCGCTGTGCGGTCGGACGAGGGCAGGGCCGGCGTGGGCGTCCCGCGCGAGGACACCCGCGCGGTCGCCGAGGCCGAGGGCGAGGTGCTCCCGGCCGTCGACAAGGCCGTCGAAGGTGAACACCCGCGCGGTCGTGGCGTATCCGTCGGCGAACCGCAACGGCACCATGATCTGAGTGCGGATCGTCGCGGTCGGCGGAACTGTCGGCATCGGGTCTCCTCGGTCAGTCTCTCCGCAGAATCGTTTCGTACGCGCAAATCGCATCAGCACCACGTCGTCGATGTGCCGGACATCGGCAAGCGTCGCGCGGCGACCCTTATTCCAGGCGAAACCGCGTGACCAACGTCCCCCCTCCCTCGCCATCAGCCGCTGCACTCCCCGGGCGTAAAGGTCCTCGCTCAGGCGGCGCATGTCCACCGGCTACCCCGCATCGACGATGGTTGCAACCCGCGCGCCAGCTCAGGAGGGTGCAAGGACGTTCAGCCACGCGGAGCCCCTTCCAGGCCCCCGGTCGCCGGCGCCGACGATGCGAGCGGCGCTGCGCCAGCCCCGTTCCGCGTGTTCCGGCGCGGTCCCGCTGCGACGACCAGGACGACGGCACCGGGCAGGCTGGCCGCGAAGACAAGCACGCCGTACAGGACGGCGGTAGCGAGCCCCTGGCTCGCGCTCAACCCGGCGGAGCTGAAGACCCACGCGGCCATGCCCTCGCGGGGGCCCCACCCCGCGAGGTTGGTCGGCACTCCCGCCGCCAGAAGCACGAGCAGCGCGAGCGGCAGCAGCTGGACGGTCGGGGCGGTCGATCCCGCCGTCCGTGCGGCGATGAGGAACACGGCAACATGGCCCACCACCGCCACGGCCGAGGCGAGGACGACAACCGTCCACGCGGGGCGAGCGAGCAGCCCTAGGTCAGCCGCCGCAACTCCTCTGGTCCGCGCGCGAAGGAGGCTGCTGACACCAGGCAGCGCCTTGGCGACGAGGACGGCCACCAGCACCGCGATCACCAGTGCAGTCGCGACGACCGGCATGACCGAGCGCACGGGCGACGGCAGCAGGAGGAGGACGGCGGCCGTCAGGACCAGTTGCACGCCCTGGCCCGCTGTGCGCTCGCAGGCCACGGCCAGAACGCTCCGGCCGACGGCGCCGCCCTCGCGCCCGTGGCGCACGGCCCGATGCACGTCGCCGAGCACGCCGCCGGGCAGCACCGTGTTTAGGAACTGCGAGCGGTAGTACGCGGGAACGGCCTCGCGCAGCGGCACGGCGACTCCCAGACCGCGGGTGACCACGCTCCACCGCGCGGCGCAGCAGACCGTTGTCACCAGCGTGATCCCGGCCGCACCCGCCAACGACCACCCGTCGGCCACTCGGTAGGCGGTGACGAACGGGGCGGTGCCCACCGATACCAGCAGCACCGCCAAGATCGCAGCCCCGCTCAGCGGGCGGGCCCATCGCCACAGCGTCCTGGTGGTGTGCGTCCTGCTCGTCTGCGTGCTGCTCATCGCGGCAGCGCCAGCAGGTCGAGGTGGCCGAGGGTGACCCCCAGCCGGCCGGCGGTCGCTTCGGACAACCGGCGCCGGGAGTAGGGCCCGGCAGCGGCGGCGAGCTCCGGGCGCTGCTCGCAGGCCGCACCGACCCACTCGGAGAACCACTCCGCCGCCAGCGCGGCCTCGGCCGCGCCCAGCCGCCACGGGCTGGGTCTCACCAGGACGTCGCAGCCGAACTCGGTGAACGCCTCGACCGCCAACTCGACCGCGTCGGGGCCGAGCAAGGTCCGGCCGCCCACCGTGCGCCGCTGGTGGTCGTTGAACGCGTCCGCGACCACCTCGTCCAGCGGGTCTCTCGGCTCGAGCTCTACCCGACCGTTGACGGAGAGGGTGAACAGCACAGGGCAGCCTGCGGCGGCACAGGCCTTGATGCACCGCGTCAGCTCGTCGGCGGTCATCAGGTCCAGCAGTGCCGAGGCGGTGATCAGGAAGGCGCCGGCGAGGTCGTCGGCGTCCAGCCGGCTGACGTCGCGCCGGCGCACCTCGGTGGTCACGGCCGCACCCTCGGCACACGCGCGAGGCATCGCGTCGGCGGCTCGAAGGAGCAGGTCGGCGTCCCAGTCGTAGAGGACCCAGTGCTGGCGGACGCCGAGCCGTGGCGCCAGCCACCGACCCATCGACCCCGTCCCACAGCCGAGGTCGTAGACGGTCACCGGGCCTACGTCCGGCAGGCGACGCCGGACCTCATCCGCCAGGTCGGGGGCGCGAGCCGCGGCATCGGCTCGCTCACGCTGCGCCAGCCAGACGGGGCTCACGGCGATCGGCTCGACCGTCATGGAGCCACCCCCTCGAGGACGACGTACACGATGGTCACAGCGCTCTCTCGTAGGTGGCCCACGCGACATGCGACTCGCGGAGCGTGACGGCCAGCCCGGTCAGGTCGCGGGCCGAGCTCCCCAGTGCGCCGGTTCGCACCCTTTCGGCCAGTCGGTCCGCGATCACCTGAGCCAGCGCCTCGGTGGTGGTGATTGTTCCCGCGAGTGCAGGCTCCTCATCGAGATTGCGGTAGGTCAGCTCGTCCATGACCGCATGCAGCTCGCTTGCCGCCCGACCGATGTCGACCACCACGTTGTCGGCGTCGAGAACCTCCCTGCGAAACGTGACGTCGACGATGTAGGTGGCTCCGTGCAGGCGCTGGGCCGGCCCGAAGACGTCCCCGGGGAGACTGTGGGCGACCATCATGTGGTCGCGGACGGTGACGCTGAACATCGGTCTGGAGTCCTCGGGGTAGGCGATCGGGTGAAAAGCGCGGGAGCTTTCCGGACGCCAGCCGCGCCACGACGTCGGGGAGCTCGTCCAACGGCGAGACGCCGGTGACGACCGGGTCGGACGCCGGATCTTGCAGCATCTCCAGGGCTAGTTCAAGGCGGTGGGCAGCGGTGCGGCGCGCGGCCCGAGCTTCGGCGACCGTGTCTACCTGGTCGGCGTCGCAGCCTCGTTGCGGCAGCGCGACCGGGCGGATCCCATCGATCCCGGGTTCGCGCACCCTGTACGCCCGTACTGTGGTCCGCATCCAGTCCTACTTTCTGGGCCGCGAACCAAACCAAAGTGCCGCGTCTCCCGTTTTACCTTCCGTTCCCGGAGTACGGAGGCAGAGTGAGTTTGGTTCACGGCCGCGCGGCCCTCGGCGTGGTTGCCGAGATCCTGCTGCTCGGCGCCCTCGACGCGTTGGTCGGCTTGAGCTCCCTCGGCTGGGCCACCGGGGTGACCTGCGCCTTCGTCGTCAACGTCGCGCTGGCTCGCGGGCTGTACCGAACGGGGGCCGTCGGGCTCGGGCCGGCAGACCGCGTGACGCTTGTCCGCGCCACGCTGGTCTGCGCCGTGGCGGCGCTCACCGCGGAGTCCTACGTGCGTCCCACGCCCGTGGCGCCCCTGATCACCCTCTCGGTCGTGGCCCTGATCCTGGACTGGGTCGACGGCCGGGTCGCCCGGCGCACCGGCACGACGTCGGCTCTCGGCGCGCTGTTCGACCAGGAAGTGGACGCCTTCCTCATGCTGATTCTCAGCGTGGAGGTCGCGCGTCTCTCTGGGGCCTGGGTCCTGGCGATCGGCGCGGCGCGCTACGCGTTCCTCGCCGCAGGCTGGCTCGTGCCGTGGTTCAACGCGTCGCTGCCGCCGCGGTACTGGCGCAAGGTTGCCGCGGCCGCTCAAGGAATCGTGCTGACGTGCGCAGCAGCGCGGGCCCTGCCCGCGGGCGTGATGACCGTCGCGCTTCTTGCTGCCCTCGCTCTGCTGACAGAGTCGTTCGGTCGCGACGTGTGGTGGTTGTGGCGACGCCGGGACGTCCACGCCCGCCCGGCGGTGTTGCGTGCGCAGTCCTGTGAGCCGGGCGGGGAGCCCCGGCCGGAGGCGGACCCGGCCGCGGCCTGATCGCGAGCGGAGGTTCGGAGCTCAGTGCCAGTCGCTGATCTGCACGTCCCGCGGCGCCGGCGCCCCCTCGCCCGTCTCCACCAGGGACTTCAGGCTCATCAGGAACGAGCCCCACTTGGTGCTGCAGTGGTACATGAACTCCACCGGCTCCTTCCACCCCTGGTGCTTGAACAGCACGATCGTGTAGTCGCCGTCCTGGCGGAGGTCCCAGTGGATCGTCGTCCCGACCCACTCCTCGGGGCCGTCGACCACCCGCCACACCACGCGCTCGGACGGCCGTAGCTCGACGACCTCCATGTCGAAGCCACCGAGCGGGAACCGGAACGCGAGGATTCCCCCGACGTCGCCACTGCCCTTCGTGTCCTCGGTCCACCAGCCGGCGAGGCCCTCGACGCTCGTCAGGGCGTCGTACACCTTCTCCGGTGCCGGGGTCTTGACCCCGACCCGGTGCAGAATGTCCACCATCTCGACTCTCCTTGATCTCGTCAGTCCCGCTGTCGGTCTTGTTGGGTGCGCTGGATCGCCTCGGCGATCCGCTTGATCCGCTGCAGTCGGGCGTCCCAGGCCGACCCGACCGACGACAGCTGGGCCACCGCGCGGGCGAGCTGGTCCTCGTCCACCCGGTACCGCTTCTCTCGTCCGGCCGGGGTCGCCCGGACCAGGCCGACCCGGTCGAGAACACCCAGGTGCTTGGCCACTGCCTGACGGGTGATCGGCAGCTGCTGGCCCAGCGTGGTGGCCGTGCCGTGGCCCTCGAGAAGCAGGAGGTCGACCATGCGGCGCCGGGTCGGGTCCCCGATCGCGGACCACAGGTCGTCGTCGACCTGCCCGGCCACCGCGGTGCTCATGGCCGCACTGCGAGCGTGGCGGCGTACGGCGCCAGCCGCGGCAGATAGAAGTCCCAGCCGGTGACGTGCTCCTGGTACTGCTGCTCGAGGACAGCGGCCTCCCAGCCCATCTCGCGGAAGCCGGTCTCGGTCATCTTCAGCAACGTCCCGCCCCCGGACGGGGTCAGGTCGAAGGTGACCAGCAGCGAGTTCCCCTCCGCCGCGACCTCGTCGGCCGGATGCGTCCAGCGGAACGAGAACGTCCGCGGGGGTCGCGCGTCGACGACGGTGAACGCGACCACCGCCCCACCGGCACCGCGGTTCCCGAAGACGATCTCCCCCGCCGAGCCGGGCGTCGGCTCGTACGCAGCGTCGTCCGGCCACCACTGCTTGAGGTGGTCGGGACTGCTGACCACCTC
>DATFPQ010000061.1:0-3488 GCA_035264765.1 Actinomycetales bacterium | reverse complement strand
CCGGCGGCCTTCGGGCATCTGGTAGCCAGCAAGGCGTACGGCGTGGCGCGGGCCGCCGCGATACCTCGGGTGCTCCCTGCGGGGCTCAGCTTGGTGACGGCGAACTCGCGCGTGCTGCTCGGCGGGATCGCGGCGGTCACCGTGATGACGCCGATCGGCGCGGGGCTGATGCGGCTGACCGGCCCGGAGTGGTCGCTGCGGCTCGCCTTCCTCGTCTTCGCGGCTGGCACCGCGCTGGCCCTGGCGCTCCCGGCTCGGGTCGACTCGACCGCCGGAGAGGTCGGGGCGGCACTGACCATGGAGCGTGGGTCGACCGACGGATCCACCGGAGGCTTCTCCGGCAGGTTCGACGCCAGGTTCGACGGTGGGTTCGACCGTGGGGCCCCCGGGTCCGGGCCCGAGTCCGGCGTGGCCCAGCCCGGGGACGTGCCGCGGCGCCGTCGTCGGCGCTCACGCTGGGGCATCGGGCCCCGCGTGGTCCTCGGGTTGCGCGCCACCGCGGCCCTGCGATGGTTCACCGGCTTCCTGACCTTCTACCTCGCCTTCGCGCTCCGCACCGACCCGCTTTCCACGCGGCTGCCGCCGCTCGGAGTGATCGGCCTCGTGGTAGCGGCGGCAGGCCTCGGCAGCACCCTCGCCACGGCAATGGGCGCGGTGCTGCGCCGACTGACGCCCGAGGTCGTCGTCACGGCGGTGCTGCTGGTGGCTGCGGCGGGGGCCGGCTTCGGCGCCCTCGCCTACGGCTTGGTGCCGGTCGTCGTCACCGGCCTCTGCGCCGGGCTGGCGGCGTCCCTGGGCAAGCTCTCCCTCGACGCCCTGGTGCAGCGCGAGGTCCCCGAGGAGGTCCGGACGTCGGCCTTCGCCCGCTCCGAGACCGTGCTGCAGCTTTCCTGGGTGGTCGGTGGCGCTGTGGGGATCGCTCTGCCGCTGGCCGGGCCGTGGGGGCTGGGGCTGGCCGCGGTCGTGCTGCTCGTGATGTTCGCCATCACCGCGCAGGCCGCCTGGGCCGGCCCTCGTACGGCGGTCGGCTGAACCCACGTCAACGAGGCGCCGGCTCAGGTCTCCAGGTCGTCGGCGACCGCGCGCAGCAGCGCGGCGACCTTCGCGCCCGTGGCCCGGTCCGGGTAACGCCCGCGGCGCAGACCGTTGCCGATGCCGTCCAGCACCTTGATCAGGTCCTCGACGATCACGCCCATGTCGTCGGCGGGCTTACGGGTCCGCGCGGCCACGGACGGCGGGGCGTCGAGCAGGTTCACCGACAGTGCCTGCGCACCGCGCCGACCCTCGACGACGCTGAACTCCACCCGCGCGCCGCCCTTGACCGCGGTCGTCCCGGACGGCAGCGAGGAGCTGGGCAGGAACACGTCCCCGCCCTCGTCGGAGCTGATGAAGCCGAACCCCTTGGCGGAGTCGTACCACTTGACCTTGCCCGTCGGCACCGGTGAACCCCTCGCATCTAGCAGTACGTGGCGCCGGGCACGGAGAGACCTCCGCGCCCGGTTCCGAACCAGGCTATCGGGGCTGTCCAGCCGCCCGCTGCCCGCGGTCACGGTCCCCAGCCCGCCTCGGGCGCAGAACTCCGTCAGGGGGCGGCCCGCCGGTCTGCGTCGCGACGCCTTCGGCCCCCGGCAGTGGTCGACCCTGGGTCAGCGGTACCGCTCCGGAGCCGCCAGCAGCTCGTTCATCGAGCCGGACCGGAAGCCGCGCGGGTCCACCTCGGCGACCGAGAAGCCAGCGGCCACCGCGGCGCCTGTGACCCGGGCTCCGACCTCCGGAGCGGCGCCGAGCCGCTCGAGCGTGGCGGCGTCGAGCTCGACCCGAGCCCGGTCGTCCCCGAGGTCTCGCACCCGCAGGTCCCGGACGTCGACCCCGGCCGCCGCGAGGACGTCCCGCACAGCCTGCTCCGCGCGGTCGACCCGGCCCAGGCCGGCGGGCGTGATCTGCACGCCGTACGCGATCCGGCTCGACAGGCACGCCGCCGCCGGCTTGCTCCACGTCGGCAGCTCCCAGCGCCGCGACGCCTCGCGCACCTGCGCCTTGGTCAGGCCGGCGTCCCGCAGCGGGGTCACCGCACCCCGCTCGGCTGCGGCCCGCATGCCCGGCCGGAACCCCGCCACCGCGTCGTCCGCATTCGTGCCAGTGGCCACCGCGGCGACTCCGAGCTCGGCGGCCAGCGGACCAAGAACGTCGAGCAGCTCGGCCTTGCAGAAGAAGCAGCGGTCGCCCGCGTTCGCGCGGTACCCATCGCGGGACAGCTCATCCGTTGCCGGCGTGAGGTGCCGGACGCCCATCCCGCGCGCGAACGCCGACGCGTCGTCCAGCTCGCCGGTTGCGAGCGAACCGCTGACCGCCGTCGCCGCGGCCACCTGGCCTGGCCCGAGCGCCCGCACCGCCGCAGCGAGCAGGAACGCCGAGTCGGCGCCGCCGGAGAACGCCACGAGCACCGACCCCAGCCCGCGCAGGCGCTCGTCCAGGTCGCGCAGCCGCGCCTCCAGCACGTGCTCGTCCAGCCAGGCCGGGAGCCCGCTCAGCGACTCCAGCAGCACCTCTGCGCCCGCGTCCCGCAGTGCCGCCGCATCGTGGGCGCCGGTCGTCACGCCAATCGGGACGGCCCCGGCGGCCAAGCCCCCGGCCACGTCCCCCGGGTGATCGCCGACGTACACACTCACGCCGTGCTCGGCGAGCGCCCTGCCCTTGTCCGCGGCGAACAGCTCCCCCACCACGACGTCGGCCCGCAGCCCCACCCGGTCGAGGACGGCGTGCACGGCCGGCTCGAACTTCGCGCTCACGACCACGACACGACCGTGCAGCGCGCGGACGGCGGCGAGCGACTCGGCGGCACCCGGCAGCAGCACCGTGTGCGGCACGCCGAGCGTCGGGTACAGCTCGCGGTAGCGCGCCACGGCCGCGGGCAGGTCCGCCTCGGGGACGTGCGGTCCCAGGATCATCTCGAGCGGCAGACCCATGGAGGGCCACAGCACCTCACGCGGCACCTCCAGCCCGCGCTCCGCCAAGGTACGTTGCAGGGTGGCAAGAATGCCCGGGCTGGAGTCGACGAGCGTCATGTCCAGGTCGAAGCCGACGGCGAGGTCCACCCGGCCAGGGTAGGCGGAGCCCGCCGCCGTTAACGGTTTGGGTTCTGTCGGTGGTCCCCGCCACGATGGACAACGTGCCCACCCCCACCGCTGCGACCCGTCCCAGCCTGTCCTCGTTCTGGCACGACCTGCCGCGCGAGGGCCGACTGCTGCTGTCCACCGTCGTCGTCGACGCCCTCGGCACCGGGTTCGTGCTGCCGTTCGCGGTGGTCTACCTGCACGAGGTGCGCGGCCTTCCCTTGGAGACGGTGGGTGCGGTGCTTGCCGTGCCCGCAGTCGTGGCGCTCGCCCTGCTGGGCCCGATCGGCACCATCATCGACCGCTTCGGGCCGCGGCGGGTGCAGGCGCTGGCGATGCTCGTGCAGCTCGTCGGCAGCGTGCTGCTCGCGTTCG
>DATFPQ010000060.1:0-20392 GCA_035264765.1 Actinomycetales bacterium | reverse complement strand
ATCGGGAACCCGAGCCTGCAGCTGCTGGACCCTGCGCAGCGACGCCTCGTCGTCGACCGTCACCACCATCCGGCTGCCCCCCTCACGCGTCCAGTGGTCGATCTGGTCCTCGTCCCCGACGTCGAAGCCGGCCTCGGCCAGCACCGCGCGAAGGCCGCGCTCGAACAGCGGATTGAGGTTCAGCAGGACGATCTTCAGCTGAGGCTCACCGGCCGGCCGCGGGCCCGTGCGCCCCAGCCCCCCGGCGGCTCTGGAGCCCCCTGTGCGGTCCATCAAGCCGGTCCTCTCCCTGCGCCCCTTCGCCCTGAACCTCAATTGACGCACCAACCGCGCCGCCGGGCCTGGGCATGGCGCGAAACGCGCTGCCGCGCAGCGCCGCTACCACGTCTCCGGTTGCCGGTGTGCGCCAACTCGCTGCCATTTCCTGACGAATATCTGGCAGCCGGCTGCCGAGACGTCCACCGACCACTGACTGACGGGGGGACGATGGCGGCCGGGTCCTTCCACTTTCACCTCAAAACGGGCACTCTGCCGGGATCCCCTGCCGCCTTAACGACGCGGCGTCTCCCGATATCCGGCCACCCAGGAGCGTCACCGCCATGTCCATTCCCTGCGTGCCAGGCGAGTGCAGGTCCCCGAACGCCCTGCCCGGGCGCCGTGCACACCGTCCTCTCCTGAAGCCCTTGACTCCGAGGGAGCCCACCTGACGACGTCCGCAGAGCCTTCGCGCGCTCAAGGTCGGCACGGATGCTGCCGACGCTCGTCAGGTCGCCGGACGCGCCACATTCTGCCGGTTTGAGGACCGCGCCCG
Organism: Actinomycetales bacterium; assembly: GCA_035264765.1. Classification (GTDB taxonomy): domain Bacteria; phylum Actinomycetota; class Actinomycetes; order Actinomycetales; family Angustibacteraceae; genus DATFPQ01. The sequence continues at coordinate 19,581 of DATFPQ010000060.1, read as the reverse complement.
TCAGCTGACCCGTACCCCTACGGGAGGAGCCCCACCATGCCGTTCTTCCAGACCCCGTCGAATTCGCTGCGTTCCCTCACCAAGCGCCTCGCCGGTGCCGTCGCTGTCAGCGCGCTGTGCCTCACGGCAGCGACCCCCGCATCCGCCGCAACCAACCCGACCGGACCGGACGTTTCCCGCTGGCAGCATGGCGCGCCGCTGTCCTGGGCCGCAGTCAAGGCCTCGGGGCACTCCTTCGCCTTCGTGAAGGCGACCGAGGGCGCGAGCTACACCAACCCGTACTTCGTCTCCGACTGGGCGGGCACGCGCAACGCCGGACTGCTGCGCGGCGCCTACCACTTCGCCAGGCCTTCCGTCGGCTCCGCCGTGTCCCAGGCCCGCCGCTTCATCGCGGTTTCCGGGAAGGCCCAGGCCCCCGGAGACCTACCGCCGGTGCTGGACCTCGAGCAGAGCGGCGGGCTGACCCCCACGCAGCTCTCCACCTGGGCCCGGCAGTTCCTGGAAGAGACCCGCCGACTCACCGGCCGCACGCCGATTCTCTACACCTACCCGTACTTCTGGCGGACGGCGATGGCTAGCAGCACGGCGTTCACCGGATACCCGTTGTGGATCGCCTCGTACACCAGCGCGTCGAGGCCGGCCATGCCGGCGTGGAGCCGGTGGACCTTCTGGCAGTACAGCTCCACCAGCACGGTCCCGGGCATCGCGGGCCAGGCCGACATGAACCGCTACAACGGCAGCCTGGTCGACCTGCGCAAGCTGGCGAACATCGCGGCGCCGGCGTCGACCCCTGCACCGAAGGTCACCGCAAAGCTCTCGGCCGCATCCATCAAGCGCGGCCGCGCCGTCACCCTGCGCGGCTCCGTGACCCCCGTCGTCGCCGGCCAGACGGTCTACCGTCAGGGGTACTACTCCGGCGCCTGGCACACCTGGGCCTCCACCAAGGTGACCAAGTCCGGCACGTACAAGTTCACGATCAAGCCCACCGTCAAGGCCGTGAACAAGTACCGCGTGCACCTGCCGGCCTCGGACAAGCGCAAGGCGGCCTCCTCGCCCACGCTCACACTGACCGTCCGCTGACCTCCGCCTACCGTCCGAGGGCCGGCCGCGTGCGACCCGCGGCCGGCCCTCGCTCCGCTGGACAACCGTTTCCCGGCTCAGCCACGAAACCTGTCGCTGACGTCGGCGCGGCAGGCATACGGTGGCACCCGTGAGCGGCTCCGGAATGACCGTTCGGTTCGAGAAGACGACGCACAACCACTGCGTGGTCACCGCCCGGGCTCGTGACCGCAAGCCCTTCGCCGTGTCGCACATGGCCGGGACCATGCGCATCCCCCACGACCTGGCGACGTTCGTCGTCGAACGGGAGCTCGCGATCGCCGGCGGGTTCTTCAACCTGGTGGCCCACGGCGCGATCTTCCGCAGCTCCGGCCGACGCCCCACCCGCCCGGGACGCGCCGTCATCGTCGCGAACCGCGCCGAGCTGGAGCAGGCAGAGCGCACGGTGCAGCACCACCAGGACCTGTGGGCTGCGCACCTGCGGACCCCCGTGGGCGCCGCCCTCACCGACGCGGACCGGCGCTGGCGGGCCCTTCCGGAGGGAGAGGGGTTCGAGCTTGCGTGGACCCGCCTGCCGCTTCCCGTCCGCCCGGCCGTGCGCGCTCACCGTGGTCACCGGCTGCGCGTAAGTAGCTGACCGCCGTAGCCCCGACCACCCTGGGCGAGGGCCGCCCAGCGACTCAGAGCTGCAACGAGCGGGCCGGCACGTGCGTCTTCGACTCGATGTCCGTCGCCGCCGCGGCCAGCAGCTGGTGCGCCAGGTCCGACAGCGCCCGAGCCGCCGCCAGCTCGTCGCCGATCCTCGGCTCCGACTCGTCCCGCGGGTTGCGCCGGCTGACGCCGTGCCCGCGGACCTCCATCGCGCCGTTCAGATCGAGCGTCGCGTCGGCGCGCGTGTCGTCGCCCTCCTCGTCGAGCGTCAGCTGCACGGTCCACGTCTTGGTCGTCATGGGTCCTCACGTCCTCCGTCGACGGGTGGGTGCCAGCAGCACGGACCGATACCCAGTCTGCTCCGCGGCCCCAGCGACACGGAACCCCGACGCCGGCTCGATCGGTCCCGGGTGCAAGCGCCGCCGCTGCAACTGGTGTGTCCCGATGGATCGCGACTGCTGACGTTGCGTTGGACGCTCCGGAGACGACATTCGAGCAGAATCACCTCATGACCTCGACGCTGGACGAGCCCGGCATGGTCTGGACCGTGCAGACGACGAGCGACCAGCTCGATGTCCGCCTCGAGCGCGGGGAGTGCTGGTGGGGCGGGGCGGTGGCGGACGGCCGGCAGATGCCCTTCGGCGACCGCCCGCACGCCCGGGACCTGGCACGCACGGCCGGCGCGGCGCATGACGCGCTCACGGGCGCCAACCAGAGTGCACCGCTGCTGCTGTCCAGCACCGGGCGTGTGGTGTGGTCCGAGCGCCCATTCGCCTACGCCTTCGACGACGGCCGGCTACGGGTGACCGGCCGAGACGTGGTGCTCGGCCGTGGCGGCGCCTCGCTCAGTGAGGGGTTCCGGGCGGCCTCGTCGCGGTTCTTCCCGGCGTCCGGACGGGCCCCTTCCCGTGAGCTGTTCACCGGGCCGCAGTACAACACCTGGATTCAGATGCCCTACTCCCCCACCCAGGAGGGCGTCCTGGCGTACACGCGTCAACTGTTGGACGACGGGATGCCGGCCGGCGTAGTCATGATCGACGACTGCTGGTCACCGGACTACGGGACGTGGCACTTCGACCCCGCCCGCTTTCCCGACCCGGGGGCGATGGTCGAGCGGCTGCACACCTGGGGCTGCTCGCTCATGCTGTGGGTCGTTCCCTTCGTCAGCCCCGACTCGGCGACCTTCCGCAGGCTGGAGGGGCGCGGGCTGCTCCTGCGCGACCGAAACGGCGAGACTGCGGTGCGACGGTGGTGGAACGGCTACAGCGCCCTCCTCGACGTCACGAATCCGCAGACCGTCGAGTGGTTCTGGGGGGAGCTGGACGCCCTCGTCGCCGAGACGGGCGTGGACGGGTTCAAGTTCGACGCCGGCGACCTGAGGGACTACCGGCCCGACGACCGGACGGCGGCCGGCGTCGAGCCGGTCGACCTCTGCGAGGCGTGGGCACGCCTAGGACTGCGCTACCCGTTCAACGAGTACCGGGCGTGCTGGAAGATGGGCGGCCAGCCGCTCGCGCAGCGTCTGCACGACAAGCCGCCGGCCTGGGGGCCCGAGGGTATCGAGTCCCTCATCCCCGAGCTGATCGCCCAGGGTCTCATCGGGCACCCCTTCACTTGCGCCGACATGATCGGCGGTGGCGAGCTCGGCGCGGTCAGCCGCGCCGGCGCGGTCGACCAGGAGTTCTTCGTGCGCTACGCGCAGGTCGCCGCCCTTGCCCCGATGATGCAGTTCTCCCTGTCCCCGGCCCGCGTCCTCGACGACCACCACCGCGCCGCCGTCGCCCGCGCCGTCCAGATCCGCCAGGACCTGATGCCCCTTCTGCTAGACCTCGTCGACCACGCAGCCCGCACCGGCGAGCCGATCCTGCGCCCGATGGCGTACCACGCCGCCGGGACGGAGGCCGTCACCAACCAGTTCTTCCTCGGCCCGGACCTCGTGGTCGCGCCGGTGCTGCACCGGGGGGCGACCACCCGAGAGGTGCAGCTCCCCGGCGGCACGTGGCAGTCCGACGACGGCAGCCTGGTCCACGGGCCGACCACGATCACCGTGACGACACGCCTGGATCGCATCCCTCGATTTCGGCGCAGGCCGACGCACTGACCGCTGCGGCGGTTGGCTCCGCGGTCAACCTGTACTGGGCGACCAGCTGCCTGCGTCATGGTCGAACCGCCGACGCGCTGCCTGAGGATCGGATTGGCCCTGTCGGCGGACCGAGGTGGGTCGTACGGTCGGACCAGGGATGCCCCATCGCCCGGGAGCTGCCATGTCGCACCTGTCCGCCACCCGCCTCGCCGGTCTGGTCCCCGCTGTCCTGGGGGCCGCCTTGATCTCGGTCCCCGGTCCCGCGCAGGCCGGTGCCTCGGCCGGGATGACCGGCCCGGCCCGATCGCCATGGCGGGATGCCGTCACGACGCTGGACTCGCGGAACTCGGCGGGCGGCCAGGGGCAGGGGGCCAGCGAGGAAGGCGCGATCTCGGCCAGGGGGCGCTACGTCGCCTTCACCTCGTCGGCGGCCAATCTGGGTGGGCTGGACTCGCCCGGCGAGGCGGATGTGTACGTGCGCAACCAGCGAACCGGCGAGACGAAGCTGGTGTCGCAGGCTGCGGCTGGGGCGCGGCCGAACGGCCGCAGCGACCGTCCCGGCATCTCCGCCGGCGGCCGTTTCATGGTGTTCGCATCGACCGCCAGCAATCTGGTGCCCGGTGACCGCAACGCTGCCTCGGACGTGTTCGTCCGTGACCTACGCCGCGGCACTACCCGTCGCGTGTCGGTCGGACCGCACGGCGTGGAGGGCAACGGCTTCAGCGGGCTGCCTCGCATCTCGGCCAACGGCCGACAGGTGGTGTTCTTGTCCCAGGCAACGAACCTCGTTCCGGGTGACACCAACGGCGCGCTGGACGTCTTTGTCCACGACGTCCGACGCGGCGTCACCTCCCGCGTGTCGCTCGGCGACGACGAACGGCAGGCGACCGGCGACTCCACCGAACCCGACATCAGCGGCAACGGGCGCTGGGTGACGTTCTTCAACTCCAGCTCCAGGCTCGGGCCAGGAGGGACGACCAACGGCGCCCTGTTCGTGCGTGACCGGCGCCGCGGAACCACGGAGCACGTGATCCAGCGCACCAGCAACGGGGCGCTCCCGAACGGCCCGACGGGCGTACCGCGCATCTCCGCCGACGGGCGGTTCGTCGCCTTCGTCTCCACGGCCACCAACCTCGTCCTTGGTGACACCAACGACGCCGCCGACGTGTTCCTGAGCGACCTGCGCACCGGAAGCATCACGCGGGTCTCGATGACCAGCGCCGGCGACGAGGTGAACGGCGCCAGCACCAACCCGACAGTGTCCGCGTTCGGCAGGTACGTCGCCTTCACGTCCGACGCCACGAACCTCGGCTCGCCGTCGTCACCGGCTGGGCCGGTCGAGCAGGTCTACGTCCACGACGTCCGCAGGAAGACGACGCATCCGGCATCCGTGAACGCTCAGGGCACCCCCGGTAACCGCAGGAGCTCCCGGCCTGCGCTCAGCGTGAACGGGCACCAGGTGGCGTTCGACTCCGCGGCTGACAACCTTGTGCCCGACGACCACAACGGCGCGCCCGACGTGTTCGTGCGCGATACTGTGCGACAGCCCGGCCGCTGAGAGGCGGGGCCGTGCTGGAGCCGGAACCACTGCTGGTCAACCTGCTCACGGCGCCGGAGGAGCTGGCGCTTGTGGGTGGCAAGGCGGCCAACCTCGGCGTGCTGATGCGTGCGGGCTTTCCGGTCCCTCCAGGTGCCTGCCTGACCACCGTCGCGTACTCCCGGGCGGTCGGCGCCGCGCTCGACGACGTCATCGCGGACCTCGCGGCCACCAAGCCGCACGACACCGCGCGGTTGGCGGAGTTGGCGGCACGGGCCCGGGCCCGGGTCGTGGGGGCCAGGGTGCCGGACGACGTCGCCGAGGTCGTGCGGGGGACCGCGACCGGGTCGGTCGCGGTGCGGTCCTCGGCCACCGCCGAGGATCTGCCGTCCGTGAGCTTCGCGGGTCAGCAGGACTCGTTCCTCAACGTGGTCGGCGAGGACGCGGTGCTCGATGCGGTCCGTCGCTGCTGGGCGTCCCTGTGGACCGACCGCGCGGTGATCTATCGGGCCGCGCACGGCATTGACCACGCCGCGGTGCGGCTGGCGGTGGTGGTCCAACAGATGGTGCCGGCCCAGGTCGCGGGGGTGTTGTTCACCGCCAACCCGGTCACCGGGCGGCGGCGCGAGGCGGTCGTCGATGCCAGCCCCGGCCTTGGCGAGGCCGTCGTCTCCGGAGCAGTGAACCCGGACCACTTCGTGGTCGACGTCGCGTCCGGGACGATCCTGGAGCAGCGGCTCGGTGACCGCCGGGTCGTGGTGCAAGCGGTTTCCGGTGGTGGTGTCGAGCACCTCGAGCAGGCGTCCGCCCCGCACGCGGCGCCATGCCTGACCCACGAGCAGCTGCGCTCGCTGGCCCGCCTCGGAGCCGAGGTGGAGCAGCGGTTCGGCGCACCGCAGGACATCGAGTGGGCGGTCGACGACAGTGACCGGGTCTGGATCACCCAGTCGCGCCCGATCACGACACTGTTCCCGGTACCGGTGGGCCGCGACGGGTTCCGTGCGTTCTTCAGCTTCAGCGTCGCCCAGGGCGTTTACCGTCCGTTGACACCGATGGGGATCGCCGGGATCCGTGCGGTCTCGACGTCAGTGGCCCGGCTGTGGAGGATTCCCGTCCGCGACCCGTTGCTGGGGGCGCCGGCCCTCACGGTCGCAGCGGGCCGGGTATTTCTCGACGTCACCCCTGCGCTGTGCAGCAGGCTGGGGCGAGCCGTCGTCCCTCGGCTGCTCGACCTGATGGAGGCGAGGTCCGCCGTCGTGCTGCGGTCGCTCACCCCCGACCCGCGGTTCGCGCTCCAGCCGTCCTCCCGGGCTAAGGCGTTGCGGCGACTCGCGGCGGTGCTGGTCAGGCACCGGCTGCCGGTGCGCCTGGTTCGCGCGGTAGCCGACCCGCCTTGCGCACAACGCACAGCGCAGGCCGCCGGCAATGCCCTTCGCGATGGTGCACGGGCCGCGCCCGACGCGACGCCGGGCGAGCGACTCAATCACGTCGAACGGCTCCTCACTCGCGAGTTCGCGCCAATGGCGCTGCAGATGCTGCCCGGGGCGGCCGCCGGGTTCGCCACGCTCGGGCTGGCGGTCGGGCTGCTGGGTAAGGAGCTGCATCCCGGGGAGCTGCCGGTCGTCCTGCGGAGTCTGCCCGACAACGTCACGACCGCCATGGATCTGGCGCTGTGGAAGCTTGTTGTGCAGGTGCGCGCCGATGCCGAGACCAAGGCCGTTCTCGACAGCACGCCTCCCGAGGAGCTGGCGCTTCGGTTTGGTCGCGGCGCCCTCCCCTCGGCCCTGCAACGAGGACTCCGCGCCTTTCTGGCTCAGTACGGCGATCGGGCGGTCGCCGAGATCGATCTGGGGCTTCGGCGCTGGTCGGAGGACCCGACCTACGTCTTCCAGGTGCTCGGGACGTACCTGCGGCTGACCGACCCAGCCGCGGCCCCGGACGTCGTCTTCGCGAGGGGTGAGCGGGAGGCCGAAGCGAAGGTCGAGGAGCTGGCGCACCGCCGACGCGGGTTGCGAGGCCACGTCGTGCGCTTCGCGCTGAACCGGTCCCGGGCACTGGTCGGGATGCGCGAGCTGCCGAAGTTCTACCTCGTCTCCATGCTGGCCGGGGTGCGCCATGAGCTGCAGACCATCGGTGAGGAGTTGGCCGGCCGCGGGCTGCTCGGCAGCGCCGACGACGTCTTCTTCTTGGACCTGCACGAGGTCCGGTCGGCGCTAGACGGCGCGGACCTACGAGCCCGGGTCGCCGAACGACGGGCGGAGTACGAGCGGGAGCTGCCGCGCAAGCACCTGCCCCGGGTGCTGTTGTCGGACGGCACCGAGCCGGAGGCGACGGCTGCTGCGGCCACGGTGCCCAGCGGTGCGCTCCTGGGAACCCCGGCGTCGGCCGGGACCGTGACGGCGACCGCCGCCGTCGTGCTCGAACCGGGCCGCGCCGTGTTCGAGCCGGGCGCCGTCCTGGTCTGCCCCTCGACCGACCCCGGATGGACTCCGCTCTTCCTCACCGCCGGAGGTCTCGTGATGGAGATGGGCGGTGCCAACTCGCACGGCGCTGTGGTCGCCCGCGAGTACGGGATCCCGGCCGTGGTCGGCGTCCCCGACGCCACCGAGCGGATCGCCTCGGGCGACACGGTCACCGTGGACGGCGTGGCTGGAACGGTGACCATCCGGGCGACGGGCTCCGACCAGACGCGAGCGGGCTGAACAGTCCGACCTGCGCCATGACGGGGCGGGCCCCAGTCAGAAGCTGAGTCGCATGGCCGGGCGCGCCGGCGACCGACGGGCGACCTCCACGAATCCTGCCGCCGCGAACGTCGACGCGTATCCGGTACTCGTCGCGCTCGGTGAGACGCTGCTGTCGAGGGGAAAGGCTTCCACCGCGGGCGCACCCGCCGCGCGCGCTAGATCCACTGCCCCTGCGATCAACGCCGAGGACAGGCCCTGTCGACGGTGCCCCTTCCGCACGTACAGGCAGGCGATGACCCACACCGGTTGGTCATCCAGACGCTTGGTGCGCAGGCCGCGGTCGAAGGCGGGCAGCGCCTCCCGCGGGGAAACGGCACACCAACCGACCGCAACCTCGTTGCGTTGTGCCAGCAGCCCGGGAGGCGGTCCCTGCTCGACGAGTTCGCCGAAGTCGGCCTGGTTCCGCTGGGGGGAACGCCGCCGGTACTCAGTGCCGATCCGCGGCGCCATGCACCAGCACCGGCCCGCCGGACCGCCCTGGTCCAAAAGCTCGACGAACGCCGGCCACAGCTGCGCTGTCAGCGGCTTGATCGTCGGCTCCGAGTCCGCAGTCACCTCGACCTCAACATCCGTCGCAGCGCACTCGACGTGCCCCTGCCGCCTCAACGACGCGCGCCCGCTCCAGCGCCACGCCCGTGACGTCGAGCGCGGTCACGTCCCAGCCGCGTCTCGCGAGCCAGACGGCATCCGCGCCCTCGCCGCAGCCGACGTCGAGCAGCCGCCCTGGCATGAGGCTGGCGACCTCGGCCACGAGCGCGCCGTTGGACTGGCCGCTCCACAGCTGCTCCCGGTCGGCGTACCGCCTGTCCCACTCCCCCTGCACCGCGATGTCCCCGACGCCTGCGTCGGACGCGGACGAGCCCGCAGCGGTGTCGTCGGCCATGGGCCCAGCGTCGCCCAGCTTGTGCCGGTCTGGCCACTATTGAACGACGGCGCGCTCTGTCCATCTCCATGCCACGCCACTGCCACTCGAACGGCTGCAGAGGCTCCCGACCGCGTCGACTCAGGCAGCCGCGACGGCGTTCTCTTGGCGATTCCGCAATGATCTGCATCGGTAGACGGTTGGGCCCTTGGGCTGTGGAGTGGCTCCGGCACCCAGCTGCGGCGCACTCAGCTAGCGGAACGGACCCGGGCTCGACCGACGACGCTGGACGAAGGAGGCACCATGCCGCCGACCGCGAACGGTGCCCTGCGCGTCGGCGTGCTGGGCCTCGGCCCCATGGGGGAACCCATCGCCCGCAACCTCGTGTCCGGGGGGTTCCCCGTCGCCGTGTGGAACCGGACCCGGGCCAAGGCCGAGGCGTTTCACGGCGTCGCCGCCACGCCCCTCGAGCCGGCGCAGCTGCGTGCCGACGTGGTGCTGTCCGTCCTTCCCGACGTCGACCAGCTGAACCTCGTCGCCCCTCCCCGGGTGCTGGCCGCTTGGGCGGCCGCGGGCACGTCCGTGCTCGCGATTCTGAGCACGACGTCACCGGAGAAGGTGCGCGACTTCGCCGGCCGGGCCGCGGCCGTCGGGATCGACGTCGTCGACGCGCCCATGAGCGGCGGAGACCGCGGCGCCCGGGAGGCGACCCTGAGCATCATGGTGGGCGGATCCGAGGCGGCCTTCGCCACGGTCTCACCGGTGCTGGACGCGATCGGCGGCCGGGTCGCCCACCTGGGCCCCCTGGGTGCCGGCACGGTCGCCAAGCTCTGCAACCAGCTCGTCGTCGCCGGCACGCTCACCGCCCTTGGCGAGGCGCTGGGGCTCGCCCGGCACGCGGGGCTGGACGAGGAGGCGCTGCTCGGGCTCTTCGGCAGCGGGCTGGCCGCCAGCGCGGTCCTGGACCTCAAGGGCGAGAAGATGCTCCGGCGCGACTACCCCCTCGGCGGCAGCGCCCTGAACCAGCTCAAGGACCTGCGCTACGCCGGTCAGGTGGCGGCAGAGCTCGGCGCGCGAACGCCGCTCCTGGACGTCGTCACCAGCCTGTTCGCCGAGGTGGTCGACCGTGGGCTCGGCGACTCCGACCACGCGGTCGTCCGTGAGATCTTCCCGGACTGACCTCGACGTCCACTACAACAGTTGTCGTGCCGTGCGCCTGGCACCGGCGTCGCCGGGTAGAGGATCACCGGCCGCGTCGGCGCGCCCGTCGGTCAAGCGCGCCGAGGTGGCGCAGGCCGCGCGTCAGCGTGCTGGGTCCCCGGCGTCGCTCAACACGGTCGGCCGCGGAGCGCGCGAGCAGTCCCACCAGCGGCAGCACGGCGGTGAAGAGGAGCCAGCGACGCAGCCTTGTGCTCAGGAAAACCCACATGCGGGGAGCCTAGGCGCGACCACAGGAGGCTGCCACGTGAGAGTGGCCATCCACCTGTGGCCGCGCCGGGCCGTGTCGCCGTACCGCGGTGCCCGTTGCGAGGTCAGGAAACCCGCGTCACGGAGGGCGCGTGGTTGACCTGGTTCCAGGTGAACCGGTACGTCCCTCCCCCGGAGGGGACGGTCAGCGCGAGGTTCGAGCCCCCCGAGGCTCCACCCTCGCCGTAGTTCTCGGTCCAGGCGTCGTTGATCGCGACCTTCCACTGGTAGCTACCCGCGGGGAGGGCAAACGTGCCGTGCCACTGCCCGTCCGTGCGGTCGAAGGCCAACCGGCTGGCCGCACAGGCGGGGTCCCAGTCGGTGGTGCACCCCATCTCGCTCTGCAGGTCTCCCGCCACCGTGACGTGGTCCCTGGCCGGCTTGGGCTCGGCGGTGGTGACCGTCACGGGGGCACTTGTCACCGGCAGGGAACCGGGCTCGAGCAGGATGGCGCGGTAGCGAACCTGAGACCCGATGGGCAGGTCGGAGACGTCGTCGCTGACGGTGAAGGCCGGAGAGGAGCTGTCGGTCCCAATGGACCGCCAGGCGCCGCCGCCGACGCTGCGCTCGAACCGGACCGACTGCGTCGCGCGCTCGGGGTCCGGAGTCGCGCTCACGGTCACCGGGTCGATGCTGGTGACGGTGCCCCCGTCGGCCGGTGCGCTGACCTCGATCGTGGGCAACGGGACGGTGGCGGCGCGGGTGCGGCTCAGTCGCGTGTGGCCGCGGTTGTCCAGGACGACGGCGCGGTATCGCAGCGGCGTGCCGGTCCGGTAGCTGCTCGTGTCATGGAAGACCTGGTACGGGGCCGAGTCATCCGTGCCGATCGACTTCCACGGTCCGCGGCCGACCTTCGCCTGGAACGTCACCTCGTACAGCGAGGAGCCCGCCACATCCGCCGCGACGTGCATCCTGCCGTGCGAGACCTCGGACGGAGCCGGCTGCGCGAGCGTGATCGCAGGTGCCGCGTGCGAGCGCGGGATCCTGCGCGTGGACTTGTAGACCACCGCGGACAGCGGCGGCACGGTCAGCCGCAGCGAGCCGTCCCGTCGGGTCCGGAGCGTCCGCTGGGCGTCGCCGTAGACCCGGTGGAACTTTCGACCGCCGTAAGTCGGCACGGCGGCCGTGCTGGTCGACTCGCTGTTGTTCAGGGCGACGACGTACTCCCGCTGGGCCGTGCGGTCGATCCGGGAGAAGGCGAACACTCCCGGACCCTGGGAGGCGTATCGCACCTGCTGAGCTCCGTTGCGCAGTGCCGGGTGGCGTTCGGTGACGGAGGCGAGCCGGCGGATGGTCCGGTAGAGCGGGTGGCTGCGGACGAAGTTGTCCTGGGCGTGGGTTGCCGTCGTGCCGAGCAGGTCGTCATCGAGGTACTCGGGGACCTGGCTGGCGAACATCGTCTGCCGTGCCAGCTGGTCGCCACCGTCGCCGGTGAAGCCCTGCTCGTCGCCGTAGTAGACGACGGGGTTGCCACGGGAGAAGTACATCAGCTCATGCGCCAGCCGGTCGCGCGCGACGAGCTCAGTGTCTCCCGCCCCCGGGTTGTCGGCGTTGAGGAAGAAGCCGATGCGCCCGTTGTCATGGTTGCCGAGGAACGTCGGCAGCTCGTAGACGTTGGAGTCCGCGTCGGTGTACCAGTCGTCGTTGGCGAAGAACGTCGCGAGCTGACTGTTGTCCTGGCTGCGTGAGGCGAAGTTCCGCGCCGCGTCCTTGAACGGGAAGTCCAGCACCGCCTGCATGCGGTCGTGCGTGGTGTAGTGCGACGTGAAGGCCTTCGCGGCGGCGTCGGTGCCGTCGAGCGCGACCTCGCCGAACATGAAGAAGTCCGGCTTGCCGTGCGCTCGGGCGTACTTCACGATTCCCGGGCCGAACTTCTGCCAGAACTCGTCGTTGACGTGCTTCATCGTGTCGATCCGGAAACCGTCGATCCCGAAGTCGCGGATCCAGGCGCTGTAGATGTCGACAAAGCCGTTGACGACCTTGGGGTTCTCGGTGAACAGGTCGTCGAGGCCGAAGAAATCCCCGTACTGGGAGTCCTCGCCGGTGAATGTGGTGTTCCCACGGTTGTGGTAGAGCGTCACGTCGTTGAGCCAGGCCGGCACCTTCACGTTGCGCTCGCTCGGCTCCAGGACCGGCCGGTACGGGAACGAGGTCGTCGGGCTCAGTCGCGGGAAGGTCCGCGTGCCCGCGTAGTCGCGGTCGTCGAACGGCGTCCCGGCGGCTGTGCGGTAGGGCTTCTGGTCCTTCGAGACGTACGCGGTACGCGCGCCCTCCTGGTAGCCGATGACGTCCGCGGTGTGGTTCGTGATGATGTCGAAGTAGACCTTCATGCCCCGGTCGTGGGCGGCGGTCACGAGGGCCGCCAGGTCCTGGTTGGTACCCAGGTGGGGGTCGATCTGGGTGAAGTCGGTGATCCAGTACCCGTGGTAGCCGGCGGACGGACCGTCTTCAAGCTGCACGGCCTTGTTCTTGAAGCTCGGCGTCAGCCAGATCGAGTCCGTACCAAGGCGCTCGATGTAGTCGAGCTTGGACAGCAGCCCCTTGAGGTCACCGCCGTTGTAGAAGCCCTTGCTCTTCGGGTCGAAACCCGACACCAGCCGGTCGTCGCCCAGGCCGCCCGTGTCGTTGGCCCGGTCCCCGTTGGCGAAACGGTCGGCCATCACGAAGTAGAAGTTCTCGTCCGTGACGCCCTTACGCAGCGAGTGCTGGGCGATGTGCGCGCCATCTCCCCGCGGCGGTCGTTGCGCGTACGCCGGCGCGGCGGTCAGTGGTAGGACGACGCCGCTGAGCGTCACGGCGGCAAGCACAACGGGTCGAGCGCTGAAGCGCATCGAGACTCCAGACATCGTCGGCTGGTGCACGGGGGGGCCAGCGGACTCTAGCGGGGGGCACGCCATGGCGAAAGCCGTGGATAGGGCCGCCGCGATTGGGACGAGCTCCGAACGCCGGTGTGGTCAGAGAACGGCACCCCGAGGCGCGACCTCCACCGCGGCGACACCTCGGCTGTACAGCACGAGGACCCGGTCACCGTGTCGCGTACGCAGCTGGCCGGAGCGCTTCGCCAGTGCCGAGATGGCATGCTCCGTGACCTCGTCCGCGGCCTCGGTGTCCGGTTCCTCATAGACGACGTCCAGGTGGTCCCCACCGATCAACCGCACCCGCAACACCGTCTCTGCCATGACCACGCACACTACGGCCGCGGCCCAAGGACACGCCCCGGATTCGTCACTCCGGTGGCACCAGGCGCGGAGTGACCGGACGGACAGCCGTCGGCGCGCCGGGGGCGCCCCCGCGCCGCGATGCGTACGCGGGGACGCCCACGCAGGTGAACAGCAGCGCCGCGACGTCGTCGGGCTCGCCCAGCAGCGCGGGCACCTCCGCGTCGATGAACGTCATCCCGGAGGCGCTCACCCCGAGCGCGTACGCGGCGAGGTGCAGCCGCCCCTCCACCAGGCCGGCCGCGAGCTGCGCGTCGCGGTAGCCGCGGTCGTCAAGCCCGGCGAGCGGCGCGGCCGCGATGACGACGTACGCCGCGTCGCCGGCAAGGCCCTGGTCGAGGCAGACGCGCAGCAGCTCCTCGCGGAGGTTTCCGGCGCGCACCGGTCGCTGCAGGTCCGGCCAGCGGTAGATCCCCGGCAGGACCCCCTCGACGCCATGGACCGCCACCCAGTGCGGAACCTCGACGCCACGCAGTGCCGCCCGCAGCGGCCACTCCAGCAGGGGAGGCGGGACGGTGCGGTTGCGGTCCATCAGGCGCTGAGAGCCGCGGCGCAGGATCACCTGGTCCACGGACGGTGAGTCAGGGACGTCCTGCAACGGAGGACCTTCCGGCCAGGGAGTCCCCAGCTCGTCTCGGTCGCCTGCGCGCTGCGCGGCGGTGCACAGGGGCAGCTCGACCGGGGGCAGCTCCCCGGACGCCGCCGGGCCGGCAGGCTGCACGGCGGGGTCGTCGTCGCCGAACGACAGCAGCGCCAGCGGATACTCGTGCACGCCGTCGGCCCCGACCAGCCGGCGCACCTGGTCGTCCGGGAACAGGCTGCGCAGCCGTGGCCGCAATCCGGCACTCGCGGCCGCCGTGAGCAGCTGCGACAGGAGCGTTCCGGCGTCCCAGTACAGGTGTCGCCAGCCACGCTCGGCATAGCGCCAGCCGGTACGCCACGGCACACCGGTCACGACCAGCGTCGTCGTGCTGCCACGGGCGGCGGGCCCTACCTGCACCAGCGCGTGGTCCTGCCCGTCGTACCAGTGGACGCCGTCGGGGACACCCGCGACGCCGTGCGTGCTGGCGTAGACCTCGAGCGGGAAGCGTGCACCCGCGGAGCCCGACGCCCGGAAGAGGGTTCGCCGTCCGTCCCCCCCGAGGACCCGGACGACGCCGGCTCCCAGGAACAGCACACGGCCCAGCTGCGCGGCGTCCAACGGTTGCGTCGCGGCAGGCTGCCCGGCAAGCGCCGCAGTGGCCGGCAGTCCCGGGTCCGGAAGGTCGCGTGGCAGCGGCAGCACCGGGAGGCCGACGTAGCCCTTCATGGGCGGCGGGAGGGTGGCGGCGTCGTTCGGGACCAGGTCTGTGCGAACCCGGGGGTCGTCGACCGGGACGTCCCACTCCCGGTCGGTCACGTACGACGTCAGCCGGTGCAGCAGGCCGGCGCCCGAGTCGAGGTCCACGCGCTCATCCTGTCAGCAGACCAGGTTGACCAGACCTTCCACGGCCGCCGGACGCTCGCAGGTCGTGGTGAGCGTCACCGACGCGGCCGCATCGGCTGCGGACTGCATGGACTCCATAATGTCAAGCACGTGCAGGGCCACCTCGTCGCCGGCCCGGTGGGGACGACCCTCGGCGACCGCCAGCGCCAGGTCGGCGACGCCGTAGCCGCGTCCGGAGCCCACGAACCCGGCTCGCACTCCGACGTCGACCCAGTTGTCGTCCCGAGTCGATCGGGGCGGCGGCGCGGTAGCCGCCGAGTAGAGCTCCACCGGTCCCGCGAACCGGTTCGGGTCGGGTACCGCCAGTGAGCCCTCGGTGCCGTGCACCTCGATGCGCGGTGCCCGGGACGCCCACGTGTCGAAGCTCATGACGAGCGTCGAGAGGGCGCCCGAGGAGTGCTCCAGGATCCCGGTGACGTGGGAGTCCACGGTGACGTCGAACGACTGGCCGGCTCGCGGCCCGGACCCGATGACCCGACGAGCCCGCGGGCGCGAGGATGCGCCTACCACGCGATCGACCGAGCCGAGCAGGTGCACGAGCGTGGTCAGGTAGTACGGCCCCATGTCGAGCAGCGGGCCGCCACCGGGCTGGTAGTAGAAGTCCGGAGCGTGGTGCCAGCGCTCGTGCCCGGGGGTCGTCATGAACGCCGTCGCCGCGTGCGGGGTTCCGATCACGCCGGAGTCGACGACGTGCCGCGCGGTCTGGATCCCGGTGCCGAGGACCGTGTCTGGCGCACAACCGACGCGGAGTCCGGCTGCCGTCGCCGCCTTGACGACCTCGCGGGCTTCGGGCAGGGACGCCGCGAGCGGCTTCTCGCCGTAGACATGCTTGCCCGCTGCGAGGGCGGCGAGTGCGACGTCGGCGTGCTGCGCGGGGAGCGTGAGGTTGAGGACGACGTCGACGTCGTCCGCGGCCAGCAGGTCCGGGAAGGGCAGGACACGCGCGCCGGGGTGGTCATCGGCCAGCGTCTGCGCACGGGTCACTTCGAGGTCCGCGACGGCGGCCACCCGCACCTGCGGCAGCCGCGCCAGCGAACGGCTGTACTCGCCGCTGATGGTCCCCGCGCCGATGACGCCGACCCGCAGGACCTCCGACTTCGGATCCGGAGTTGCCGCCTCCCCCACAACAGGGCCCCTCTCGGTGATCGTGCGTCGACGCGGTACGCGAGCCAGGGAACTGTACCCGCGCGGCCAGGGTGGTCCGCCGCCACGCGGTTTTGATGAACGGGTGTCAGCCGCGGTGGACCGGCCAGTCGTCCCCGGCGTCCAGGCGCATGGCAAGCAGCTGGTCCAGAGCGATGGACTCGCCGTCGCGGCCGCCAGCCCCGACCTGCAACGGCGGGTCGGTCGGCTGCAGGGTGACACCAAGCAGGCGCGCCTTCAGGGGCAACGGCCGCACCAGGAGGTAGTAGCTCCCGTCCGTCGTCACGCCGAGGGAGCCGTCTCGCTTCAGGTACCACCCCACCAGGCCGGTGCGGGCAGTGGCCTTCGCATCCCCCGCGCGGGCCAGCAGCGGTCCTGGTGTGACGCCACGCCGGTGAGCCTCGGCGACGAACCCCAGGATCAGCTCGCGGGCCCGCTCGGTCTCCACGGCCCGGGCGCGCGCCAGCCGGTCCCCCTGCGCCGCAGCGGCGTCCCGGCGGCGCCGGGCCCAATCCTGCGCATCGGACACGGGGCCATTGTGGGACATCGGACGCTGTGCCGCGGCCACCAGGCGGTCGAGGGGTCCCTGCGTGGCCAGCGCCGTCGCGCTGCTACGGGTGGTCGACCTCGCTGATCCGGACGTCAAGCCCGGGGACGACCGCGACGGAGGGTCGGACCTCGAAGGTTAAGAGGTCCAAACCCTCCTGTCGGCGGGCGTGCTCTGCCCCCGCACGCGCCCGGCGCTACTCCTCGTCGTCCGCGCCAGACCTCGCCCGGTCCGCATCTGCGTCGGCGCGGCCGACCGGAACTCCGTCGTCGGACTGTGCGCCGGCGTCGGTGTCGTCCGTCACGCTCAGGCCCTCGCCGAGGGCGGGGGTGTCGTCGACGTCGGCCCCGCTGCGCTGGGCGTCGGCTTCGCGGTCGGCCTCGCCGACTGGGACGCCACCCTCGGTCGTGCCGGTCGTCGCGTCGTCAGCGTCGGCATCGCTCCCGGCGGCCCCCGCAACTGCGGCTGCGGCCGCTGGTGGGACGAAACCCCCGCCGGTCGGTGTGGTCATGGTGGCCTCCCTCTGAGTCGCCTGTGTCTCAGGCCCCGCCTCTACCCGCTGCCGTGGCTGCCATGCGGGGCGTTCTCAGCCGCCTGGAACGGGACGGACCAGGGCCTCCTACGGGCGCGAGGCCACGTCCGACCCGCAACGGTGAGGTTCCACGCGGACGACCTGCGTGGCCCGAAGAGGAGGACCGCCATGAGCGACCTGATTCCCTTGGTCCTCGACCGGCACGGCCAGCGCAGCTCCAGGTCGCCCTTCCGGGCGGCTCGCACACTCGAGCTCAACGGCACCGCCCACCGCGTCGTGGTCAGGGACGGCGAGGGCCAGTGACGATCTCCCAGTACACCGCGCCCAACCTGACCATCGACGGCGCCAACGGGACGACGTACGCGTACCGCCGGTTCGGGAAGCCCGGCACCGTTCCGGTCGTCTTCTTCCAGCACTTCCGGGGCAACCTCGACAACTGGGATCCGGCCCTGGTCGACGACCTGGCGGCTCAGCATGAGGTTCTCCTCTTCGACGCGAGCGGGGTGGGCCTGTCCAGCGGCACAGTTCCGACGTCGTTCCAGGAGCACGGTCGCGACGCGCTGGCCTTCGTAGACGCGCTGGGCCTCACCGAGGTCGACCTCTTCGGCTTCTCGATCGGCGGTTTCGTCGCGCAGGAGGTCGCTCTTCAGCGCCCGCAGCTCGCGCGCCGAGTGATCCTGGCGGGAACGGGACCCCAGGGTGGTCGGGAGATGCACGGCTGGGCCGACGAAGCCCGCGCTCACGCGATGAAGGACGTGCAGGGAGCGGAGGACATCCTGTACCTCTTCTTCACCCCGTCGGAGGCGAGCCAGGCCAAGGGCAAGGAGTTCGTAGGCCGGATCTTCACTCGAACCGAGGGCCGCGACACCACGCCCGACCTCGCCGCCCGGGACGCACAGGCCGCGGCCATCATCGAGTGGGGAGTACGCGACTTCGCCAAGCTCGCACGGCTGGCCAACATCAGCGCGCCGACGCTCGTTGCCAACGGCGACAACGACGTCATGGTCCCGACCGTCAACTCCTACCTGCTGGCCGGCCACCTCCCGGACGCCAGGTTGTCCATCTACCCCGACGCCAACCACGGTTTCCTGTTCCAGTACCCGCACGAGTTCGCCGCCGAGGTGACCGCCTTTCTGTCCGTGTAGCACGCGGCCGAGGAGCGGGTCGGAGCCGCGACTCAGAACCTCGGCGGCGGTCATGGCGGAGTCAGCGGCTCCGGCGTGGAAATTCAGATGCGTCGTGCAGGGCGGCCGCGAGAACCCCCGGAGCCGGGTCCTCCGGTACAGCGGGGGACTCGGCCACGACAGGAACAGCCGGTCGCCGATCATGAGGCGGTCGCGTGGGGTTGGCCCGCGTCGAAGACGGCAGCCCCCGCCCCCGGTAGGCCAGTTCGACTCGGGCGGACCTGGCACGGCCATCGCTGGACCGCGTCGAGGCTTTGCACCGGGCTAGCACGTCGGGTGATCCGGCGTCCACAGCGGCGACCGCGGTTGCCGGGGCCACGCTCGGAGCCGGGCGCGGGACGGCCGAGCGATGGCAGACGCTCGCATCGCCCCCACGTTCGCTATGGCGCCGTCCTGCCGGTCCCTGTGCACCGCGGCCTCGACGAGGTCGAAGCTCGCCCAGACCGACTGCGCCGTGCCGGACGCCAGCCTCCTGCTCCGCTCGCTCGCCACGGCCGAGAGCAAGGAGGAGGGGCCAGCGCTGGCGGCGCGCTGGCCGTCGCACCCTGCCGCGGCCCGGATCCTCGCCTGAAGCTGAACCTCAAGGGGGCCGGGCGGGTGGGCTCGCAGGTCGGGAGGTTGTTCCCGCTCAGCGGGAAGAAGCCTCCATTCTGACGTGATGGCTCGATGTAGCACATCGAACCCTTGTCGTGCGGAGGTCATCCACAGGGCTAGTGCTGCGGCACAGTCGATCCGGGCTGGCCCGGGACTGTCGGTGGTGGCTTGTAGGTTCCATGGCATGAAGCAGCGGCCACCTTCAGACGCCGGGTCGGGCACCGCGCCCAACGCGGTGCCGGTCGGTGCTTCCGTTGCCACTCATCGCCCGGTCCGTGACGCCGTGCCCGGCGCGGCGATGCCGGACGCCGCCATACCGGACGCCGCACTGCCGGACGCCGCACTGCCGGACGCCGCACTGCCGGACGCCGCACTGCCGGACGCCGCGGTGCCGGACGACGGCTCGGCGTGGGGCCTGCTGCTGCGCGATGTCGAGGCAGTCTCCGGCGAGTCGACCTGGCGGCACAGCGAGGA
>DATFPQ010000059.1:0-38564 GCA_035264765.1 Actinomycetales bacterium | reverse complement strand
GTGGAGTCCGTGCGTACCGGACGGCAAACCATGCTGGACGACGTCCTGGAGCGCGCGTACGACGCCGCGCTGCACCAAGAGCAGCGGGCGGACGTGCGGGCGGCCCTGGACCGCTGGACATCCGTGCGCGCAGCACTGGCCACACCGTGGGCCCGCGCCGCCCCGCCGGCCGGGTAGCCGACGAGCCCGTTGGCGCCCCTTCAGGGCCATCTCGCTGGACTCCGCACCTCCCGCGCGGCCATCGGCAGCACAGGAGGCCCGCAGCGCGGCATGTGGAGCGCGTCAGGAGCTGTACGGCAGCCCGTCTTCAGCGCTCTCTTGGAGCACCGCGTTCCCACCAGTCGTGTGCTGGTTCCTCCCGGATCATCGCCGCTGCAATCTCCACCGGGAGGTGGTTGCAGAACTTCCACAGCTCCTTCGCCGCCCGGGAGTACTGGAAGAGAACGTGATCGACGTCGAAGGCGTCAAGGGCGCCGGCACGGTAGCGATCGACGGCCTCCCCAACGTGGGCGACAAGGTCTCCCAACTGCGCTTGGTGGTACTCCGCGACCACGGAGCGCGCTGCTCGTCGCTCCGACTTGCCGGACACGAGTACGAGGCTACTCAGAGCCCGGCCTCGCAGCGGCACTACCTGATGGGGTCGCGCGGACCGCGGCATGACCGAGCACCGGCGGGCGCGATCCGACCGCGGCATGGTGAGGCCCGGCTGACCGGCGCGGCGGCGAATGCGTGGGTTGGGGCGTTGCCCTCGACGCCTGACGACTTAGCCATCGGAGCTGAAGTAGTCGCGTGCGTCGTGCAGCCCGACGAGGTTCTGGGCTGGTTCGCTGATGCCCGTGCAGTCGTCGGCGGCTAGGCGGCGGGAGAAGTAGTCCGCCTGCACGGCCCAGCGCACCCGCAGCAGCACGTCCAAGCCGCGCGTGATCTCTGCCGCGGGCAGTGCGGCGGTGTGCGTGTAGGCGTCGAGCAATGCGCCCGCTTGGGTGGGACCGCCGACGTACATGACGGCCGTGGCCAGGTCGTACAGCACGGGCCCGTGCATCGCGCTGGACCAGTCGATCAGTCCGCAGCGCTGCTTGGCCGGGGCCCACAAGAACGCCTCGAGTGCCGGGTCCCCGTGCAGCGGCCCGGAGGTGAGACCGGTAGCAGCGCACTCGGTGTACTGCGCGAGTGCGGTTCGCACGGCCGGCCTGATCCAGTCCTCGATGCTCAGGTGCGGGGCATCAATGTCGACCCACTCGGGGAAGTCCCCGGCGTCGGCTGGTTCGACTTCCGGGGCTCCGCGCAAGGCGCGGTGTGCCCGGTCGAGAGTGGTGCCGATCAGCGTCTGTTCGTGCTCGTTTGCTCCGCTGAGCGGGTATCCGCCGACCCAGCGCAGGAGTGCCATGACGCCGTCGGGCACGTCGGCGCTCCTATGACCGTCACGCGTGAGCTCGGGTGGTCCAGTGGGGATGCCGGCGGGCTCAACACGGATTGCCGCACTCAGCCCTCGCATGAAGCCGTCACGTTGGTCGGCACGGACCTCGTCGGCGTATCGGTAGCCGATGTTCAGGACGGTGATCTGAGAACGTCCCCCCACTTGACGTCGTCTTCCACGAGCAGGTAAATCTCGCCGCCCTCCGCTCGCCACTCCGTGATGCAGCCGCGCCTGCGCCTGATGGTTGGCGGACCGGCGGCGACCATGCGGTTGACGTCCTGCGGGTCGAACCAGGTCAGACCGCAGTAGCCGCCGCAGCCGCACGGGTCATACACGATTGCCGCGCCAGCTTGGGCTAACTCCTGCGCCCGCTTAGCGGAGATGGCCTCCACCGCGGCGTAGGTGCGCCCCTCCCGGTCCACGAGCTGAGCCGGCCCGTGCAGACCTGGCCTAGGCGGCGGAGGTGTTGTCGCGTCCTGCTCCAGCGCTCTAACCAAGTCGGCGAACGTGGCGCGCTGGTGCTTCTTGCCCATGCTTCCCAGTTTGCCGACGTCCTGGGTCACCCGGCATTTTTCGACTGATCGGCAGAACCGGGCGGCCGCACCCGGGCGATGTGCATGTGTCGGGCAGCGGCACCCGGGCCCGCTGCCACGCTACCTCCGGCGGTCGGCGCAAGCGCCGTTCCGGCCCAGGGCGCGGCATGACCGAGGACGGCCGGCCAGATCACGGAGCCCTCATGTCGCGCGACAGCTTCCAGCCGAACACCGTGAGTTGCAGCGCGGATCCTCATGGTCGGAGGCGGTCGTGTGCGGGGGTTGCCGGCGGCGCGTCCCGGCGTGTCCCCAAGAGCGCCCCTTACCCCGTCCTTGGATCGAAGATGTGGGGGAGTCCTACATTCCGGATCCCCCGGACCCGCCAAGCCCGAGCGGGTTGATGCCCGGGTTGCTGGTCTCAGGCGTCGCTCTGGCCGGTCCGGGGCCATGCTAGGTATGTGGCAGAACGCAACGTCCTTGGCGCCGAACTGCAACCTTGTGGAGTAGCCCCGTTGACGGGGTTCTTCCGCGACGGCTGCTGTCGCACCGGTCCGGAGGATCGGGGCAGCCACACCATCTGCGCCGTCGTGACGGCTGAGTTCCTCGACCACCAGCGCAGCATCGGCAACGACTTGTCCACACCAATGCCTCAGTACCACTTCCCGGGGCTGACCCCGGGCGACCGGTGGTGCGTGACGGCGCGGAACTGGATGCGCGCCTATCGAGACGGCGTGCCGGCACCTGTCGTGCTGGCCTCCACTCACGAGGCGGTACTCAGGATCGTGCCACTGACAGCGCTACAGGAACACGCCGTTGATGTGCCCCCAGACCCGGGCTCACTAGAGCCGTAACCCGGGAATCCAGTCAACAATCAGGCACGTGCCGTACGGCCGGTCAGCGCGGCGAAATACCCGGTCCGGCCCGGCGCTGATGACTTGGACGGCGGTGTCAGTCCGACTCATCGCGGGCGCGGCGGTAGCGCTCGTAGATCACGCGCGAGCCAAACGTCCTGGTCTCGACCAGGTTCAGCGGAACGTCTTCGGTGACCGGCGGCAGGAAGGGCGTGCCGCCACCGACCACGATCGGAGTGCGGAACATGCGAAGCTCGTCGACGAGGCCGAGCTGGATCGCTGCCGCGGCCAGGCCGGCGCCACCGATCGAGGCGTCCTTGTCGGTCGCGTCGAGCGCCGCGGCGGTCTCCTCGGCCACCGACGCCTCGGCGAGCCGGGCGTTTGCCCTGAACGCTGTCGAGTGTGCGGCTGAAGACGACCTTCGGGATAGCGCACCAGACGTCGGCGAACGCGGCCCCGAGCTCGTTGTCGGGCATCGACGGATCCGTCTCCCACGGCAGCATGGTCTCGGACTCCCACGGCAGCATGGTCTCGGACAGCCTGCGGCCGCACAGATGACCGCCGAGCTCGCGTGTCTGCGCGATGTGGAAACGACTGCTCCTCGTTAGGGACCGTCCACCCGAACCCTCCCTTGCGGTCGGCGATGAACCCGTCCACCGAGACGCTCATCGAGTAATCTGCATGGCTTCGAGCTCATCGCACCGGAGCGTCGGACGACGATCGCGATGAAGTACACCATTGAGCCCGACATCGGATAGATGTGGCGCAGCATGTGCCGCTGCAGGCGGGGATCACGAAGTCCGCGGCGCTGGCCAGGTGTTCAAGCCGTCGCGTGGCAGTGTGTCGATCCATCCGCCGCCGGGGCTGTTGTGCAGGATCGGCGCGTCGATGCGTCCGCCGACGGCCTGTTCGATGCGCGGCCGACTGGCTCAGCGCGATGAGGGCGATCTTGATTCCGGGGACATCTTCCGCGGCCGTGGCACTCTATGTGGCTCAGGCTCGAGGAAAGGTACGGGGCTTGTCCGATCACTTCCAGGGGAATGGCTGGCGGCGGCCGGCGCCGGTCGACGCCGAGCTGGCCGCGTGGTTCGGCGTCGACCTACAGCAGTTCATCGAGGTCTTCGGCTGCGGTTGGCGAGCCCTCGACGATGAGCCGCACGACTGGGACGCGGACCCCACGGGCGGCGAAGAGGCACTGTTCGGGCCGTGGTACCTGTCTGGGGAGCCACCGCAACTGATGTTCCGGAGGCTTGATGACGACGCCTACGAGCTGGCGCCACCAAAGGGTGTGTGGGCCGGCGGCACTCACGGACTGACCTACCGGGCCGTCGACCGGCGGTCATTGCCCCGACGTGACTTCGCGCGGGCACACCCAGATCGGGTGATCAAGGACATCCTGAGACGGCGCCGCAGCCAGTTCAGGTACTGCAGATACTGCCGGGCTCTGACCCCACCAGAGCTTCTGACGGGTGCCGCCGAGTGCATGAGCTGCGCCGCGACGTACCACGGCGTCGTCTTTTGACCCCGTAGGGACGGTGGCCGTGCTCATCCGTAGGTGGGTGTGCCGTCGGTGCCATCGAAAATCCCGCAGGCCGAGGAGGGGTTGAACCGGCGGTCCACGTCGAGGCGGACACAAGCGTGACCCGCTCACCCCGTCCGGCACGACATTCAGCTTCGTCACTGAGGGGATCGAGGCGGCGCTCGTCTGTTCCACGAGGCGGCACGCCGGAGTCGCGCCGCTCGTGGTAGCTCAGGCCCTAGCAGTGGAACCCGGAGTCAGAACTGGAACCGAGTCAGGCCGCCTGGCTCCGTCCCCGAGACCACCGTGGCGGAGCGTGGCTCGATGCGATACACGTTCCACGGCGGTGGTCCCTGCGACGGTGCGTTGAACGGCGCAGTGATGCCCGAGCCGCTGCCATCTGGTTCCGCCGGCCAACCGTTGTCCGCCCACGCCTTCGCGAGCCGTGCCACGGCGGGCGGATCCGTCACCCGCACCGCGTCGCCCTGGACGACGACGTCCGCGTCTTTGATGGACACCGCGACCGCACACCGCGGGTCGCGCGCGACGTTGCGGGCCTTCCGCGTAGGCGACCCTGTCTGGAACCAGAAAGCTCCGTCCAGCCAGAGGGCACCGACCGCGGTCATGTGCGGGCTGCCGTCCTCGTTGACGGTGCACAGCCACGTCGTCCGGGCGTTCCCCGCGTCGGGAGCCGGCGCCGATCCCGCCTCGAGCTTCTCGACAACAGCTTCCCAGTTGACCGGCGGCAGCCCGTCGGCCTCACCGAGGTTGATGATCTTCATGGAGCATCCTTTCGCCGCTCAGCGGTCAACTGCGTCAGGTCGTGGCACGGACCGGCCGGTAGGTGCAGATCTGGACGCCGGTCTTGCTCGTGGCGGAGCTGACCAGCTCCAGGCGCCGTGCGCGGCCGTCGTCCGGGAACAGCCGCTTGCCGCCACCGAGGGTGATGGGCTCGACCATCAGCTTGTACTCGTCCACCAGGTCGTGGCTGATCAGCGTCCGGGCCAGGCTGAGGCTGCCCATGACCTGGAGGTCGCCTCCCTCCTTGTCGCGCAGCCGCTGCACGGCGCCGACGACGTCGTCCCCGGGCAGCAGGGTCGAGTTCGTCCAGGTGAGGTCGTCCGGTGTCAACGTCCGGGAGGCCACGTACTTGTCGATCTCGTTCATCCGGTCGGCGAACGCGTCACCCGCCCGCTCCGGCCACGCCGCCGCCATGACCTGCCAGGTCCGCCGGCCGAAAAGCAGAGCGGTGGTGGTCTTCATCGCCGCGTCGATGGCGGGACCCATCGTGTCGACGTCGAAGAGCGGCATCGACCACCCGCCGTGGGCGAAGCCACCCTCGGTGTCCTCCTCGGCGCCCCCCGGTGCCTGCGCCACCCCGTCCAGGCTGATGAACTCACTGACGACCACCCGCATGGCTGCCCTCCTCCTCGTCCTCATCGGTGTCCCCCTTACGACTGCGCCGATCCCGAGGATTCATCGCTGAGCCGTCCCGTAGGGTCGCGAAGACAGGCGCATCGGAGCGGGCGGCGGTCGCGGCGGCAGCCGGCGTCAGCGTGCGGACCGCCACGCTCCAGGACGTCTTCCTCGGCCTCACCGGACAGGCGTACCGGGCACGACGACGACCGCGACCGAGCATCCGGACGTCGGACCGGCAGTCCCGGCGCGCCGCCTACCCGCCGGCGGCGGGTGCCTCGCTGCTGTCCCTGTCCGGGGCGATGCTGCGCGGCTTCTTCCGGGACCGGATGGCGCTGTTCTTCACCTTTCTTCTTCCCGCTCATGTCCCTCGTGGTGTTCGGCCTCGTCCTCCGCGACTCGGCCACGAGTCGAACCACCGTCGGCGTCGTTGGCAACGGTCCGTTGCTCCAATAGGCGCGCGCGCAGGCCCTGGAGCCGAAGTCGTACTCGTCCCTCGAGGCGGACCTAGCCGCGGATCGTCGCGGTGACGTCCCGGCCGTCGTGGCGAAGCAGGGCGACACCTCGTGGTGCGGTACGCCGCGAGCGACACGGTGCAGGCCGCCGTCGTTACTGGCGTCGTCGGAGCGACGGGATGCTCGACGTGCTGGCGCGCGGCCAGGGAGTCGGCGCGGTGTGGGCGCCGTGCCTGGTCCTGCTCGGCTTCGCCGCGGTGCTCACCACGGTGGCCACGAGGGTCTTCCGGTGGGACGCCGTGTGACCCGGCGCTAGCGTGAACGCATGCTGATCGCGTTCTCCGTCTCTCCGTCGGGCACCGGCGACTCGGTGTCCGAGGCCGTGGCCGACGCCGTCCGGGTCGTCCGCGAGTCCGGCCTGCCCCACCGCACCGACGCGATGTTCACCACGGTCGAGGGGGAGTGGGACGAGTGCATGGACGTCGTCCGCCGCGCCTGCGAGGCGGTGGGCCGGCACGGCGAGCGGGTGTCCCTGGTGCTGAAGGCAGACATCCGGCCGGGCCGCACGGGTGAGCTGCAGGGCAAGCTCGACCGGCTGGAGGCGGCGATCGCCCGCGGCAGCGCCGGTGCGGGCGGCACCGCGGGGGCAGAGGCCGACGTCGATGACGGCACGGGCGACGGGACACCGGACGGCGTGACCGACGAGGGCTACGCCTCGCCGTCGTGACCACGTACGAGGTCCGGCCGGCCGTCGTCGAGGACGCCGTCCGCCTGGCCGAGGTCCACGTGCAGGTCTGGCACGAGGCCTACGCCGGGATCATGCCCACCGAGTACCTCGCGGGCCTCGACCCGGCCCGGGGCGTCGAGACCTGGCGCCGCAGCGTGGCCGACCCGGTCCCCGGCGCGGTGGTGCTGGTCGCGACCGCGGACGGCGAGCTGGTTGGCCTGTGTGCGGCCGGACGGTCTCGGGACGACCCGCCCGAGCCGAAGCACGAGCTCTACGCGATCAACGTCCTGGCCGCGCACCACGGCACGGGCGTGGCCGGGCAGTTGCTTGAGCGAACCCTGGCGGCGACGGCGGGGGACGCCGCGGTCAGCCTGTGGGTGCTGGAGGTCAACGCCCGCGCGCGGGCCTTCTACGCCAAGTACGGCTTCGCACCCGACGGCCGGACCAAGCGGCACCCCCCGACGGGCGTGGTCGAGGCGTGGCTGGTGCGCCCGGCGCGGTGACGTGGCAGGGCCGCGCGGCGTCCGAGTAGCGTTCCGGCGTGCCTAAGCCACTCCGCCTGGCCTTCGACCCGGTGCTCCGCGCCCGGGAGCGCTGGCGGGAACGGTGGGCGGCCGACGACTCGATGGCCGCGGCGACGTCGGTGATGCGGGTGCAGCAGCTGCTGCTGGCGCGCTACGACGCGGCCCTGCGCGTGCACGGGCTGACGTTCGCGCGCTATGAGGCACTGGTGCTGCTGACCTTCAGCCGGGCCGGACGCTTGCCTTTGTCGAAGATCGGTGAGCGGCTGATGGTGCACCCGACGAGCGTGACCAACATCGTGCAGCGCCTGGAGCAGGCCGGCCTGGTGGACCGCGTGCCCAACCCCCGGGACGGTCGCGGGACGCTGGCAGGCATCACCGCCGCCGGGCGGGCCGTCGTGGAGACGGCCACCGCCGACCTGGTGGCCCTGGACTTCGGGCTGGAGGCGCTGGACGCCGGTGAGCGGGACGAGCTGTTCGGCCTGCTGCGCAAGGTTCGGCTCGCCGCCGAGGACTTCACCGAGGAGGGCTCGGAACACGTCCTCGACAGATAGTAGGACGTCCACGTACCTTGCCGGTTATGGACGCCGAGGAGATCGAGGCCGGACGCCGCCGCTGGCAGGAGCGGTACGACCGCGCGCTGGCCGCCGGTCGCCTGCGTGACGCCGACTTCAGCACGCTCAGCGGCGCGCAGGTCCAGCCGGTCTACGGCCCGCCACCGGGGACGTCCGACCCGCGGATGGAGCGGATTGGGTGGCCGGGTGAGTACCCCTTCACCCGCGGCCTCTATTCGACGGGCTACCGAGGACGGACCTGGACGATCCGGCAGTTCGCCGGCTTCGGCAACGCTCGGCAGACCAACGAGCGCTACCGGATGATCCTCGCCCGTGGCGGTGGTGGGCTGTCCGTCGCCTTCGACATGCCGACCCTCATGGGCCGCGACTCCGACGACCCGATGAGCCTGGGGGAGGTAGGGCACTGCGGCGTCGCGGTCGACTCCGCGGCGGACATGGACCTGTTGTTCGCCGGCATCCCACTGCAGGACGTCACGACGTCCATGACGATCAGCGGGCCTGCGGTGCCGGTGTTCTGCATGTACCTCGTGGCGGCCGAGCGACAGGGCGCCGACCTGTCGCGGCTCGACGGCACCCTGCAGACGGACATCTTCAAGGAGTACATCGCGCAGAAGGAGTGGCTGTTCGCCCCGGAGCCGCACCTGAGGCTGATCGGCGACCTGATGGAGTTCTGCGCCCGCGAGGTTCCGGCGTACAAGCCGCTGTCCGTGTCCGGGTACCACATCCGGGAGGCAGGTTCCACGGCGGCGCAGGAGCTGGCGTACACGCTCGCGGACGGGTTCGCCTACGTCGAGCTCGGGCGCTCACGGGGGCTGGACGTGGACGAGTTCGCGCCGGGCCTGAGCTTCTTTTTCGACGCGCACGTCGACTTCTTCGAGGAGATCGCCAAGTTCCGTGCGGCCCGGCGGATTTGGGCGAGGTGGATGCGCGACGTCTACGGCGCCCGTACCGAGCGAGCGCAATGGTTGCGGTTCCACACTCAGACAGCCGGCGTGTCACTGACGGCACAGCAGCCCTACAACAACGTGGTCCGGACGGCGGTCGAGGCGCTGGCTGCTGTTCTGGGCGGCACGAACTCCCTGCACACCAACGCCTTGGACGAGACTTTGGCGCTGCCGACCGACGAGTCTGCCGAGATCGCCCTTCGCACGCAGCAGGTGCTGATGGAGGAGACCGGCGTCACCAACGTGGCCGACCCACTGGGCGGCAGCTGGTACGTCGAGGAGCTCACCGACCGGATCGAGGCCGAGGCGGAGCAGGTGTTCGCGCGCATCCTGGAGATGGGGGAGCGGGGACGCCGGACGGCGCCGGACGGGACCGTTCGGCACAAGGTGGGGCCGGTCACGTCGGGCGTACTGCGCGGCATCGAGGACGGGTGGTTCATGGCCGAGATCGCCGAGGCGGCGTTCCAGTACCAGACGGCGCTGGAGAAGGGCGACAAGAAGGTCGTCGGCGTGAACGTCCACACCGAGTCGCTCACGCACGAGCTGCAGATCCTTCGGGTGAGCCACGAGGTCGAGCGGGAGCAGGTACGTGAGCTCTCCGCCCGACGGGCAGCGCGGGACGACGCGGAGGTGCGGCGCCGCCTGGGCGCGCTCCTCGATGTGGCCCGCGGGACGGGCAACTTGGTGCCGCCGATGCTGGACGCCGTCCGCGCGGAGGCCACGCTGGGCGAGATCTGCGGCGCCTTGCGGGAGGAGTGGGGCGGCTACCGCGAGCCGGCCCGCTTCTGACCCCTTCCGGGTGACCTGCCCTTCCTGCTGGCGCGCCCGGACCGCGCCCGGGGCTCCGAGGGTCCCTGCCGCCTGGAACGGGCGCGTGACAGAATCGGGGACCATGAGCTCTCCCACGGGTCCGGGCATGTCCCTGCGTGGCGCCGTCGACCTCGCCGCCGTCGCAGCACAGAGCCAGCGGCGTCAGCAGGCGCCCGGCAACGGCGGCGGGCCGGGCACCGCTCACGCAACGGCGGCCGGCGTGGTGGTCGACGTCACCGAGGCCGACTTCCAGCAGGTGGTGGTCGAGCAGTCGATGACGGTGCCGGTCATCCTCGACCTCTGGGCGACGTGGTGCGAGCCGTGCAAGCAGCTCAGCCCGGTGCTGGAGCGGCTGGCCGAGGAGTACGCCGGCCGGTTCCTGCTCGCCAAGGTGGACGTCGACGCCAACCCCCGGCTGGGCCAGGTCTTCCAGGCCCAGTCCATCCCGATGGTGGTCGCGGTTGTAAAGGGCCAGCCGGTGCCGCTGTTCCAGGGCGCGCTGCCCGAGCAGCAGGTGCGGGCCTATGTCGACGAGCTGCTGCGGGTGGCCGCGGCGAACGGGGTTACCGGCACGCTCGCTGCGTCAGAGGCAGCCGGCGACGCGGACGTGGAGCCGGAGCTTCCGCCGCTGCACCAGGAGGCGTACGAGGCCATCGAGCGCGACGATCTCCCCGCCGCCCAGGCGGCGTACCAGCAGGCCCTCGTCCAGAACCCCGCCGACGACCTCGCCCGTGCCGGGCTCGCCCAGGTAGGGCTGCTGATCCGCACTCAGGGCACGGACCCCCAGGCGGCGCGAGCCGCCGCTGCCGCGGCGCCGTCGGACCCGCGGGCGCAGATGCTCGTCGCCGACCTGGACCTGCTCGGTGGCCACATCGAGGACGCCTTCTCCCGGCTGGTCGACACCGTCCGGGTCACCAGCGGTGAGGAGCGCGAGCTCGCGCGCGCCCACCTGGTCGAGCTGTTCGAGGTCGTGGGATCCACCGACCCGCGCGTCGCGTCCGCCCGCCGGGCGCTCACCTCAGCGCTGTTCTAGGGCGGCGCGTTTCGAGGCGGCGCGTTTCGGGGCAGCGCCTTCCAGGGCAGCGCCGAGCGCGGCCGAGCGCGGGTGCGGCAGCAGCACGGCGGCTGAGCACCGACTCGAGGTCGACCGCCTCCAAGCCGTACGCCCCGAGCAGCCGGACGGCGGTCCGGACCTGAGCAGGCACCGACTCGGGCTCCCCGAGCCGGGCGAGCTCCTTGAGCGCCGTGGCGAGGTCGTCGGCCCGCGACCCGCGGTGCGCCAGGTCGAAGTCGATCAGTCCGGAGGCCTCGCCGTCCGGCGTGTAGACCAGGTTGTGGACGCCGAGGTCCCCGTGGCAGGTCACCTGCGCGGCGGGACCCGAGCCCGGGGTGGCGGTCAGGTCGTGCATCCGGCGTACCCACCGCATGATCTGCAGCAGCGGGCGGTGCGCGTACGGGTCGCCGCCTCGGGCGACCAGCTCCCAGTCGGCCAGCCCCTCGACGAAGGACACCCGCTCGCGGCCGTCCGGCGCAATGCCGCCGGGGCGCGGCGCCCAGCGGCAGCCGGCGCCGGCGAGCACGGCGAGCAGGTCCTGCACGAACGGGGTGTGCGGGCCGGCCGGACGCAGCACCCACTCGCCGCACCGGGCGACCGGGGTCATCGTCCCCCGACCGAGGTCCTGCTCGTCGGACGTCGTCACCCGTGCCCCTTCCGGTTCAGCCACCGTCGATTGTCCCGAAGTTAGGTCGAGTGCGGCAGAACATAACCGGCGAGCGCAAAGTCGGCGGCGGCCTACCGTCGACGCACCGTGCAAGAACCACCGAGAGAGGCATCTGCTGTGCTGGACGAACAGGACGTCAAGTCCTTCA
The DNA here is from genome assembly GCA_035264765.1 of Actinomycetales bacterium. Taxonomy (GTDB): domain Bacteria; phylum Actinomycetota; class Actinomycetes; order Actinomycetales; family Angustibacteraceae; genus DATFPQ01. The sequence continues at coordinate 26,927 of DATFPQ010000059.1, read as the reverse complement.
GGACGAACGGGTACTACCTGAACAAGGACCAGCTGTTCGCGCCGGAGAAGCTGGACCGGCTCGAGGCCATCTTCGAGGAGCACCTCGCCGACAAGGGCGACAAGCTCTCGGACGAGCTGGACACGCCGCACTTCCGGGACCCGCGACTGCTGGAGTTCCTGCTCTCCGACGAGGTGCTCGACCTGGTGGAGCCGCTGGTCGGGCCGGACATCGCCCTGTGGACCAGCCACTTCATCTCCAAGGAGCCGTTCACCGGCCGGGCCACGCCCTGGCACGAGGACTCCGCCTTCTGGAACGGCCGGCTCAGCGAGTACGACCGGATCGTCACCGTGTGGCTGGCCCTGGGCCCGAGCAACCGGGAGAACGGCTGCATGCGGGTCATCCCTGGGACCCATGAGAACGGCGGCTTCTCGGAGTACCAGCCCACCGACATGACCACCCAGACGTTCCACGCCGAGATCGTCGAGGTCGACGAGGACCAGGCCGTCTACTTCGAGCTCGAGCGCGGCGAGTGCTCGCTGCACGACGGTCGCATCGTGCACGGCGCCACGCCGAACACGAGCCCGGTCCGTCGTACCGGGTACACCATGCGGTACTTCCCCGCGTCGGTGAAGGTGCTGCCGGTCGAGGCCAACGAGGGCTGGAAGCTCTGGCTGGCTCGCGGCAAGGACTCCGCCGGCAACACCTACGAGAACGCCTGACGGCTGGCCCGCTTGCTGACCTGAGCGCGGACGGGCGGGGCGGCCACGGCGGCCCCGCCCGTGCGCGGCGCTCCTCGCCGCAGCGCCCTCCCCGCGCAGGTAGCCCCGCCGTCCCCCCGAACCGCTCCACCAGCCCAGCCGAGAAAGGCCTCGTCCATGCAGCGTGGCGTCTACTTCGACGCGTGGTTCCCCCGTCAGCACTGCTACCACCCCAGCCTGCCGCCGCGGCGGCTGCGGATGGTGGACGACCTCGTGGACTACCGCGCCACGGTGCTCGTCTGGGCCTCGATGGGGGGTGGCTCGCTGTCGTTGCCGTACCTGGAGCAGGAGGCCTTCGGCGAGGTCGACGCACGCTTCCGGTTCTACGGCTTCGTCAACGACAGCGAGTTCATCCGCGAGTGCCACAAGCACGACATCAAGGTCTTCGGGATCGTCTTCGAGGCCCAGGGCTGGGAGTTCCCGGTCGAGCTCAACGAGGCCGAGGACCGCGTGCTGGCGCTGAACGAGCTCCGTGGCGAGGGCCACCGCGACTGGATGGGCTTGCGCGAGTTCACCCAGAACCGCTACCCGAAGCTGTGGAAGCCGGTCGAGCACTACTTCCCCGATGGACTGTTGAACAGCGACGGCGAGCCGGTCACCGACCTGATCGAGGAGTGCGTCGCCCGCGACATCCACCAGGACCCTTGCCACGCGCACTGGGTGGAGTGCCCTGACCGCGAGCACCAGTGCTACTACATGGACCGCAACAACCCGGTCTGGCGCGAGTACCTCAAGGCGGTCATCCGGATCCAGATCGACGCCGGCGTCGACGGCATCCAGCTGGACGAGGCGGAGCTGCCGCTCGGCGCCATGCAGTACGGCGCCTGCTTCTGCAAGGACTGCATGAAGGGCTTCCGCGCCTACTTGCAGTCCCAGTCCGCGGACGAGCGCAGTCCGGAGCTCGCCGGCACCGACCTGGAGACGTTCCACTACGGCAGCTGGCTGCTGAAGCGGGGCTACGACTTCAAGGAGCGCCGGGAGTCGACGCCGCTGTTCGGCGACTACTACCGGTACCAGTGCTTCGCGATCAAGCAGTACTTTGCCGAGCTCGCCGAGTACGCGCGCCGGTACGGCCGTGAGCAGGGCCGGGAGGTGCTCGTCTCGGGGAACTTCTTCAACCTCGACCCGCATTACCTGGCGCTTGCCGACGACGTCGACATGCTCATCACGGAGATGCGCAACACCACCTACCGCCAGCCGGAGTGGTACCGCTACGTGGCCGGGTTCGCCGGTGACAAGGACGTCGTGGTCGTGGAGAACCCGTACGGCGGCGTGGTCCCCGAGCTGGTGGAGGCACTGAAGGCAGGCCGCGGGCACGACCTGCTCCGCCTCTCGCTGTACGAGGGTGCGGCGCTGGGCGCCAACATGTCGGTCTCGTACGGCGCCTGGATGGGCAGCCGGATCGAGGACGCCTTCTATGCGCCGCACGAGCTGGCGACCGAGGTCCAGACCTTCCTCGCCGACAACGAGAACCTTTACAGCCGCACCAGCTACAACTCCGTGGCGGTCGCCTTCAGCGTCGAGAGCAACCGGGAGCTGATCAGCCGCCAGGACAGCGCCGACAACGTCCACAACCTCCGGGACGAGTCGGTCGAGGTGCCCTACCGCATCGTGACGGCGGACCTGGCCGCCGCGGCGGTGCCCTTCGACGTCGTGATGTTCCCGGACGGCGTCACGGCGGCCGACCGGGTCGCGGCCGAGGCCCTCACCCGCTACCAGACCCTGGTGCTGCCGGCCGTGACGCACCTGACCCCAGGGCAGGCCGCGGCGGTGCGAAGCTACCTCGACGGCGGTGGCCGCGTCGTGGTCACCGGCGAGCTGGGCGGCAACCTGCCGGACGCTGAGCGGCAGGCGATCCTGCAGCACGCGCGCACCTTCCGCGTCGGTCTGCACGACGTCGACGCGCTGCTGCCGGGTGGTCGGCAGGTCCGGGTGGGCGGGGACACCGCCGGCAAGACCGCCGTCAACATCGCCCGGCTGGCGGACGGGTCCGCCGCCGTGCACCTGCTGAACTACGGCTACGACGAGCAGGTCGACGGCGTGACCGCGCTGTCCGACGTCGAGCTCAGCGTCAGCCTGCCGCTTCGGGCCGGCCGCGCCACCGTCCTGACGTCGGAGGGCAAGTCCACCGAGGTCGAGGTCGACGTCGACGTCGACGGCGACCGGCACACGCTGCGGATCGACCGCGTGGGTGTCTACACGGTCGTGGTCCTTCCCGCCAGTGGCGAGACGGTGCAGTCGTGAAGCTGGCTGTTCTGACTGCGCCGCAACGCTTCGAGGTCGTGGAGGCGCCGGTTCCGGAGGCTGCGGATGATGAGGTGCTGGTGCGTGTCAACGCCTGCGGGGTGTGCGCCTCGGAGCTCGACATCTGGTTGGGCCGGACGGACGCGTCCTACCCGCTCTACCCCGGCCACGAAGTGAGTGGAACGGTTGTCGCCCGGGGGGCGGAGGTGAGCGCCTTCGCCCCCGGCGACCCGGTCGCCGTGTGGGCCACCGGCAGGGGCTTCGCCGAATACGTGGCGGTCAAGGCGGACTACTGCCGGCCGGCCGGCTCCGTGCCGCTGCGCGAGGCGCTGGCCGAGCCGCTGGCCTGCTCGGTCAACGCGGTGGAGCTTGCGGACGTGCGTCTCGGGGACGACGTCGTGGTCATCGGCGCCGGTTTCATGGGCAACCTGGTGCAGGAGCTGGTCGCCCTCCGCGGGCCTCGCCACGTCATCGTCGCGGACACCCGCCCCGACGCCCTCGAGCGGGTCGCGAAGCTCGGGGCCACCCGAGTCGTGGACGTCCGCTCCGAGTCGCTGCCCGACGTCGTGGCAGAGCTGACGGGTGGAGTCGGCGCCGACGTCACCTTCGAGGTCACCGGCGCTCAGGGCCCGCTCGAGACGGTCGGCGACGTGACCCGGATGAGCGGAAAGATCGTGCTCGTCGGCTACCACCAGGGCGAGCCGCGGCAGATCCCGCTCGGGCAGTGGAACTGGATGGCGTTCCAGATCGTCAACGCCCACTTCCGCGAGGTCTCGACCATCATGCGGGGGATGAGCGTGGGGATGCGGCTGGTCACGTCCGGCCGGCTGTCGCTGGAGGGGCTGGTCACGCACGCCTTCCCGCTGGCGGACATCAACGAGGCCTTCGCCACCGCGGTGTCGAAGCCGGACGGCTTCGTCAAGTCGACGGTGGTCCTGGACGACCTCACGGCCGCCGACCGCTGACCGCTGACCCTGCGGCGCGACGTCGCGGACGGCCGCGAGTGTGGCTGCGAACCTCGATGCGACGCGAAGGTTGCTGCGGCAGCCAGGACGCCGCATCGCCCGTCGCATTCAGGGCGTCCGGCCACCAGGGACGCCGCCGCGCGACGAGGTCAGCGAAGCCTTCCGAGATTCAGGGCTAGGAGGGTCAGGGGCGGCGGGGGAGGAGGGCTGACCGGGCCGCTCACGCCGACTGGCGGGGAACGAGGCGGCACGGCAGGACGACGGTGCGCCGGCCCTCCGCGTAGCCGCCCGACATGCGCTCGACGAGCAGCTTTCCGGCATAGCGACCGGCGTCGTACGCCGGGTTGGTGACCGTCGTGAGGGTCGGCGTGACCAGCGTCGCCGCCTCGACGTCGTCGAAGCCCACCACGGCGACGTCGTCGGGCACGGTCAGCCCCAGCTCGCGGACGGTGTCCATGGCGCCGATCGCCATCAGGTCGTTGGCGCAGAACACGGCATCGGGGTGGGGAGCCGAGGACATCAGGGCCTTCATGGCCTCGCGGCCCCCCTGACGGGTCCAGCCGCCCTCGTGCACCAGCCCCGGGTCGAACGTCCGGCCGGCGGTCTCGAGCGCCTGTCGGTAGCCGCGGACCCGGGCCGCGGCGGCGCCGGGCGGCCCGGTGATCATCGCGATCCGGGACGCGCCCCGCGCGACGAGGTGCGCGGTCGCGATGCGCGAGCCGTCCTCGTCGTCCGGCACCACCCGGTCAACGCCGGGGAGGTCGTGGCTGTCCCCGAGGCACACGAGCGGCGTGCCGTACCGGTTCGGCTCGTCGAGGTGCTCCTGCGAGACGTCGACCGAAGCGAGGACGACGCCGTCGACGCCGCGGTCGAGGACGTCCTCGAGGAACTTCTGCTCCCGGTCGAACTTGGCGTCGGTGTTGCAGACGTACGTGGCGTAGCCCGCGGCGTCCACGGCGTCCGCCAACCCGCGGGTGACCACGGCGTAGAAGGGGTTGGTGATGTCGGGGACGATCACCGCGATCACCTGCGAGCGCCGGGTGCGCAGGTTGCGGGCGACGATGTTGGGACGGTAGCCCAGCTCGCGGACCGCGCGCTCCACCCGGTCACGCGTCGCCGCTCCGACCAGCCGCTTGCCGGACAGGACGTGCGACACGGTGGTCGGGCTCACGCCGGCGTGGGCGGCGACGTCCGCGATCGTGACCCGCGGACCGTCCGCGGACGGTCGGGCCTGGCTCTCCATGGCCATCGGTCGTCCTCCCTGCCCCCCGGAGGGTGACATCCCGCAGCTCGCCTTGACACCCGTCGACCTCCTTTCTACCGTAGGGCAGCGTTCCTTCGCAAATCGATTTGGCCGCAACGGAGCGGTCGGTGCGAGGGGGCCAAAGGGAGGTCTCGTGCACGACCAGCTCGCGCGGTACACCGCCGACCAGCTCCTCGTCCCGGCGACGCAGACGACGATCCTGCACCAGCAGCTCGACCGGACCGGCGTCCACTGGCACGACTACTACGAGCTGGTCTACGTGCTGGACGGCACGGCCGAGCACGTGGTCAACGGGGTGCACCACGAGCTGGGCGCGGGAAGCATGTTCCTCCTGACGCCCGCGGACTTCCACGAGATCATCCCGGCCGACGGGAAGCCGTTGACCTGCTACAACGTCGTCATCGACCCTTCGGCACTGGACGGGCAGCAGCTGCAGGAGCTGCTGCCCGACGTCTCGGACGGCTTCGGCTGGCGAGTGTCCGGTTACCGCGAGGCGGAGGCCGACTTCACTCGGCTGTGGAGGGAGTCGCAGCAGCAGCGCCCTGGCACGGCGGCGCTCATGCAGGCACTGCTGCGCTGCATCCTGATCGAGTTCGCCCGCCGTTGCGACGACGCACCCGGTGCTCAGCGCGACCGGTGCACGCGCACCGACTCAGGAATCCAGCGCGCGATCCTCTACATCGACCACCACTTCCGTGAGCCGCTGACGCTCGCGGAGGTGGCTGGGCAGGCGCACCTGTCGCCGAACTACTTCAGCGAGCGGTTCCGTGCCTTCACCGGCACGTCGTTCCAGGCCTACCTGCAGCAGCGTCGCCTCCGCTTCGCGAGGTCGCTGCTCGCGGCCACCGGGATGGGCGTCACCGAGGCCTGCCACGCTGCCGGCTTCAACAGCGTGTCTCACTTCGGCCGGGCCTACCGGCGCCGGTACGGGCAGGCGCCGTCGGCCTTCCGCGCCGTACAAGGAACGGCGAGCACAGGGATCTGGAACCCTGCGCCGCTGGCGCTGACCGGGTCGTGACGGCGACGGGCGACCTGGCCGCCATGGGCCCCCAGGGGATGCACGCCGCGGCCGAGGCGAGAATCGAGGCGGCGGACGCATGAGCGCAGGACCGGAGCGAGGAGGAACGACCATGCCGGACAAGCCCGTCGTCGTGCTGCGGCCCGCGTCCCAGACGGTCGAGCGCATCTTCACCAAGGAGGCGCTCGACCGTCTGCACGAGAGCTTCACGGTCGTGGACCTCGAGCAGGACGCCTCCGACGCCGCGCTGGACGCCGCCCTGCCGGACGCCTTCGCGGTCATCGGCCAGCCCGACCTCCCCCGTGAGCGGCTGCTGCGGGCACCCCGGCTGCGCGCGCTGCTGAACGTGGAGGGCAACTTCCTCCCCAACGTGGACTACCCCACCTGCTTCGAGAAGGGCATGCACGTCCTGAACTGCGGGCCCGCGTACGCCCAGGCGGTGGCCGAGTACTCGCTCGCCCTGGCGCTCGACCTGGCACGGGGCATCAGCCGCGAGGACCGCGCCTTCCGCGCCGGCCGCGAGCGATACCTGGGGGAGGGGAACGCCGACGCGATCCTGCTGCGGCACGCCGACGTCGGGCTCCTCGGCTACGGGAACCTGGGGAGGGCGCTGCACCGGCTGCTGGTGCCCTTCGCCCCGACGCTGCGGGTCTACGACCCGTGGCTGCCGGAGAGCGTCCTGCGGGAGGCCGACGTCGTCCCCGCCTCGCTGGAGGAGACACTCCGCGCCAGCCAGTTCCTGTTTGTGATGGCCACCGTTACCGATGCCAACCGGCACCTGCTGGACGCCGACCGGCTCGACCTGGTGCCGCAGGGCGCCCGGCTGGTCCTGGTCAGCCGGGCGGCCGTGGTCGACTACGACGCGCTGCTCGACCGGGTGGCGGCGGGCCGCTTCCTCGCCGGCGTGGACGTCTGGCCGACGGAGCCCGCTCCGGCCGGCCTGCGGGCCCGCTCGATGGAGGGCCTGGTTCTTTCAGCCCATCGGGCCGGCGGCATCCCGCAAGCCTTCCAGCAGATCGGCGACATGGTCGTCGACGACCTCCGGCTGATCGCGGCCGGACTTCCGCCCGTGCGCATGCAGGTGGCCGCTCCCGAGCTCGTCGGCCGATACCGCAACCAGCCGGCGCAGTAAGCCACCGGCGCAGAACCTGCCTGAAGCAACCTGCCCACATACTTTCCGCGTGCCAAGCGCGCCGACACGCCAACGTTCACCGGTACCAGGAGGAAACCCATGTCCCAGCAACTCAGCCGCCGCGCGCTCGTCGTCCGCGGTGGATGGGAGGGCCACTCGCCCACCGAGGCGACCGAGCGCTTCATCCCGTTCCTCAAGGACAACGACTTCTCGGTGGAGGTCAGCGAGAGCCTCGACGTCTACCTTGACGCGGAGCAACTCTCCGAGACCGACCTGATCGTGCAGTGCTGGACCATGGGCCAGATCACCGACGAGCAGGTGCAGGGACTGGCCGCCGCGGTCCAGGCGGGCACCGGCCTGGCCGGCTGGCACGGCGGGATCTGCGACAGCTTCCGCGCGTCGGCGGAGTACCTGCAGCTGGTCGGCGGGCAGTTCGCCACGCACCCGGACGGCGTCAAGGAGCACGAGATCGTCATCGCACCCGACCGCGCGGACCACCCGATCGTCAGCGGCCTGACCCGCTGGACGCAGACGACCGAGCAGTACTGGGTGCTCGCGGACGGCCTGAACGACGTGCTCGCCATCAGCCGGCACAGCGCCACCGACGACACCCCGTGGCGCACGGACTACGTGTCCCCCGCCGTGTGGACCCGGCAGTGGGGCCGCGGGCGCGTCTTCGTGTCCACCATCGGCCACTTCCCGACCGACCTGGACGTCCCCCCCGTTCGGACGCTGACCGAGCGCGGTCTGCTCTGGGCCAGCCGGTGACCCGTCGCATCCTGCTGGACCCCGACCTGGCCATGGGTGCGCCGGGGTCGCCCTGGCCCTGTCGCTGGAGCGGCGGGTGGCGTCGGCCGTGCGGGAGATCGTCGTGATGGGCGGCGTGTACCTCCAGCACACCAACCGGGCCACCATGCCGGGGAGTTCAACGTGTGGGTGGACCCGGAGGCGGCCGCCATCATGCTCGGCAGCGGGGCGCCGCTGCGCCTGGTGGGCCTGGACGTCACCGTCCAGGTGCGCCTGACCCGCGAGCACGCCCGGCGGATGGCTGCGGGCGGTCGCGCGTTGGGCGCGTTCGCCGGAACGGCGACGCAGGACTGGATCCACCACACCGAGCGCACCCGGCCCGGCGACCTGAGCGAGCACGGCAGCTGCGGGATGGCCACCGCGGTCGACGTCGAGGCGTTTACCGAGCTGTTCCTGGAGCGCGTCAGCGCTCTGTAGCAAAACTGGCAGCCGTCTTCCATTGATGCGGCAGCCGGGCCCGTCTACACTAACCGCACCGACCGAGCCAATCGATTTGGGAGCCTGCGGGCTCAATGCCCCGCGGATCGCGCGGACGGCCCAGGCACCGCGGCGGCTCTTCCTTCACAGCCCTACGGAGGTACACGACGATGACGTCGACCCAGTCCGAGCAGTCGGCCAAGCCACTGCGCGTGGCCATGATCGGCTACGCCTTCATGGGCGCCGCGCACTCGCTGGCCTGGCGCACGGCGCCCCGGCAGTTCGACCTGCCGCTGGACCCGCAGATGCGCGTGCTGTGCGGCCGGAACGCCACCGCCGCCGCCGAGGCGGCCGAGCGGCTCGGCTGGGCGGAGACGGCCACGGACTGGCGCGACGTCGTGGCCCGCGACGACATCGACCTGGTCGACATCTGCACGCCGGGCGACAGCCACGCCGAGATCGCCATCGCGGCGCTCGAGGCGGGCAAGCACGTGCTGTGCGAGAAGCCGCTCGCCAACTCGGTCGCCGAGGCCGAGCAGATGACGGAGGCGGCCCGCAAGGCGGCGGCCCGCGGCGTCCGCTCGTCGGTCGGCTTCAGCTACCGGCGAGTGCCCGCGCTCGCGCTGGCGCGGCAGCTGGTGGCCGACGGCAAGCTGGGCCGGGTGCACCACGTGCGGGCGCTCTACCTGCAGGACTGGATCGTCGACCCCGACTTCCCGCTGGCCTGGCGGTTGCAGAAGGACAAGGCTGGGTCAGGCGCCCTCGGCGACCTCGGCGCGCACATCATCGACCTGGCCGAGTTCGTCACCGGCGACCGCCTGACCGGTGTGTCCGCGGCGACGGAGACCTTCATCCGCCAGCGCCCGCTGCTGGAGTCGTCGTCCGGCCTGGCGGGCACTGGCGACTCCGGCGGCCGGATGGGTGAGGTGACCGTCGACGACGCGGCGGTCTTCTTCGGCCGCACCAGCGGCGGCGCGCTGGCGACCTTCGAGGCCACCCGCTTCGCCACCGGACGCAAGAACGCGATGCGGATCGAGGTCAACGGCTCGGCGGGAAGCCTGGCCTTCGACTTCGAGTACATGAACGAGCTGCACGTGTACGACGGCACCGTGCCGGCCGTCGAGGCCGGGTTCCGCCGGATCCTGGTGACCGAGCCCGAGCACCCGTACCTGAGCGGGTGGTGGCCGGCCGGTCACGGCCTGGGCTACGAGCACACCTTCACCCACGAAGTGGTCGACCTGGTCCGAGACATCGCCGCCGACCGCGACCCCTCGCCGTCCTTCGCCGACGGCCTCGCCGTGCAGCGCGTCCTGGCGGCGGTCGAGCAGTCCGCCGCGGAGGAGTCGCGGTGGACGCCCGTCGACTTCTCCGCGCGCTGACCGTGCCCCCGGCTACCAACCCAGGAGGACCTTCATGCCCCGACCTGTGACCCTGTTCACCGGACAGTTCGCCGACCTGCCGTTCGAGGAGGTGTGTCGCCAGGCCGCCGAGTGGGGGTACGACGGCCTCGAGATCGCCTGCTGGGGCGACCACTTCGAGGTCGACAAGGCGGTGGCGGACGGCGACTACGTCAAGGGCCGCCGGGAGATCCTCGACCGGCACGGGCTCTCGGTGTTCGCGATCTCGTGCCACCTCACCGGGCAGGCGGTGTGCGACCACCCGATCGACGAGCGGCACCGCGGCATCCTCCCCGCGCGGATCTGGGGCGAGGGCGACGCGGAGGGCGTCCGGCAGCGGGCGGCCGAGGAGATCAAGGACACCGCCCGGGCGGCGGCCAAGCTGGGGGTCGACACGGTGATCGGCTTCACCGGGTCCTCGATCTGGCACACCGTCGCCATGTTCCCGCCGGTGCCGCCGAGCATGATCGAGCGCGGCTACGCGGACTTCGCCGAGCGCTGGAACCCCATCCTCGACGTCTTCGACGAGGTGGGCGTCCGCTTCGCGCACGAGGTGCACCCCAGCGAGATCGCGTACGACTACTGGACGACGAAGCGGGCGCTGGAGGCCATCGGGCACCGGCCGGCGTTCGGGCTGAACTTCGACCCGAGCCACTTCGTGTGGCAGGACCTGGACCCGGTCGGGTTCCTCTGGGACTTCAAGGACCGGATCTATCACGTCGACTGCAAGGAGTCGGTGAAGCAGCTCAACGGGCGCAACGGACGGCTGTCGTCGCACCTGCCCTGGGCCGACCCGCGGCGCGGCTGGGACTTCGTGTCGACCGGGCACGGGGACGTCCCGTGGGAGCCGATCTTCCGGATGCTCAACTCGATCGGCTACGACGGCCCGATCAGCGTGGAGTGGGAGGACGCCGGCATGGACCGGGCCGTCGGCGCTCCAGACGCCCTCGCCTTCATCCGCCGGATGACCCAGATCGAGCCGCCCGCGGCCGCGTTCGACGCGGCCTTCTCGTCCGGCGGCTGACCCGCGCCGACGACGGTGCCGGAACTACCGAAGATGTGGCGAGTAGCCCTGAGGAAAGTGACGGCGCAACCGTTGCCGGACAAGCGATCCTAGGTATAGACGGCGCGTAGGCCGATCCCCGCCGCCGCAGCGTTCCGCGGCATCCGCAGAGTTTCCCGTACCACCTCCCAAGGAGTTCGAAACATGGCGAGCAGCAAGCGCCGGCGGCTCACGCTGGCAGCCACCCTCGCGTCCCTGTCCGTGATCGCCGCCGCCTGTGGCGGTGGCGGCGGGGACAGCGCGACGCAGGGGCAGGGCACGGACAAGAACGGCAAGGTCGTCCTGCGGTACTGGGACATGCAGTGGGGCTCGCCCACCTTCATGGGTCAGCTGAAGAAGAACGTCGCCGAGTTCAACAAGGCGAACCCGAACGTCGAGGTGAAGTTCACCGAGCTGAGCTGGGGCGACTACTCGCAGAAGCTGCTGTCGGCGGTCCAGGCCGGCAACCCGCCGGACATCGGCGGCGGTGACTCGGGCATCCCCTTCAACATGGACGCGCAGGGCCAAGCCCTGGACATCAGCGACCTGTACAAGAAGTGGGAGAGCGACGGCACGTTCTCCGACATGCCCGAGTGGGCCTACAAGAAGTGGGACTACAACGGCAAGAAGGTCGGCATCACCTGGCAGTTCGACCAGCGCGCCATCTTCTACCGCAAGGACCTGTTCCAGCAGGCCGGCATCCCCGTCCCCAAGACGTGGGAGGACCTCATCGCCGCAGCCAAGAAGCTGCATGACCCGAGCAAGAACATGGTCGGCATCGCGGTCCCCGGCAAGCAGGGCAGCTTCGACACCGACCAGTTCTACATGACGCTGGTGCTCCAGGCGGGCGGCGGCATCGCCGACGTCAACGGCAACCCGACCTTCAACTCGCCGCAGCAGATGCAGGCGCTGAAGTTCGAGAAGGAGCTCGTCGACTGCTGCACGGCGAAGGGCACGCCGTCGTGGACCTTCACCGAGGTTCTGAAGCAGTTCGAGCAGGGCAAGGCCGCGATGGCCTTCGGTGGTGGCTGGTACGTCGCCGACATCCAGAAGAACGCGCCGAAGCTGGCGCCGAACGTGGGCGTCCTGCCCGTGCTGGTCGGCCCGGGCGGCCCCGCGGCCCAGAAGTCGGTCGCCTTCGCCAACCCCTGGATGATCTACAAGCAGACCAAGCACCCGGAGGAGGCGAAGAAGTTCCTCCAGTTCATGATGGAGAAGGAGAACCTCGGCAAGCTGTACGCCTCCGAGCCGGGCGCCAAGTGGCCGGTCTACAAGTCCCAGCTGAACTCGGCGACCTTCAAGAAGGACCCGCTGGTGGCCACGCTCGCCAAGCAGGTCGTCAACCAGGGCGTCGACTACTGGTACCCGAACAACTCGGGTGCCGTCGGCATCGGCTCCCTCGGCACCGGCATCGCGGACATCATCGTCAACCCGGTGATCAGCGGTAAGCGCTCGCCCGAGGACGCCCTGAACGACGCGCAGGAGCGCCTCAGCCCGCTGTTCAAGAAGCAGCAGAAGTAGCAGCAGCCAAGCACGCCGGCTCCGCCCGGCCGCCCCGCGAGGGGCGGCCGGGCCCCGGGGTGCACGCACTGGGGTGGCCCGACCCCACCCCGACCTAGGAGGCAAGGCCGTGCAGGACACGATCCACCTGGAGAACTCGCCTCTGGCGCCGAAGCCGCGGCGTCGTCGCGCGCGCAGAGGCGGCTACCGCAAGAACCTCATGGCGTACGGCCTGATCCTGCCGTCCTTGGTGTTCCTGATGGCGATCGTGGTGTACCCGCTGAGCGTCGGGCTGCTGGAGGGCTTCCGCTACCACAACCGGCTGCAGCCCTGGCTGACGGCGTTCAACGGTCTCGACAACTACGTCCAGGCCTGGGGAGACAACCAGGTCTGGCTCGCGCTGCGCACGTCGTTCGTGATGGTCGTTGGCATCGTCGGAGTCAGCTACGCGCTGGGCCTCGTGTCGGGGCTGTTGCTGAACCACAAGTTCCGCCTGCGCGGCGTGTACCGCGCCCTGATGCTGGTTCCCTGGGTCGTGCCGCCGGTGGTGTCGTACATCAGCTGGCAGTGGATGCTCAACGACCAGAGCGGCATGGTCAACCAGGTCCTCCAGCAGCTCGGCCTGATCAACCAGCCCATCCTGTGGCTGGCGAGCTCCAAGCTGGCGATGGTCTCGCTGATCATCGTCGGGGTCTGGTCGCGCTTCCCGTTCATGATGATCACCATCCTGGCAGCGCTCAGCAGCATCCCGGACGACGTCACCGAGGCTGCCTCCATCGACGGAGCCAACCGGTGGCAGATCTTCCGGCACATCACCTTCCCGATGATCCTGCCGGTCAGCGTGATCGCGACGCTGCTGCAGGCGATCTGGACCTTCAACGACTTCGGCCTGCCGTTCGTCCTGACCGGCGGCGGCCCTGCGAACTCCACCACACCGCTGATCCTGCTGTCCTACAAGGAAGCCTTCCAGCGGTTCAACATCGGGTACGGCACCGCGCTGGCCATCATCTCGATGGTCCTCATGCTCGCACTGGGTGCGGTGTACCTGCGGATGCAGCGCCGTGAGGGCGTCTACGAATGAGAAGGGAAGCCACCATGGCAAGCTCGTCGGCGCTCCGCACGGAGCCTCCGAAGGCCACGGCCGGCACTGGGTCGACGTCCACCGCGGCGTTCCGGCGCAAGCGGCTCCGCCGCGGCATCGGGCGGGTAGGCACGCACGTGGCACTGCTGGCCATCTCGGCCTTCGCGCTGGCGCCGCTGGCCTGGGCGATCAGCAGTGCCTTCAAGTCGGACACCGAGATCATGACCAACCTGTCGATCATTCCGTCGCAGCCCACGCTCGACCACTTCCGGGTCGTCCTGCGTGAGTCCAACTTCGGCCGGTGGTTCCTGAACTCGCTGCTGGTCTCGCTCGGCACGACCGTCCTCGCCATCCTTGTCGGCAGCCTCGCCGGCTACGCGATGTCGCGCTGGCGGTTCCGCGGCCGCGGCTTCTACGGCAACTCGCTGCTCGTCATCCAGATGTTCCCGGGCGTGATGCTCGCCATCCCGATGTTCCTGCTGTTGACCAAGTTCCACCTCATCGACACGCTGTGGGCCCTGCTGGTCACCTACCTGACCTTTGCGCTCGCGTTCTCGGTCTGGATGCTGAAGGGCTACTTCGACGGCATCCCCCGTGAGATCGAGGAGGCCGCGCTGATCGACGGCACCGGCCGGCTCGGGGCCCTGCGGCACGTCATCATGCCGCTCGCGGGGCCGGGCATCGTCACCGTGGCCGTCTTCTCCTTCCTGCTGTCCTGGAACGAGTTCTTTTTCGCCTACGTGTTCCTCGCCTCGCCCGGCAAGTTCACCCTGAGCCTGGGCCTCTACAGCTTCATCCAGCAGTTCACGACCCAGTGGGGCAACATCATGGCCGCCGGCGTCTTGGCGACCCTGCCGGTGCTGGTCTTCTTCTTCCTGCTGCAGCGGTCCCTGACGCGCGGTCTCGTCGCCGGCGCGACGAAGGGCTGATCCACCGGCGAGCTCGGCCCTGTCGCGGCCTCGCGCCTCGCTGTCCATTGTCAGATATCAACATGTCCACGAAGGTGGGGAACTGAAGTGAGCAAGCTGCGTGTCGGCGTCATCGGCCTCGGGGAGGTCGCGCAGGTGGTCCATCTCCCGATCCTGGAGTCGCTCCCGGACCTGTTCGAGGTGGGCGCGGTCTGCGACATCTCCCCGTCGCTGCTTCAGCTGATGGGGGACCGGTACGGCGTGCCCGGCCGATACGAGCGCGCGGCCGACATGCTCGAGGCCGAGCAGCTCGACGCGGTGCTGATCCTGAACAGCGACGAGTACCACTCGGAGTGCGCGGTGGCGGCGCTCGAGCGTGGCGTCCACGTCCTGGTCGAGAAGCCGATGTGCCTCAGCCCGAGGGAGGCGGAAGACATCATCCGGGCCCGGGACGCTTCAGGTGCGGTTGTGATGGTCGGCTACATGCGCCGGTTCGCGCCGGCCTTCGTCGAGGCCAAGGAGCGGCTCGCCGGCCTGGGCCCGATCAACTACGTGCGGGTGCACGACATCATCGGGCGCAACCAGCTGATCGTCGACCAGACCTCTCTGGTGCACCGGCCGACGGACATCCCGGCGTCCGCGATGGAGGAGCGCCGCCAGCGTGGGCGTCAGCTCGTGCAGGACGCGCTGGGTGTGGTGCCCGACGAGCTCGCCGGCGCGTACCGCCTGCTCTGCGGGCTCGGCAGCCACGACATCTCCGCGCTGCGTGAGCTGGTCGGGCGTCCCCGCGAGGTCTCGGCCGCCCGGCTGTGGCGCGGCGGCGCCTTCATCACCGCGACGCTCGAGTACGACGAGTTCGTGGTGACCTACGAGACGGGCGTCGACGAGCAGCTGCGCTTCGACGCCCACATCGAGGTGTACGGGAACACCTCGTCGCTGCGGGTGCAGTACGACACCCCGTACGTGCGGCACTTTCCCACCACGCTGGTGGTCGACGAGACGGTGGGGGACGCTTACAACCGCAGCGTCTCCCGCCCGCACCTGAAGGACCCCTACACCTACGAGCTCGAGTACTTCCACGACGTGGTCACGCGCGGCCTGCAGCCGAAGACGAGTGCGGAGGACTTCGTGGAGGACCTGGAGATCTTCGAGGAGATCATCCGGGTGCTGCACAAGAACGGCGGCTGATCCTTCGGCACGCTTCGGACGTCCCCGCGGCCCCGCACCCCTTCTCGGGTGCGGGGCCGCGGTGCTCCTCGGCGTGGCTGCGACGGTGGCTGCGCCATTCCGGCTGCTGGAGCAACCATGGTGCCGCATCCACGGTCGCAGCCATCCGCGTGGCCGCTAGGCGTCAGGACGCGAGCGCGGCGGACACCACGTCACGGGCGGCGCCCTGCACCTGCGCGAGGTGCTCGGGGCCGCGGAAGGACTCGGCGTAGATCTTGTAGACGTCCTCGGTGCCCGAGGGCCGGGCGGCGAACCAGGCCGACTCCGTCGTCACCTTGAGCCCGCCGATGCGCGCACCGTTGCCGGGGGCGGACGTGAGCCGGTCGGTGATCGGCTCACCGGCGAGCTCGGTGGCCGTGACAGCCTCCGGCGACAGCTTGCCGAGCGCGGCCTTCTGGTCGCGGGTGGCCGGCGCATCCACGCGGGCGTACGCCGGTGCGCCGAAGCGCTCGGTCAGCTCGGCGTACTGCTGGGACGGCGAGCGCCCGGTGACCGCCTGGATCTCCGAGGCGAGCAGCGCAAGCAGGATGCCGTCCTTGTCGGTCGTCCAGACGCTGCCGTCGCGGCGCAGGAAGGACGCCCCCGCGCTCTCCTCGCCGCCGAAGCCCACCGAGCCGTCCAGCAGCCCGGGGACGAACCACTTGAACCCGACCGGCACCTCGACCAGCCGACGCCCGAGGTCGGCGGCCACCCGGTCGATCATCGAGGAGGACACCAGCGTCTTGCCGACCGCGGCGTCCGGGCCCCAGCCCTCCCGGGCGCGGAACAGGTAGCCGATCGCCACCGCGAGGAAGTGGTTCGGGTTCATCAGGCCGGCGTCGGGCGTGACGATCCCGTGCCGGTCGCTGTCGGCGTCGTTACCGGTCGAGATGTCGTAGGCGTCGCGGTTGCCGATGAGCGAGGCCATGGCGAACGGCGAGGAGCAGTCCATCCGGATCTTGCCGTCCCAGTCCAGCGTCATGAACGGCCATTGGGGGTCGACCTGCGGGTTGATGACGGTGAGGTCCAGGCCGTGCCGCTCGCCGATCGCGCCCCAGTACTCGGCGCTGGCACCGCCCATCGGGTCGGCGCCGATCCGCACGCCGGCCGAGCGGATGGCGTCCAGGTCCAGCACCGTCGTCAGGTCGTCGACGTAGCTGCCGAGGAAGTCGTAGCCCTGACAGGCCGCCCGGGCGCGCTCGAACGGCACCCGGTCCCACCCGGCGCGACGCTCCAGCAGCAGCTCGTTGGCCCGGTCCTGGATCCAGCCGGTGGCGTCGCTGTCGGCGGGGCCGCCGTGCGGCGGGTTGTACTTGAAGCCGCCGTCGCGCGGCGGGTTGTGCGACGGCGTCACGACGATGCCGTCGACCTGGCCCTGGCCGCCCTCCCGGTTCAGCCGCAGGATCGCGTGCGATACCGCCGGGGTCGGCGTCCAGGAGTCGCGATCGTCGACCAGGACCGTGACGTCGTTCGCTACGAGCACCTCCAGCGCGCTGCGCCAGGCCGGCTCCGACAGCGCGTGCGTGTCGCGGCCGATGAGCAGCGGGCCGGTGACGCCCTGCGCCTTGCGGTACTCGACGATGGCCTGCGTCGTGGCCAGGATGTGGTGCTCGTTGAAGGCGCCGTCCAGGCTCGACCCCCGGTGCCCCGAGGTGCCGAACGAGACCTGCTGGGCCGGGTCCTGCGGGTCCGGCACGATGTCCTCGTAGGCCGAGAGCAGGGCGTCGAGGTCGACGAGGTCTTCGGGCTGGGCGGGCTGACCGGCGCGTGGGGAGCTCATGGCCCCATCCTGTCCGAGATCGTCCCCCTCGTCACCCGGCGGACCACCCACCGACCGAGGGCCTCCTCCCGGACGGGAGGAGGCCCTCGGTCGGATCGGCGCCGGGCCCACCCGGTGCTCCCGCGGTAGCTACTCCAGCGCGTCGGCCGCGCTCGTGCCCGCCTCGGTGACCGCGGCCCGCGCCGGACGGAACCACACCGCACCCAGCGGCGGGAGGGTGATCTCCGCGGACGCCGGCAGGCCGTGCCACTCCTGGTCGACCGCCTGCACCGCGCCGAGGTTTCCCACGCCCGACCCGCCGTAGCGCTCGGAGTCGGTGTTCAGGATCTCGTCCCACTGGCCGGCGGAGGGCAGCCCGATCCGGTAGCGGTGTCGCGGGACCGGCGAGAAGTTCACGATGCAGGCCAGCACGTCCTGCGGCTCGCCGGGCGACGGCTTGCCATAACGCAACCAGGAGAACACGTTGCCGGCGGCGTCGTTGGCGTCGATCCAGCGGAAGCCGTCCGGGGACAGGTCCAGCGACCACAGGGCGGGCAGGTCGCGGTACTGGCGGTTCAGGTCCGTGACGAGGTTCAGGACGCCGCGGTGCCACGGCTGGTCGAGCAGCCACCAGTCGAGGGAGTGGCCATGGGCCCACTCGGCCTCCTGGGCGAACTCGGTCCCCATGAACAGCAGCTTCTTGCCGGGGTGCGCCCACATCGAGGTGAGGTAGGCGCGCACGTTCGCCAGCTGCTGCCACCGGTCACCCGGCATCTTCCGCAGCAGCGAACCCTTGCCGTAGACGACCTCGTCGTGGCTGATCGGCAGGATGAAGTTCTCGGTCCACGCGTACATCAGCGAGAAGGTCATCTGGTGGTGGTGCCACTGCCGGTGGATGGGGTCGTGCTCGATGTACTCGAGCGAGTCGTGCATCCAGCCCATGTTCCACTTCAGCCCGAAGCCCAGCCCGCCCAGGTGCGTGGGGCGGGTGACGCCCGGCCACGCCGTGGACTCCTCGGCGATGGTCACGACGCCGGGCACCCGCCGGTAGATGGTCGCGTTCGTCTCCTGCAGCAGCTGCACCGCCTGCAGGTTCTCGCGGCCGCCGTACTCGTTGGGCAGCCACTCGCCGTCCTTGCGCGAGTAGTCGAGGTACAGCATCGAGGCGACGGCGTCGACCCGCAGCCCGTCGATGTGGAACTCCTCGCACCAGTAGAGCGCGTTGGCCACCAGGAAGTTGCGGACCTGCGGGCGGCCCAGGTCGAAGATGTGCGTGCCCCAGTCCGGCTGGTCGCCGCGGCGAGGGTCCGGGTGCTCGTACAGCGGCTGGCCGTCGAAACGGGCCAGCGCGAAGGCGTCCCGCGGGAAGTGGGCCGGAACCCAGTCCAGGATCACCCCGATGCCGGCGGCGTGCAGCGCGTCGACCAAGTGCCGGAACTCATCCGGCGAGCCGAAGCGCGACGTGGGCGCGTAGTAGCCGGTGACCTGGTACCCCCAGGACGGCCCGTACGGGTGCTCCATGACCGGCAGGAGCTCCACGTGCGTGAAGCCCGTCTCGACCACGTAGTCGACCAGCTGCTCGGCGAGCTCGCGGTAGCCCAGGCCCTCGCGCCAGGACCCCAAGTGCACCTCGTACGTCGTCATCGGACTCTGGTGCGGGTCGGTGGCGGCACGCTTGGCGAGCCACTCCTGGTCGCGCCACTCGTAGGCGCTGTCGGTGACCACGGAGGCGGTGGACGGCGGGACCTCGGTGGCGCGGGCCATCGGGTCGGCCTTCATCCGGCGGTGGCCGTCCGCCCCGGTGATCTCGAACTTGTACCGGGTGCCGGGCCCGACGCCGGGGACGAACAGCTCCCAGACGCCGGTGGAGCCGAGCGCGCGCATGGGGTTCGACGTGCCGTCCCAGTGGTTCATGTCACCGACCAGGCGGATGCCGCGGGCGTGCGGGGCCCACACCGCGAACGACGTCCCGGTGACGTCGCCCATGACGCCGGGGTAGCGGCGCACCTGCGCGCCGAGCACCTGCCA
This sequence comes from Actinomycetales bacterium, assembly GCA_035264765.1. GTDB lineage: Bacteria > Actinomycetota > Actinomycetes > Actinomycetales > Angustibacteraceae > DATFPQ01. Next base: position 7,419 of record DATFPQ010000059.1, on the reverse strand, counting down.
CAGCTGCTCGTGCCGGCCCTCGCCGATCAGGTGCAGGTCGACCTCGCCGATCGTCGGGAGGAAGCGGTAGGGGTCGTCGAACCGGTGCGTGGTCTGGCTCTCCGGCGTGCCGTCCGGGCCGTCGTAGGTGACGTCGAGCCGGTAGTCGGTGACCTGGGTGCCCGGCACGAGGCCGGCGAAGATGCCCTCGTGCTCGTGCTCGAGCTCGGCCTGGCTGCCGTCCGGCAGGACGGCGACGACCCGGCGGGCGTGCGGGCGCAGCGTGCGCAAGGTCAGCGAGCCCTGGTACGGGTGCAGACCCAGGACCCCGTGCGGGTCGCCGTGGTCGCCGCGGACGATCCGGTCGAGCTCCTCGCGGGGAACCGGTCGCAGCGTCGGCGTCGTGACGGCCGCGCCCCCGATCTCGGGCGCGGGCTCGCCCGCCGCGCCGCCGACGGCCTCGCTCACGGCCGTGGTGGCGGTCTGGGCCGCGGTCTTCGTGGCCGTCTTCGCGGCTCCGGCCGCCTTGGTGGCGGCCTGGGTGGCCGTCTTCGCGGCCGTCTTGGCCACCTTGGTCGCCGTCTTGGTCGTCTTGCTGGCCGTCTTGCCGGCGGTCTTGGTCGCCGACTGGGCGGTCTTCGTCGTCGCCTTCTTGGTGCCGGCCTTCTTGGTGGCAGCCTTCTTCGCGGTGGCCGGCGGCGGGCCGGCCTCGGTGCCGGCCTCGGGTGTGGCGTCGGCTGCCGTGCCGGTCGTGGGGGCGGGCGTGCCGCCGACGTCGGCGCTGGTGCCGCTGGTACCAGCGTCGGGGGTGCCGTCGGGGGTGCCGTCAGGGCTGACGTCGGGGGACGGGCTGGGCATGGAGACCTGCCTCTCAGAGTGGACGGCGGGTAGTGAGGTGCCCGCAGCGGACGGCTCGGCGAGCAGCCGCTCGACGGCGGCGAGCGGGATCGGCAGCCACGGCGGGCGGTTGCCCGACTCGTAGACCACCTCGTACAGGGCCTTGTCGAGCTCCAGGGCGCGCAGCAGCACGGCGTCCTCGCGGGGGTCGCGCCCGCTGGCCGCGGCGTACCCGCGGCAGAACGCGTCGCGGCAGGAGTCGGCCCAGGCCCGGGCGCGCGCGGCGAGCACGGGGTCGTCGGCAGGGCCGTTGACCACGAGGTGGCCGGCCGCGTAGTCGAAGGAGCGGAGCATGCCGGCGACGTCGCGCAGGGCCAGGTCGGGCGCGCTGCGCTCGGCGAGCGGGCGCAGTGGCTCGCCCTCGAAGTCGAGCAGCACCCAGCCGCGGCGCTCACCGCCATCGAGCACCTGCCCGAGGTGGTAGTCGCCGTGGACGCGCTGCAGGGCGGGGATCCGGTCGACGGACCGGACCTCCTCCAGGGCCTTGCGGGCCGCATCCGCGTGTGGACCGAGCTGCGGCACCTGCCCGGCCGCCCAGTCCAGACGGGCCAGCAGGCCGTCGACCAGCGCGTCGCGCCGCGCATCGTCGACCGGGGTGCGGTCGAACGCCGCGGCGAGGTCGAGGTGCACGCTGGCCGTCGCGCGACCGAGGCCCTCCGCTGCGGCCGTGAAGTCCTGGTCCGCGCTTACGGCGTCGAGCGCGACCCGCCAGGCGTCGCGCGTGCCCGGCAGGAACTCCTGCACGAACGCGAGGTGTCCGTACTCCGGCTTGCCGTCCTCCTCCCAGGTGCCGCTGACCCAGCCGGTGACGCGCGGCACCGCGGTCGACCCCATCGCGGTCAGCGCGGACTGGACCACGACGTCGGGGTTGTCGCCTGGTGCCACGACACGGAACACCTTGCAGATCAAGGGTTCCGGCCCGTCGAGGATGATGGACGTGTTGGACTGCTCGCCGGAGAGCACGCGGCTGCCGGTCACCGACAGCGCCGCGGGTGCGCCCGTCGACCGCTGGCCGCGCAGCGACAGCCGCGGGCCGGGCCGGTCGCGCTCGCCGTCCACGACGGCGACCAGCGCGGACACGAAGGCCGGGTCGTGGGGACCGTCGTGGACGTGCCAGCGGCCGCCGTCCGGGCCGTCGACCGTCCCGATGAAGCCAGGTCGCTGGGAGCTACCGGACGCTGCGTCGCTACCTGCGTCGGCCGCTGCGCTGCGCAGGACCAGCGGCACCTGGTAGGTCTGTCGGCGTCCGGCGTCGACCTCGACGTCGAGAAGGTGCACCGCGACGACGACGTCCTCGGCCTCGGTCAGGTGCACGGCCGTGTCGGCGAGCAGCCGCACCTGCCGGCCCTTCGCGGCGAACCAGCGCTGCTCGGGCAGCCACTGGGCCAGCAGCTCGCGGAGGTTGGTCATGCCGGGCCCCCGCGGCAGGAGCGCACCCGTTGCGGTCGAGGGGAGCGGTTCATGGGGCGTTCTCGCCGCTGAGGCGCAGCCAGAAGAAGTCGCGCGAGCCGAGCGACAGAGTCAGCCGACCGTCCGCCGGCACGTCGGGGAACCCCGCGCCGCCGAAGAGGTCGACGATCCGCGCACCGCCGTGCGACGGCAGCCGCAGCCTCGCGGCCTGCGGCGTGTGCGCCAGGTTGTTCACGCAGAGGACCGTCTCCGGCTCCTCCCCGGACTCGTCGCCGTCCTGCAGGATGCGCAGGAAGGCCAGCACCGCCTCGTTGTCGGTCTCGACGCTGACGTAGCGGCCCAGTCCGAAGACGGGATGCCGCTTGCGGATCGCGAGCATGCCGCGGGTCCAGTGCAGCAGCGAGGAGCGGGACGCCAGCTGCGCCTCGACGTTCACGCTGTTGTAGTGGTGCAACAGGGACTGGATCGTCGGGAGGTACAGCTTGCCCGGGTCGGCGCTGGAGAAGCCGGCGTTGCGGTCAGGGTTCCACTGCATCGGCGTCCGGACCGCGTCACGGTCGTCCAGCCAGATGTTGTCGCCCATCCCGATCTCGTCGCCGTAGTACAAGCATGGGCTGCCCGGCAGCGACAGCAGCAGCGCGCTGATCAGCTCGATCTCGGCGCGGGAGTTGTCGAGCAGCGTGGCCAGCCGCCGGCGGATGCCGATGTTGGCGCGCATCCGGGGGTCGGGCGCGTACCAGCCGTACATGGCGGCGCGCTCCTCCGTGGTCACCATCTCGAGCGTCAGCTCGTCGTGGTTGCGCAGGAACGTGCCCCACTGCCCGTGCCGAGGCAGGTCCGGCGTGTCGGCCAGGATGTCGACGATCGGGCGCGCCGACTCCTCCCGCATGGCGTAGAAGATGCGCGGCATGACCGGGAAGTGGAACGCCATGTGGCACTCCGGCTGGTCGTCGGTGCCGAAGTACTCGACGACTTCGTGCGGCCACTGGTTCGCCTCGGCCAGCATGATCCGGCCCGGGTACTCGTCGTCCACCATCTTGCGCAGCTTGCGCAGGAAGTCGTGCGTGGCCGGGAGGTTCTCGCAGTTGGTCCCCTCCGCCTCGAACAGGTAGGGGATCGCGTCCAGCCGGAAGCCGTCGACGCCGAGGTCCATCCAGAACCGGACGGTGTCGAACATGGCCTCCTGCACGGCCTCGTTCTCAAAGTTGAGGTCCGGCTGGTGGCTGAAGAACCGGTGCCAGAAGAACTGGCGCCGGACCGGGTCGAAGGTCCAGTTGCTCTGCTCGGTGTCGACGAAGATGATCCGCGCGTCCTGGTAGCGCTCGTCGGTGTCGCTCCACACGTAGTAGTCGCCGTAGGGCCCGGTCGGGTCGGAGCGGCTGGCCTGGAACCAGGGGTGCTGGTCGCTCGTGTGGTTCATGACCAGGTCGACGATGACCCGCAGCCCGCGGGCGTGGGCCTGGTTGACCAGCTCGGTGAAGTCCGGCAGCGTGCCGAACTCGGGCAGCACCGAGTTGTAGTCCGAGACGTCGTAGCCGCCGTCCCGCAGCGGCGAGGCGTAGAACGGTGGCAGCCAGAGGCAGTCGACGCCCAGCCACTGCAGGTAGTCCAGCTTGCTGATCAACCCGGTGAAGTCGCCGGACCCCGACCCGTTGGAGTCCGAGAAGGCCCGCACCAGGACCTCGTAGAAGACCGCCTTCTTGTGCCAGTTGGTGTCGTGGCGCAGGCCGGGGGCGGTCAGGTTGAGGCCTTCCACTCAGACTCCTCTCACGTGGATCACGTGCACTGGTTCGGCGTGCGGGTCGAGGCGGACGTAGACGTACTCGCCCCAGTGCCAGGTCTGACCGCTCAGCAGGTCGTGGGCGACGAAGCCGTCGTGCCAGTCCATGCCGAGTGCCGGCATGTCGAGCTTGACCGTCGCCTCACGGGTGCCGTGGGGGTCGAGGTTGACCACCACGATGATGGTGTCTTCGCGCCCGGACGGCGACTGGGCGGCGGTCAGCCGCTTGCTGTAGCACAACACCGCGTCGCTGTTGGTGCTGTGGAAGGTGATGTTCCGCAGTCGCTGCAGCGACGGGTGCAGGCGGCGGATCTGGTTCAGCCGCGTCAACAGCGGCGCCAGGCTGGTGCCGGACGCCTCGGCGGCCGCCCAGTCCCGCGGCTTGAACTCGTACTTCTCGTTGTCGAGCTGCTCCTCGACTCCGGGCCGCGCGACGTTCTCCACCAGTTCGTAGCCCGTGTAGATCCCGTAGGTCGGGACCATCGTCGCCGCGAGGACCGCGCGCAGCCGGAACGCCGGCCGCCCGCCGTACTGCATGTACGGCGTGAGGATGTCGTGCGTGGTGGGCCAGAAGCTGGGCCGCATGTAGTCGGCGGCGCGGCCGGACAGCTCGGTCAGGTACTCGGTGAGCTCGTCCTTGGTGTTGCGCCAGGCGAAGTACGTGTACGACTGGTGGAAGCCGACCTTGGCCAGGGTGTGCATCATCGCCGGCCGCGTGAACGCCTCGGCCAGGAAGATCACCTCCGGGTGCTCGCGGTTCACCTCCGCGATCAGCCACTCCCAGAACTCCACCGGCTTCGTGTGCGGGTTGTCGACCCGGAACAGCGTGACGCCGTGCTCGACCCAGAGCAGGATCACGCGGAGCACCTCGGCGTAGATGCCGTCCGGGTCGTTGTCGAAGTTGACCGGGTAGATGTCCTGGTACTTCTTCGGCGGGTTCTCGGCGTAGGCGATCGTGCCGTCCGCGCGGGTGGTGAACCACTCCGGGTGGGTCTTGACCCACGGGTGATCCGGCGCGCACTGCAGCGCGAGGTCGAGGGCCACCTCCAGGCCGAGCTGGCGGGCCCGCGCGACGAAGAAGTCGAAGTCCTCGAACGTGCCAAGGGACGGCTCGATCGCGTCGTGGCCGCCGTCCTCGGAACCGATGGCGTACGGCGACCCCGGGTCGCCCGGCTCCGGGTTGAGGGTGTTGTTGCGGCCCTTGCGGTTCGTCTTGCCGATCGGGTGGATCGGCGTGAGGTAGGCGACGTCGAAGCCCATCGCGGCCACGGCGTCCAGCCGCTCGGCGGCGGTCCGCAGCGTGCCGGACTTCCAGGTCTCCGTCGCGGGGTCGTACCGGGCGCCCTCGGAGCGCGGGAAGAACTCGTACCAGGAGCCGAAGAGCGCGAGCTCGCGCTGCACGAGGATGGGGTGCTCGACGGACGGTGTCACCATCTCGCGGACGGGATCGGCCTCGAGCGCGGCGTGCACGGCCGCGGAGGTGCCCGCGGCGAGCCGGGCCTGGGCCGGGCGACTGGTGTCGCGCAGTCCGGTGACGGCGTCGCGCAGGACGCCCACTTCGTGGGTCCCGCGGCCGGGGGACTGCGCCGCCCCCTCCAGCAGCAGGGCACCCTCGGTCAGCATCAGCTCGGTGTCGACGTCGGCCGCGACCTTGAGCACCGCATCGTGCTCCCAGGTGCCGTACGGGTCGGACCAGCCCTCGACCCGGAAGGTCCAGCAGCCCTCCGTGTCGACCATGATGTCGGCCCCCCACTGGTCGAGGCCCGGTTCGAGCAGGGTCATCCGGGCCCGGGTGCGTTCTGCGCCCGAGGGGTCGGTGACGACCACGGTGGCGGCGACGGCGTCATGCCCCTCGCGAAACACGGTCGCGCGCACGGGGACGGACTCGCCGACCACCGCTCGCGCCGGCCAGCGGTCGCAGCCGACGCTGGGAGAGACGTCGAGGACAGGGATGCGTCCGATCACCCGGGCGACGCTACCGACACCCGGGTGGGGAGTGCACGCCGGCCGGTGCCGGGCTGTGGGGGAAGGCCCGGCCGGTTGCGACGAATGGCTGGAAGAAGTTGCAGAACCGCGCAGAGTTGCGGCGCCACGTCCCCTGTGCCAAAGGCCGCCCACTAGGGTGTCCGCCTGTGAGAGCCATCCGACGCTTCAGCGTTCGAACCGTCCTGCCGGCCCCCATCGCGGCGCTGGGCGACCTTGCCAGCAACCTGCGTTGGTCGTGGCACCACCCGACGCGTGACCTGTTCGCCGAGATCGACCCGGCCCGCTGGCAGGCCGTCCGCCACGACCCGGTGGCGCTGCTCGGGGACCTCGGTCCCGAGCGGCTCGAGGCGCTGGCGGCGGACCCCACCTTCGTGACGCGCGTCAAGGACGCGGCCGCCGACCTGAACCGGTACCTGCAGGAGCCGCGCTGGTTCCAGCGGTACGCCGAGCGCGAGGGCGCTCAGGGCGTCCCCTCGGCCATCGCGTACTTCTCCGCGGAGTTCGGGATCACCGCGGTCCTGCCGCAGTACTCCGGCGGCCTGGGCATCCTGGCCGGTGACCACCTCAAGGCGGCCTCCGACCTCGGCGTGCCGATCGTCGGCGTGGGGCTGTTCTACAAGACCGGCTACTTCAAGCAGTCGCTGTCCCGGGAGGGGTGGCAGCAGGAGCAGTACCCCGTGCTCGACCCGGACGGCCTCCCGCTGGCGATGCTCCGCGAGGCCGACGGGACCCCGGCCGAGGTGGTCGTGGGGCTGCCCGGCGGGCGACGGCTGGTCGCGCACGTGTGGAAGGCGCAGGTCGGCCGGGTGCCCCTGCTGCTGCTCGACTCCGACGTCGAGGCCAACGACGAGGGCGCACGCGGCGTCACGGACCGCCTCTACGGCGGGTCCGGCGAGCACCGGCTGCAGCAGGAGATGCTGCTGGGCATCGGCGGCGTCCGCGCGCTGCGGCTGTGGTCGCGGCTGTCCGGGGCGCCGACCCCGGACGTGTACCACGCCAACGAGGGGCACGCCGGCTTCCTCGGCCTGGAGCGGATCCGCGAGCTGGTCGAGGTCGAGCAGATGACCTTCGACGAGGCGCTCGAGGCGGTCCGGGCCGCGACGGTGTTCACCACGCACACGCCGGTGCCCGCGGGCATCGACCGGTTCGGCACCGACCAGATCCACACCTACTTCGGTGGGGACAACTCGGTGCCCGGCGTGCCGGTCGAGCGGATCCTGGCTCTGGGCGCCGAGGACTACCCCGGCGGCGAGGCCGGCGTCTTCAACATGGCCGTGATGGGGCTGCGCCTCGGGGGCCGCGCCAACGGGGTCTCGCAGCTGCACGGCGTGGTCAGCCGGGAGATGTTCGACGGACTGTGGCCGGGC
>DATFPQ010000058.1:0-51124 GCA_035264765.1 Actinomycetales bacterium | reverse complement strand
GGGCCGTCACGAGCACCCGCTGCAGCTCGTCGTCGTCGAACCCCCGGCCGAGAGCCGCCGTGCGCATGGGTGGGCCCAGCTCGTCCTGCTCCCGCGCCACGTGCAGCGCCGCACCGAGCGCGGTTCCGGCGTCCCCCGCGGCGGGCTGCACCCACACGTCGTCGAAGGGACCGTCCCGCAACAGCACCGCGTTCGCCACGCAGTTGAGGGCGGTCCCGCCTGCCATCGTCAGAACCCGCTCCCCCGTGCGCTCGTGCGCCCAGTGGCCGAGCGCGAGCACCACCTGCTCGAGGCGGCGTTGCACGCTCGCCGCGAGGTCGGCGTGCTCGCCGGTGAGCTCGCCGGCCGTCGCGCGCGGTGCGTACGCGTCCCAGTCGACCCGCTCGGTGAAGAAGCCGCCGTCGTCCGTGGTGCCTACCAGCTCGGAGAAGGCGTCCAGGTGCCGCGGCTTGCCGTACGACGCGAGCGCCATGACCTTGTACTCGTCACTGGACCGGTGGAACCCGAGGTGCTCGGTGAGGTCCTCGTACAGCAGCCCCAACGAGTGCGGAAGCGACTGTGCCGCGAGCACCTCCAGCCGCCCGTCGACGTAGTGCCCGGTCAGGTGGGACGCCCGCTCACCGCGCCCGTCCAGCACGAGCGCGGCGCTGGTGCGGTAGGGGCCGGCGAGCGCAGCGGATGCGGCGTGCGCGACGTGGTGCGGCACGAACCGCGCGCGGTCCACCGGCAGGCCCGGCAGGTCGCTGGCGAGCAGGCCGGCGAAGCGGCGCGCGTACTCGACGCGTAGGTAGTCCCACGGGTCGTCCATGCCCAGCGTGTCGAGCGGCACGCACAGGGAGGGGTCGAAGGAGAACGCCACCGCGTCGAGGTCCTGCGGGCGCAGGCCGGCGTACTCCAGGCACCATCGCGCGGACAGCGCCGGCATCTCCCAGGCCGAGAAGGGCACGTTCGGCTTGCCGTGCTTTCGCCGGTTGAAGCGCTCCTCCTCCGCGGCGGCGACGACGTGTCCGTCGACGACCAGCGCCGCAGCAGGGTCGTGGAACACCGCGTTGATCCCGAGAACGCGCACGCGGCCCGCTCCTCTCGTCGGCCCCGGGGCGGTTCACCCCAGGAGTCGGCAGGCAGCCAGCGGCTCCCTGGTCGGCAGAGAGCCACTGGCTCCCTGGTCAGTCCGGGCCTCTCACTACCCCGGAGAAGCGCTTGTCACACCCTGCGTGCTGACCCCCTTGGTGCGCAACCCCTTCGGCGCATCCATCTTTACTTGTGGAAAGACGGATCGGTTGCTCCACCTGCGCCGCAATGCTCCCGTTACGCCGGTCCGCACGCGGTCGTGGACGGTCCTGGTGGAGCAGGCGGGCGCTACGGTGCGGCGGCGCAGGGTGCACCATGCCAGTCACGCGGTATCCAGCCCACCCGCTTATCCAGGAGGTCGACCAGGTGCCCGAGACCCCATCCGACGCCGTTACGACAGTCGTCATCACGCGCAACCGGCTGGCGGACCTGCTGGTCAGCGTCCCACGGCACCGTGGCCCGGTCGTGGTGGTCGACAACGGCTCGGACGACGGCACCGTCGAGCGGCTACGGCGGCTGGGGCTGCCGGGCCTGACCGTCGTCCCGCTGGGCCGCAACCTCGGCGCGCCCGCCCGCAACGTCGGAGTCGCGCTGGCCCGGACCCCGTACGTCGCCTTTGCGGACGACGACTCGTGGTGGGCGCCCGGGGCACTGGACCGCGCCGCCGCGGTCCTGGCCGCCTCCCCACGGCTGGGCCTGCTCGCCGGGACGGTGCTCGTCGGCCCGCAGGAACGGCTCGACCCGGTGTGCTCGATGATGGCCGCCTCCCCCCTCGGGTGGGACGTCGGGCGGCCGGGACCGGAGATCCTCGGGTTCATGGCCTGCGGCGCGGTCGTGCGCCGCGAGGCCTTCCTGCAGGCGGGCGGGTTCGACGACGTGGTGAAATTTCCCGGCGAGGAGGAGCGGCTGGCCCTGGATCTCGCGGCGCACGGCTGGGTCAGCTGCTACGTGCCGGAGGTCGTGGCGCACCACCACCCGTCCTCGACCCGTGACCACGACGACACCCGCGCGGCGCTGATCACCAGGAACTGGCTGCTCACGGCCGTGATGCGGCGCCCCTGGCCGGTCGTCGCGGCGCGCGCGCGGCAGGCCATGCGGTCCGGCCGGTCCGGACGGGTCGGCCTGGCCCACGCGGTGCGACGCGCGCCCGTGGCGCTGCGGCGCCGACGGCCGGTGGCTGCGTCGGTCGAGGCTCGGGCCCGGCTGCTGGAGGTGGTCGGCCAGCTGGACCACCCGGTGGGCTCCCCGTCCCCGGGCTGAGCCCAGCCGCAGAGGCGCGTCACCCGACGTAACGACGCGCCGTCGACGTTGCCTGCTGGTGCTCCACGGCGAGGAACCGCCGCTCCGCGTGTGGCGGCAGCACTCGCCGCGAACGCACCACCCAGGGCAGCCCCCGCAGGGCGTCCCAGCAGGCCAGCGCGGTGGTCCGGTCGTGCGGCGCGCCGCGCAGCACGACGACGGTGCGTCGCAGCGCGGCAGCGACGGGCCGGCGGAGCCAGGTGAACCAGAGCGTGTTCCGCACACCCACCCGCCGGCGCAGGGTCGGCTCACGGTGCGGCGACGGGTGGTGGTGCACCGTCGCCGCCGGCAGATAGCACAGCTCCCATCCCGCCGCGGCGAGATCGGCCGCCAGCAGCTCCTCCTCGCCTCCCAGCCACAGCCGCGGCTCGAACCCGCCGCAGCCGAGGAAGGCCTCCCGGCGGACCATCGAGGCCCCGGCGAGGAACGAGGCCAGCGCGGGGCCCGGTAACCCCGGCGCCCCCTGCACCGGCGACTCACGCAGCTCGACGACGATCGGGTCCTCACGCCCGCCGGGCTCGACCAGGATCCGGCCGGTCACCACGGCCAGCTCAGGGCAGGCGTCCAGCGCATCGGCCGCCGCGGTGAGCGACCCCGGGTCCCACCACGTGTCGTCGTCACAGAACGCCACGTAGGGCGTGCTCAGCAGCCGGACGCCGATGTTCCGGGCGACCGCCCCGACGTCACGGGGCTGCGGCACCAGCCGCACCCAGCCGTGCAGGCTCCGCACCGCCTCGACCGTGCCGTCGCAGGACCCGTTGTCGACCACCACCACGGGCGGGCGCTCGGGCAGGCGGCGCAGGTGCGCCAGGGTCCGCATCAGCTCCTGGCAGCGGTCCCGAGTCATGATGACCACGCCGACACGCTCGTCCACCCGCGCCTCCCGTCCCACTCCGCCCGCGTATGACCGCCCGTCCCGCCCCTGACGGCACGGCGTCCCGACAACCGCGTGGCCGCCGTCTACCCCCGTGCGGGCACGGCACGCGCTGATCGCGCCGACGGGTACGGTCCGCGCCTTGTCGCTAGCGTGAGGTCATGGCCGTCGTCACGCAGCATGTCCTCGCCACGCCGCAGGAGGTCTTCGACATCCTCTCGGACGGCTGGCGCTACCCGGTGTGGGTCGTCGGTGCCTCCCACGTCCGCGCCGTCGAGGCCGGCTGGCCGGCCGTGGGCACCCGGATCCACCACTCCAGCGGGTCGTGGCCGGTGCTGCTCAAGGACGAGACCCGCGTCGAGCTCTGCGAGCCGCCGCACCACCTGGTGCTGCTCGCGCGGGGTCGCCCATGGGGCGAGGCCCGCGTCGACCTGCGCCTGACCGAGCAGGACGGCGGCACACTGGTCACCCTGGCGGAGGAGCCGGTCAGCGGGCCGGGCAGCTGGGCGCACAACCCGGTTACCGAGGCAGTGCTCAAGGCCCGCAACGTCGAGACGCTGGCCCGCCTCGCGGCCATGGCCGAGCGCCGCACGGAGCCGGCCAGCTAGACCGACGCGCGGACCTGATCGGGTCGGACGCCGGTCAGGGGCTGGCCGGGGCCGACGTCGCCCTGGGCGCCGGGGCCTCCGACGACGCGGTGGTGCCGACGGCGGGGCTCGACGGCGTCTGCTGCACCAAGGGACCCGTCGAGCTGGCCGGGGCGGTCGCCGACGGCGTCAGAGCCGGGGCCGTGCTGGTGCTTGTCGCGCTCGGCACCGAGGACGTCGGCGAAGAGGTCAGCGACGACGTCGGGGACGCTGGTGAGGTCGTCGGGGTCGAGGACGTCGGGGTCGAGGACGTCGGCGTGCTCTTCCGGGGCTCGCTGCCGCCGCCGGTACCCGTCACGGCTCGACCGACGCTCGTGCCCGACTCGCCGCTGTTCGACAGCGGGTGTCCGAGCACTCCCTCGGCAGCGGTGATCCCGGCCAACGCGATGGCGAAGCCACCACCGATCATGATGGCGCTGCGCCGCCACGACCGGCCGTCGCCGTCCTGCTCGGTCGGCTCGGTGCCCTGCGGGTCCGTGCCCAGCGACTGCGTCCTCAGCGACTCCGTGCTCGCCGACTCCGTGCTCGCCGAGCCGGTGCTCAGCGACTCGGTGCTCACCGAATCCATGTTCAGCGACTCGGTGCTCAGTGACCCCAGTCTCAGCGCCTGCGGGTGCGTCGGGCGTGGGTCCGAGGCCTGCGTGCCGGGACGCTCCACCTCCAGCGGAGCGGTCGGCGGCTGGGGAACCGAGCCGCCGGACACCGGGCCACCGGACGCCGAGCCGCCGGACACCGAGCCGCCCGACGCCGGACCACCGGACACCGGACCACCGGACGCCGAGCCGCCGGACGTCGAGCCGCCCGACGCGCCGGGCCGGCGCAGCCCGGCCGCGGACAGCTCCAGCAGTCTCATCTCCCGGACCCGCGCGCTCGCGCGGCGCAGGGAGTGGGCGTAGACCGCCGAGCCGACGGTGGCCACGACCGCGCCGACCCCGGCGCCCAGGATGGTTCCGGCCACTCCCAGGGTGGACGCGGCGACCGCGGCGGTCACGGCGGCGAGTGCGCTGCCGGTCACCTGCGCGACCCCGAGGTCGAGGCGGGCGGGCTCCGCGTCGGCCGGTGCGGCAGGCCGCGTGCGGTCGCCGGGAGGCGTCGTGGTCATGAACTTCGGCAGTCCCTGGTCGCTTCTGGGGGAACGGGCGTCAATCCAACTCCCGCCTCTGCGGGAGCGGCCGCGCCAGCGCCGTCCACGATACGCCCGGTGCTCGACCGCGGCCCACGCTGCCCGCCCGAGAGACAGGGCCGAGAAGCGGGCCGAGCGGGCCCGGTCAGCCGGCCTGCACCAGCCAGCACGCGCCGTACGGCGGCAGCCAGACGTCGCCGTCACCGCCGAGCGGCACGGGCTCGCCGGTCAGCGCGTCCAGGGCTCCCTCCAGCCCCAGCTCGCGCAGCCGCGACGACGGCCAGTGCCGCCAGGTGGCGGTGACGTTGTACAGACCCAGCAGGGGTCCCTCGGGGTGCTCGCGCAGCACCGGAAGCACGCCCGGGTCCGTCGGGTGCAGAACCTCCGCCGCCACCGAGGCGTGCAGGTGCGGCAGCCCGGCGCGGACGCGAACCAGCCGCTGCAGCCCCTCGAACACCCGACCCTGCACGGTCGACGGGTCGTGCCGCAGGTCGGCCGCGGCCCACGGCATCCGGGGACGGTGCGCCCAGCGGTTGTCGTCGCCGTGCCCCTCCTCGGCGGCCCAGCCCGGGTCGTTGGGGAGGGCCAGCTCGTCGCCCATCCACAGCACCGGGACGCCGCCCCATCCGAGCACGATGGCGTGCGCCAGAAGCAGCCGGTCCACGGCGAGCCCGAGTGCCCCGGCGTTCCCCTCGTCCAGCGCCGCCTCGATGCCGACGAGGCTGGCGGCCGTGCCGCTGATCCGCCGGTCGCCGGTCGCCTCGTTGTGCTGGAACACCAGGCCCCTGGCGGGCGACCCCGGAAACAGCCCGGCGTAGTAGTCGGACAAGAAAGCCCGGTGGCCGTGGCCTGACAGCCCCACGGCCGCCGCGTCGGCGTCGTCGATGGCCCAGCCGATGTCGTCGTGGCAGCGCAGGTAGGTGACCCAGGCGGTGGCGGTCGGCACCGGTGGCAGGCTGCGCAGTGCCTGGACGGCGAGTGAGACCTCCCCCGCGGCGAGCATGGACCAGATCTGCACCATCAAGCTGTTGTGGTACGCGAGGTCGCTGACCCTGCCGTGGTGCCGGCCGTGGCCCAGGTAGTGCACGAGGTCCGCCGGTCCCACGATCGCCTCGGCCTTGAAGGCCACCGCGGGGCAGGCGATCCGCACGACGGCGCGCAGGGCCTGGGTCAGCGCGTGGACCTCCGGCTCGTTCTGGCAGGTGGTACCCATCCGCTTCCACAAGAACGCGATCGCGTCCAGGCGCACCACCTCGACGCCGGCGTTGGCGAGGAACAGCACGATGTCGGCGTACTCGACGAACACCTCGTGGTTGGACCAGTCGACGTCCCACTGCCAGGAGTTGAAGGTCGTCCACACCCAGCCCTGCAGGTCGTCGTCCCAGGTGAAGCTGCCCGGCGCGAAGTCCGGGAAGACCTCCGGCAGCGTGCGCTCGTAGGCGTCCGGAAGCTTGCGATCTGGAAAGATCCGGAAGTACCTGCGGTAGCGCAGGTCTCCGGCCCGCGCCGCGACCGCCCACTCGTGCTCGCGCGCGACGTGGTTGAGGACGAGGTCGAGCACCAGGCTGATGCCCGCGGCGCGCAGGTCGGCGGCGAGGGCGCGCAGGTCGTCCAGGGTCCCGAGGTCCGGACGCACCCGGCGGTAGTCGGCCACCGCGTAGCCGCCGTCGCTGTCGCCCTCTCGCGGCTGCAGCAGCGGCATCAGGTGCAGGTACGTGACCCCGAGCTCGCGCAGGTACGGGATCTGTTCGCGGACGCCCTTGAGGTCACCGGCGAAGCGGTCGGCGTACGCGGCGTAGCCCACCATGCTGGGCGACTGGAACCAGTCCGGTCGCAGCGTCCGCGCCTCGTCCAGGCGGGACAGGTCCTCGTCCCGCGCGGCGAAGCCGTCGGCCGCCAGCCGGACCAGCCGGAGCGCCAGCGCGTCGGCCTCCCCGCGGCGGTACGCCCCGCGCAGGCCGGCGACGAGGTCGTCCCACCACCGGTCCAGCCGCAGCCCGAACGTGTCCCGACGGTGGTTCGGCAGCCCCTTCAGGACATCGTTCGCCAGGTCGTGCGCCGACTGCGGTGCGAGCGGCATGCGGGCCCCTTCCGACGTGGTGCGAGCCAGCACACGCTATCGGCGCGCCGGCAGCGGCTGCGGCCGGTGGCCGTTGTGAGCTCGGCGAAGAGCCTGCGGACGCTCAGGCGCCGCCGCGGCCGGTCGTGGCGATTCCCTCGACGAAGTGCCGCTGCCCCAGGAAGAAGAGCACGATCATCGGCAGCGTGGTGAGGACGCTCGCGGCCAGGACGATCTCCCACTGGCTCTCGCCGCCCTTGCCGAACTGGTCGATGACCGCCTTCAACCCGCGCGGGATCGTGTAGAGGGCCGGGTCACGCAGGTAGATCAGCGGCTTCACCAGGTCGGTCCAGCTGGCCCGCAGCTCGAAGACGAAGACGATGACCAGGGCCGGCTTGGCCAGCGGCAGCGCGATCGAGCGGAACAGCCGGGGGTAGCTGGCGCCGTCGATCAGGGCCGCCTCGAACAGGTCGCGCGGCAGGGTGAGGAAGAACTGCCGCAGCAGGAAGATGTAGAACGCCGAGCCGAACAGGTTGCCCGCCCACAGCGGCACCTGAGTGCTGGCCAGGCCGAGCCGGTCCCAGATGAGGTACGTCGGCACCATCGTCACCGCGCCGGGCAGCATCATCGTCCCGAGCACCAGCGCGAACATCGGGCCGCGCCAGCGGAACCGGAAGTAGGCGAACCCGAAGGCGACCACTGCGCTGCTCACCGTGACCGCGATCGCGGCCACCAGCCCCACCACGACGCTGTTGACCATCCAGGTGACCAGCGGCGCCGCCTTCCACACGGTGACGTAGTTCTCCGGCGCGAACGGGTTGGGCACCAGCGAGTTGTCGAAGACCTGTGAGCGCGGCTTCAGCGAGGCGCTCACCAGCCAGACGAACGGGTACAGCAGGAGCAGGCTCGCGCCGAGGATCGACAGCGACCACAGGCCTCGGGTCAGCAGCTGATGCTGCCGCTGCGACATGCCCGGCCGGGACGGCGGGTTCCGGTGCACCGGGACGGCGGGGGCGGTGGCACCGGCGGAGCCACCCACGGACGTCGCCATCTCAGCCTCCCTCGTAGTACACGCGCCGCCGGGCGACGCGCACCTGCACCACCGTGATGAGCAGGATGATCAGGAAGAGCAGCCACGCCATCGCGGAGGCGTAGCCCATGTGCAGGAACTGGAACGCCTGCTGGAACAGGTAGACCGCGTACATCAGTGCCGCGTCGCCGGACGACGATGCCGTGGCCGCATTACCGAAGTACATGGTGTAGACCTCGCTGAACGTCTGCAGCGAGGCGATCGTGTTGACGATGAGCGTGAAGTAGATCGTGCCGCTGATCATCGGCAGCGTGACGTTGCGGAACCGCTGCCAGGCGTTGGCGCCGTCCAGCGTGGCGGCCTCGTGCAGCTGCACCGGGACGTCCTTGAGCGCGGCCAGGTAGATGACCGCGGTGCCACCGATCGTCCACAGGCTCATCAGGACCAGCCCCGGCTTGATCCAGGCGGGGTCGGTCGTCCAGGCCGGGCCGGTGATGCCGACCCAGGACAGCACCTCGTTCACCAGGCCGCTGCGCCCGTTGAGCAGCAGCAGGAACATGGCGCCGATCGCCACCGGGGGCGTCATGACCGGCAGGTAGACCAGCGTCCGGAAGAACCCCTGCCCGCGCGCCAGCCGGTTCAGCACCAGAGCCAGGCCCAGGGCGAGCAGCATCGCGAGCGGCACGTGCAGCACGGTGTAGATCACCGTGTTCCGCATCGAGGTGAGCAGCCGAGGGTCGCTCACCAGGTCGTGGTAGTTCTGCGTGCCGACCAGCCGGGGTGAGTTGACCAGGTCGTAGTCGGTGAAGGACAGCACCAGGCTGGCCACCATCGGGCCGGCGGTGAAGACGACGAACCCGATGACCCACGGCGAGAGGAAGGCCAGGGCCCACCGGCCCTCCCGCTGGCCCCGTCCCGCACCGCCCCAGCCCCGGGCGCGCCGGCTACCCGCGCGCGCCGACGTCGCGACCGGGACCGACGTCGGCGGCGGACCTGAGGCGGCCGGTGCGGTCACTGACGGCTCTTGGCGGCCGCGTCCAGGGCCTTCTGCGCCTCGCCCTGGGCCTGCTTGAGCGCCTGCGCCGGAGTCTGCGAGCCCTCCAGCACCCGCGTCACGGCGTCGGTGTACGCCTTCTCGAACTCACTGCCCGCGTACGTGGCGGGCAGGGTGACGGCGGAGTCCTGCGCCTGCTGCAGGACCTTGGCGCCGTTGTCGAGCGCCGGGACGCCGGTCGGCTTGAACACCTCGGTGCGGATCCGCTCGTCGGCGACCTTGTTGCCGGTGTTGGTACCGAGGTAGTAGCCGCCCTCGGCACGCAGCGCCTCGGCCCGCGCCTTGGCGGCGGCGACCCAGGTGTCCGCGGCGGTCATGACCTTGGCGAACTCGCAGGCCTCCTCCGGGTGCTTGGCACCCTTCGGGATGGCCCACGACGAGCCACCGGAGTAGTTGATCTGCTTGCCCTGGCGGTCGAGGATCGGCGAGACGGTGAACCCCGCCTTGGGCGAGACGTCCGCCAGCACGTTGAGGTAGAAGTCGTCGATCGGCATCGCCCCCACCGTGTCCGTGGCGTACTGGTTGTCCTTGCCGAAGAAGTCCACCCCCTCACGGGTGGCCTTGAACTCGGAGTACTTCCCGGCCCGCTTCACCAGGTTGGTCGTGAAGGTCAGCGCCTCGACAACCTTCGGGTCGCCGAGCGAGGCGGTCTTCCCGTCCGCGCTGAGCATCTGGCCGCCGTTGGCCGCCGCCCACAGCGGCAGCGTCTCGGGGATGCGCGGGTCATAGCCGATGACCTTGAGGTTCCGGCCGCTGCCCTGGGTCATCTTGTCGTTGACCATGGTGATGGTGTCCCAGTCTCCGGACGCCACCTGCTTTGTCGTGAGCCCGGCCTTCTTCACCACCGCGTCGTCGGAGATCAGCAGCCGCATCCCGTAGAACTCCGGGATCGCATAGACCTTGCCGTCCAGCGTGACCTGCTGGACGCCGGGCTTGCGGTACTGCGACATGTCGATACCGGACTTGGCGATGCAGTCGTCCATCGGGACGATGGCCCCTCGCGCGGCGTAGGTGCCGACCTTGGCCCGGTCGAGGTGGACGGCGTCCGGTGGGTTGCCGCTCGCCACCGCGGCGAGGAACTGCTGCTCGTCGAAGCCGCCCTCGGTGATCTTCACCGGGCCGCCCTTGGCGCTGTTCTCGTACGTCTTGACCCGGACGGTCGCGATCTCGTCCGGCAGCCCGAACCCCATGGTGGAGATGGTGACCTTGCCGCCCGAGCTGCTCGCGGCCTGGTCCGACCCGCCGCCTCCTCCGCCGACGCCTCCGCATGCGGCCAGCGTGACGGCGGTCAGCGCCGTCCCCGCTCCGACCACGCTGCGTGAACGACTGCGACCCATCAGGCTTCCTCTCCTCGACCTGCGGACAGGCCGGACGGCCCGTCGTCGCTCACCTTCGCAGAGACGCCGGACAATCGCTAGGCGGAGCGCTTCTTCACCCTGAGTAGCGCTTCTCGGTCAGGAGGAGGGCCTCCCGGGCGCGTGACCGGGGCGCCCGTGGGTCCGTCGCGCGCTCTTCAGCTGCTGCTCGTAGCCGTGCCGGGGCACGTCCCCGGCCTCGGCCCGGACCTGCTCCTCGATCCGGCGGAAGGACGCGTAGTACCCGTCGTCGTAGTCCTCGACGACCTGGAAGGTCCAGCGGTCGCCGATGACGTTCCGCCCGACCAGCTCGGTCTCGACCAGGTCCGCCTGCCGGTCCAGGCCCGCGGCCCGCAGGGCTCGGACGGCGTCCCCGAGCTCGAAGTCCGCCGTCCCGGTCAGCTGGTGGAAGTCGTACAGCCGGCCCCGCGCGCGCTCGGTGGTCTCCACCGCCTTGCGCAGCTTGCCAACCGCCTCGCGCACGACGTCGTCGTCCCGACGGTCCTCCTCCGGGGCCTGGCCCACGCTGGGCTGCCTGCTGCTCTCGACGCTCTCCTCGACGCTCACACCGGGCATCGTGCCCGACGCCGGGCTGCGTCGCTCCCCGTGCCGTCCCCGTGCGCTCAGCGCCGGTCAGCCAGGCGCTCGTCCACGGTTTGGGCGATCGCCACGTTCGGACCCGGCCTCGGGATACGATTTCCGCGGTTACGGCTGGTTGGAGAAACGCCGTTCGCCGGCACTGAGCGTCAGCGCCCTGTCCGCTTCCGGAGGATGCACGTGGCCACTCCGTCCGCCACCCCAGAGGACCCGTCCGTCGACGTCTTCGAGCTCAGTGACCGCACTCCGCTGCAGGCTCTCGCCGGCGCCTACGCCGACCGGCTGGTGCTGATCCGGTCCCGGGCGGACGCGCCGGATCTCGCGGACAACACCGCTCTCATCGCGAGCCTCGAACGGCTCTGCCTGCGCCCGGGGGATTGAGCGCGAGCCTGCCCGCAGGGAGCGATCTCGGCTCGCGGGCCGTCCCGGCCTGGGATTCGATGGAACGTCGGCCGACGGCCTGTCGGCCTCAGAACGTCGTCGCCCGGAAGGAACACGCTCATGCAGCTGGGACGGTTCATCGCGCGCGGGGTGATCGGGTCGCTCTTCATCGGACACGGGACCCAGAAGCTGTTCGGCTCCTTCGGCGGCCCAGGCCTCGCCGGCACCGACGGGATGATGGAGGCGCTGAACATGCGTCCGGCCCGGCGCAACAGCCTGGCGGCCGGGGTCACCGAGACGGCAGGCGGCGCCCTGCTGGTCGCCGGACTGGCGACGCCGCTCGCCGCCTCGGCTCTGATCGGGGTCATGGTCACGGCGATCCGCAAGGTCCACCTGCCCAATGGTCCCTGGGCGGCGAACGGCGGCTGGGAGTACAACGCCGTCCTCATCGCCGCGCTCGCGGTCCTCGCCGAGGACGGCCCCGGGGACCTGTCCCTGGACGCGGCCACCGGTCTGGAGCGCACCGGCGCCAAGTGGGCGCTGGCCTCCCTCGCGCTGGGGGCCGCGGCGTCCACGCTGAGCATCGAGCTGGGACGTCGGGCGTCGGCCGGGTCGACCGAAGCCGTCGGCACGCCCGGGCAGCCGACCGGCGCCGGCGCCGGTGGCGACGACGGTGAGTCACCGTTCCCGGACACCGCCGGTGACCCCGTGACCGGCTGAACCGCCGTCCGAGTGAACCACCGTTCGGCCCGCCCTCCCGGCGGGACCCGCGGTGGTTACCGTGCGTCCACGGCTGCAGGGGGGAACCGGCAGCACGAGGAGACGGCATGGATGCGCAGCCCCCGGCGCTCGGGGCGACGCCCCGGGATGAGGACTGGCCGACGACTGCTCTGTTGAGCGCCTTCACGCACGCGCCGATCGGCATGGCGTTGTGCACACCTGTGGGGGACGTCGTCGAGGTCAACCGCGCCCTCTGCGAGCTGGTGGGACTCGAGGCCGAGCGGCTGAGGGGCAGCACCCTGTTCGACGTGACCTACCCGGACGACCGCGCAGAGGCCCACGCGGCCTGCGACCGGCTGCGGGAGCAGCGCTCCGCGATCCGGCACGAGACCAGGCTGGTCCGGGCCGACGGCACCGTGCTGCCCGTGCTGGTCAGCACGGCGTGGGTGGACACCGCCGGCCCGGCGCACCTGGTGATGCACGTCCAGGACCTCACCGACGTCAAGGCGCGCGAGCACCGGCTGCGTCACCAGGCCACCCACGACGGGCTCACCGGCCTGGTCAACCGGGAGCTCTTCCGGTCCAGGTTGGGCCGGCGCCGGCGCGCCAGCGATGCCGCCGTCATGGTGCTCTACGTCGACCTCGACGGGTTCAAGCCGGTGAACGACCGCTGGGGGCACGCGGCCGGTGACCGGCTGCTGACACTGCTGGCCGAGCGGCTGCTCGGCTTGGTGCGCTCCGGCGACACGGTGGCCCGCCTGGGCGGGGACGAGTTCGCGCTGCTGTGCGACGTCGAGGCCGGCGGCGAGGTGGCCGCGGACCTCGCGCGGCGCGTGGTCGCGGCGGTGCACGAGCCGTTCTCACTCGACGTGGGCGAGGTCAGCGTCACGGCCTCCGTGGGCGGCGCGGTCGCGGGCGCGCACACCGCGCCGCAGGACGTACTGCACGCGGCCGACCTGGCGATGTACCAGGCCAAGGCGGCGGGCGGCGACGGCTTCGTGGTCAGGGAGCTCTAGGTTCCGGACGTTTCGCTCAGCGACCGACATTTGCTATGACCGAGAGGGCTCTGGCGGAAATCCACAGCGTCCTCCTCTGGCGTGGGAGGTCAACCGTGCCGCAAGGTAGAGGGGCACCCCACAATCGCAGGGGGGTTCAGCCAGCAGCCCACGTGCAAGGAGACTTCATGCCCGCGAACGACCAGCCCGCGTCCCACGTCGAGGTCGAGGAGAACGGGACCGTGGCGGCCACCGCGAAGATCGACCGCCCCGAAGGTTCCTCCGCCGCGCGGGCTGCATTGCACGTCGAGCCCGGGCACCACGCGCCAGGCACGTCCTCGCGCCTGGTCGACGCGGTGCTGGAGAACCCGGAGGTGCGTGAGGCGGGCTCACTGCTCGCGGTCGTTCCCAAGGGTGACGGCGAGGCGATCGAGCAGGTCCACGCGCGCTGCCCCGACGCCACGACGCGCGTCGCCGGAGCCACGGTCATCGTCGAGGCGGAGCTGCCGCGGGAGGCGACGCCGCCCCAGGAGGCTGAGGTCCCGCCGAAGGGCTGAGCCGCGGCCTCAGCCGGTCGCGGGCAGCACGGTGCCACGGACCTCGCCGAGGCCGAGGCGCCCGCCGCCCGGGCCGGGAAAGGTCCCCGAGATCACGACGTCGTCGCCGTCCCGCAGGAACGTCAGCTCGCTGCCGTCCGGCATCCGAACTGGCCGGGTGCCGCCCCAGCTCAGCTCCATCAGCGAGCCCCACTCCCCCGGCGCCGGACCGCTCACCGTGCCGGACGCCAACAGGTCGCCGCTGCGCAGCGAGGCACCGTTCACGGTCAGGTGCGCCAGCAGCTGCGCAGGTGTCCAGTACATGCCGGCGAACGGGGGACGGGAGAGCACGCATCCGTTGACGCGCAGCTCCAGCTGCAGGTCGAGGCCCCAGGGTTCGGCGTCGGTGTCGTCGAGGTAGGGCAACGGCCGCGGCTGGCGCACGGGCGGGCGGACGCGGGCGTGCTCGAGGGCCGCGAGCGGGACCACCCACGGCGAGACGCTGGTGGCGAAGGACTTGCCGAGGAACGGCCCGAGCGGCACGTACTCGAACGCCTGGACGTCGCGGGCGGACCAGTCGTTGACCAGCACGACGCCGAAGACGTGATCGGTGAGGTCCTGGAGCGGCACGCTGCTGCCTCGGGGACTCGGCGTGCCCACGACAAAGCCGACCTCGACCTCGACGTCGAGCCGCTCGGTCGCCGTAAGGGCCACGCGGCTCCCCGGCTCCCCCACCCAGCGCTGGCCGCGCGGGCGAGGCACCGAGCTCCCCGAGATGACAACAGTGCCGGCGCGGCCGTGGTAGCCGATCGGCAGATTCCGCCAGGCCGCGGGCAACGGTTGCTGCCCCGGCCGAAGCAGGCGCCCGAGGTTCGTGGCGTGCTGCTCCGAGGCGTAGAAGTCGACGTAGTCGGCCACCGAGAACGGCAGGTGCAGGTCGACGTCGGCACGCGGCACCAGGTGCCGGGCCAGGCGGTCGGCCGCGGCCGGGTCGGTGAGCCAGCCCGTCATCTCGCCCCGCTGTGCGCGCCAGGTCGCCGGCCCGGCCGCGAGCAGCGGGTCAAGGGTGCCGGCGTCGAACAGCGCCGTGTGCGGCGACCTCTGCGTTCCGCACGCCGCGGTGAGGTCGAGCACGCTGGTGCCGATGGCCACTCCCACCCGGCGTGGACCTCCTCCGAGCGAGAACACCCCGTACGGCAGGTTGTGCAGGTCGAACAGCGACCCAGCGCTCTCGGCGACCCAGCTCACCCGGCGAGCACCTCGGCCACGCTGGTGACCGTGACCAGGGGCTGGTAGAGGGCCATCGCCTCCAGGGCTCGCCGGTGGTCAGCGTCGCTCGCGCCGGCGCAGGCGTCGGCGCACACCCGAACGGCCACGCCCGCGTCCGCGGCCGCGAGCGCGGTCGAGAGCACGCAGCAGTCCGTCGAGACGCCCGCCAGCACCACGGCACGCGTGTCGCCGACCCGGGCCGCGAGCCGGTCGTCCCACTTGCCGAAGGCCGGGCTGTCGAGGACGTCCCGCCCGTCGACGTCAAGCTCGGGCACTAGCTCCCACAGCGGTGCCTCCGGCGGCTGCAGCGCGAACGGCCACTGCCGGTAGTACTCCACCCAGGCGCCCTCGGGCCGCTGCGGCGCGACGAACCTGGTGAGCACCGCCCGGCTCCCGAAGCCGTCGAGCAGCGAGCGCACGCCGGCGAGTGCGGAGCCGAACCGAGGTGATGCCCAGGGGCTCGCTCGGTCGGCGAAGACCGTCTGCATGTCGATGACCACAAGCAGCGGACCGGTCGGTAGCTGCGCGCTCACGCCCTCCCTCCCGTGTCGTTCGGTGCCGCCTGCGGCGCCGACTCCTGAGCGCGGACGCGGCCCCGCGACAGCAGTAGCGTCCCAAGCAGACCGACGAGCAGGGCCACCAGGACGCCGAGCCCGGCACCGGCCCAGGGTCCCTGACGACCGCCGAGGCCGACGACGTCGAGGAGGTACCCCTGCCAGGCGAGCCACCCGGCGGAGGAGTTCGTCACCAGCCCCCAGCCGAGGACCGTACCGAGAACGACCAAGCCGATCGGCACCGGCTGCACGTCGCCGTAGCGGCCCCGCGGGTCGTACAGGTCCGGTTCGACGTAGCTGCGGCGGCGGAGCCCGACGTCCGCCAGCATCACCCCGCACCAGGCGGCGATCGGCACCCCCAGCGTGATCAGGAAGCCCTGGAAGGGCTGGAGGAACCCGGTGGTGAAGAAGACGACGTACACCGTGCCCGCGATCATCAGGCAGCCGTCGACCAGCGCGGCGAGCGGTCGTGGGATGCGCAGCCCCGCGGTGAGCAGTGCCAGGCCTGAGGAGTAGATGTCCAGCACCGCGCCGCCCACCAGGCCCAGCACCGCCGTGACGGCGAACGGCAGCAGGAACCAGGTGGGGAGCAGGGTGGTCAGCGCTCCGATGGGGTCCGAGCTGATGGCCTTGCTCAGCTCGGGCGAGGACCCGGCCAGCAGCAGCCCGAAGACCAGCAGGACGGCCGGGCCGAGGGCCCCGCCGAACGTCGTCCAGAAGACCACGCCCCGGCTGGACGCCGACCGTGGCAGGTACCGCGAGTAGTCGGCGGCGGCGTTCACCCAGCCCAGGCCGAAGCCGGTCATGACCAGGACCAGCCCGCCGAGCCACTGCTGGCTCGACCCGGCCGGCAGCGCCGAGACCGTCGACCAGTGCACGTCAGATGCGGCGAGCGCAACGTACACGACGGTGAGGACGGCGGTGACCACGGTGATCAGGGTCTGCAACCGCATCACGGCGTCGAAGCCGAGGACGCCGGTGGCAACCGTCAGCAGGGACACCACGAGCAGTGCGGCGACCTTGGTCGGCGTGCCGCTGGCCCAGCCGAGCCGCTCGAAGACCGTCGCGGTCGCCAGGGTGGCGAGGATGACGAGCACCGTCTCCCAGCCCACGGTCAGGATCCAGGACAGGACCGCGGGCAGCCGGTTGCCCCGGACCCCGAAGGCGGCCCGGCTGAGCACCATCGTCGGCGCCGAGCCGCGCTTGCCGGCGATCGCGATGAACCCGCAGAAGAGGAACGAGACGACGACACCGACGAGACCGGCGACTGCGGCCTGCCAGAACGAGATGCCGAAGCTGAGGACGAAGGAGCCGTAAGCGACCGCGAGCACCGAGATGTTCGACGCGAACCACGGCCAGAACAGCCCGCTCGGCCGGCCGCCGCGCTCGGCGTCGTCGATGACGTTGATGCCGTTCCGCTCGACCGCCGGTCGGGGGCCCGCAGTGGCGCGCGTCCCCCCGCTCGGTGTCGCCACGTCTGCCATGTCCGCTCCCGTCGCTGCCAGCAGTGTCGGAGGGCATCCTGCACCACGGCAAGGACAACACGGACGCGCCAGCGTGGACTTAGGCGTCAGACCAGCTTCGGCAGCCGGCGGACGACGAGCTGCTCCGCCTCGAGCACCCCGCCGACGTACAGGCGCACCTGCCAGACGCCGGAGCTCGCGATGGGCGAGCTCGGGTCGTCGGCGACCACGCGGTCGAAGGTCTCCCGGGCGCCGTCCGGCGTCGAGCTCCACTCCTGGTGCGGGCTGCGGTCGAGCGGGCCCCGGTACTCGACGCGGTGCGAGCCGTCGGCTCCTGGTTCGCGCCGGACCACGGGCGCGGCGGCAGCGAAGCCCGCCAGCCGCGGTCGGCCCAGCACGTACCGCCCGTTGGACCGCACGCCGAGCCAGTCGTAGTGCCCGGTCGACAGCTTCTCCCACAGGACCTGCGGGCGCCGGCAGGAGCTCAGCACGGCGTAGAGCTGCTGACCCGCGCGGGCGTCGACGTACGAGCGCTGGCCTGTCATGGGACAACTCCACCACCACGGCGGGTGCACCGCCCGATGGCCGGGCGGTGCACCGGGAGAACCGTGAGCACGGACAGGGTCAGGACCCGTGGACGGCGACGGGCGCCGTGTGGACGTAGTGCGCCGGGTCGTGCTCGCGGAAGTCGTCCTCGAGCTCTTCCAGGGTCCGCCCACGGGTCTCGGGCACGAACTTGGCGACGAAGGCGATGGAGATCACGTTGACCAGGACGAAGATGCCGAAGGTGCCGGTCGAGCCGAGCGCCCCGTTGACGAGCGGGAACAGGAACGAGATCGCCGCGTTGGTGGTCCACAGCACGAAGACCGCGATCCCCATGGCGAACCCGCGGATCGTCATCGGGAAGATCTCGGACAGCAGCAGCCACACGCAGGTTCCGATGAAGCACTGGACGAAGGCCACGAAGGTCACCATCGCGGCCAGGATGATGTAGCTGCGCGCGGTCGACTCCGGCAGCAGGAACACCAGCGCGAGAGCGGCCTGGGACGCCGCAACCCCGCTGAACCCGATCAGCAGCATGCGCCGCCGGTTGACGAAGCCGAGCAGCCAGATGCCCAGGATCGTCATGGTCACCGAGGTGACGCCGACCGCGATCGTGGCGATGAGCGAGGCGCTGGCCCCGAGGCCGCTCTGCTCCAGGATCGTGGGCGCGTAGTAGTTGACCGTGTTGATCCCCGTCGCCTGCTGGACGATCGCCAGGCCGCAACCGATCCACAGGATGCGGCGCATCCACGGGTAGCTGCGCAGGTCTCGCAGCGCCGCACCCTTGTCCTCCGCCAGGTCCCGCTGCGCGTGCGTGGCGATGACGTTGTACTCCTCGGACGCCTCGGCCGGCTCCCGGCTGAGCTCGAGCACGCGACGGGTGTCGGCGAGGCGTCCCTTCACGGCGTACCAGCGCGGCGAGTCGGGCAGGAAGAACATGCCGGCGAACAGGAGCACGGCCGGCACCGCGGCCACGGCCAGCATCCAGCGCCAGACGTGCGGGTCCTTGATCAGGCTGTCCAGCACGGCGTTCATGATGAAGGCCAGCATCTGCCCGGTCACGATCATCAGCTCGTTGATCGTGACCATGCGACCCCGCCGGTCTGTCGGGGCCATCTCGGCCAGGTACAGCGGGCAGGTCGTCGCCGCGGCGCCGACCCCCAGCCCCAGGACTATCCGCGCGGCAATCATTACCTCGACGTTGGGCGCCATGGCGCATGCGAGCGCGCCGACGAGGAACAGGCCCGCGCAGACGAGCAGGCTGCCCTTGCGGCCGAGCCAGTCTGCAAGCCGGCCGCCTAACAGCGCGCCGAGCGCGGCACCGGGGAAGAGCAGGACGCTGACGACCGTGGCCTCGGTGAGGGACGTGAGCTGAAGGTCGTCCTTCATGTACAGCAGCGCACCGGAAATCACCCCGGTGTCGTAGCCGAAGAGCAGTCCGCCGAGGGTCGACACGACCGTGAGCTTGGTGAGGAAGCGACTGTGCGCCGCTGAGCGGCGGGTGCCTCGGGTGCCCGGGCGGGCGGCGGTGGTGCTGGGGTCCATGGAGCTCTCCTCTGGCGTCCCGCGCGCCCGCGGTGGGCTGCGCTGCCTACCGTTCAGGACGCCGACCCGCGTTCTGCTATGCGGTACGACGTTCCTCTATGCGGGACGGTAGGGGTGCGCAGGCGGTGCGTCAATGGGCGCCGGGCAAAATCGACGCCGAGCGGGAGAAACCGCGGTAGTCCGTGACCGTGGGCGCGCGATAGGTCGCAGCGCGCCGACCCATGGAGCGCTACGGGCGGCGATATCCGAGCCGGGCCGAGACCTCGTCGCAGGCCTGCAGCAGGCAGCTCACCTGTCGGGGGTCCACCGGAAGAATCCGGTCCGCCAGGCCCCCGATGCTCAGCGCGGCAACGCACCGTCCGCTCGCGTCCCGGACCGGCGCGCCGATCGCCGCGACCCCACGGGTCGCGTCCTCGTCGGAGACGCTGTAGCCGCGCTCGCGGGTCGCGGCGAGGTCGGCCCGCAGGGCTTCCGGGTCGGCAATGGTGCGGTCGGTACGACGCACCAGGCCGGCGGCGAGGACGGCGGGCAGCAGCTCGTCCTCGAGGTACGCCAGGAGGGCTCGGGGGCCCGCGCCGAGGTGCAGCGGCTGTGACCCGCCGACGTACAGGTCGGCAACGCGCAGTCCCTGGTCACTGTCGATCCGCTCCAGGCAGACGGCGTGGGTGCCCGCAGGCACCGTGAGGTAGACGGTCTGGTGGGACTCGACCGCCAGCCGCGCCATGACGGGAGCGGCCTCCTGCCGCAGTTCGAGGCTGTCGACCAGGATGGAGCCCACCTGGAACGGCTTGATGGTCAGCCGGAAGGCACCGCCCGGACGACGCTCCAGCCAGCCGGCCGCCTCCAGCGTGAGCAGCAGGCGGTACGCCGTCGTCTTGGAGTAGCCGCTGCACCGCACGAGCTCGGCGAGCGTCATCTGCGGGCGACCGCGCTCGAAGCAGTCCAGCAGGCGCAGCGCCCGAAGCACCGACCCGACGAGAGCCCGATCGGTCCCGCCCCCGGCCTCGACCGTGGTCATGGGGCGCCGCCTCTCCTGGTGCCGGGTTCTGTGCCGCTCTGCGGAACCGTACGGCATGTGGCGGCACGCTCGGGAGGGCGTCCTCGGGAGACGGCACACGGAACCCACCGTCGACACGGCTCGGTGTCGGCGTGAGAGTCCCGGCGGGGACGCTCCGCTAGCGGTGGGTGACCTGCGAGACGATGTCGTGGTCCGCCGCGGCGGCGGAGTGCTTGGCCCGCTTCTCCGCGCGCTTCTGCTTGATGGTCTTACCGGGTTTCTTCGCCGTGGTCTTGTGCGGCGACTTGTCGGACACGGTGACCTCCTTGGCCGCCGGAGCGCGACGGTCCCGGCTCCGCCCGGCACTTGTCCCAGGGTAGTCCCTGGCGCTTGCCCGAGTGCACCGGTCGGCGGGGTCCGCGGGCGCCATACTTCCGGGGTGCGCCGGGTGTACGTCCACGAGGCGGTTCTCGACATGACGCCGGAGGACGACGTCCGTGCTCCCGGCGCCGCGGTCACCGTCGCCCTGTGCGGCGCCTGGGACCACGAGCCGCCGTGCCCGCTGGCTCCGCACCACACCGAGGCAGTGCGGGACGGCCCCGGCGTCCGGCTGCGGGTGCTGTTCGCCGTCGAGCCGTCGGCCGAGCAGGAGGTACGGCGCCGGGTCGAGGAAGCGCTGGCGCAAGGACGGCTGACCGCCCCGGACGGCCGCACGACCTCCTGGCAGCTGCGCGCCTGCGGCCCCGCCCGGGTGCTCCGCACGGAACGGCGACAGGGTCGGCGCCTCGCCGCCACCTGAGCGCCCGGCCCGACCGGCTGGTACGCCGAACCGACACGGCCCGCCCGCGGTGGCCCCCCGTCGCTGGGGCCACCACGGGCGCCGCCGCGAGGGTCAGCCCTCGCTGCGCTGGGCGGACGCGTTCTCGGTGGACTCGGCCGTTGTCTCGGTGGCCGTGCCGGAGATCGTCTGCTGGCCCGCAGCGCCCTGCTCGACACCGGCCCGCTCCGCACCGTGCGCAACCTCGATGCGGCGCGGCTTGGCCTGCTCGGCCACGGGCAACGTCAGGCTCAGGACGCCGTCGTTGTAGGCGGCCTCGATCCGGTCGAGGTCGAGCCCCGGGCCCAGCGTGAGCTGGCGGACGAACGTCCCCGTCGGCCGCTCCCGGGTCAGCCACTCCACGTCGTCGGCCCGAGCGGACCGCTGCGCGCGGATGGTCAGCACGCGCCCGTCGACGCCGACGTCGACCGATCCCGGGTCCACGCCAGGCAGGTCGCACAGCAGGACGTAGTGGTCGCCGGAGCGGAACAGGTCCACCGGCATGGCCCGCATCGTCTGCCCCATGTCCGCCGCCTGGCTCAGCAGCCGCGAGGCGAGGGCGTCGAAGTCACGGAACGGGTCGTACCGCGTCACCATTTCCAACCACCTCCCGGAGGAACGACAGGGGCCGGACCGGGTGGCCCGGCGCCGTCGCGCCGTTGGCGAGGGGTGACAGCCACGCCTCCCGCGCGACGATCCTGTTTTAGCACTCTCACCCCGGGAGTGCCAACTGGTCTGCGACCGTTGTCGGCGAAGTCGCCACCGCCCTCCGTTCGGGGCGGTAGAAAGGCGTCGAGCCGCGACGGTGGGCGCCGGCTCGACCGTCAGGAGGACGCGGTGGCGACGGACGAGCTCGTCCCTCCGGGCACCCCGGCCGCGGTCGCGGCTCGGGCTGCCCAGCCGGTGCGTGCACCCGTCACCGACCCCACCGTGGGCATCGACGTCGTCCCCGAGCGACGCGGAGAGCCTCCGCACCGGCTCGTCGCGGTCGGCGACTCGCTCAGCCAGGGCTTCCAGAGCGGGGCGGTCTTCACGACCGACCTCTCGTACGCCGCGGTGGTGGCCTCGGAGCTGGGCTGGGGCGGCCAGTTCCGGCACCCCAGCTACGCCGGCCGGGGCGGCCTGCCGTTCAACCTCGAGCTCCTGGCCCGCGACCTCGAGGAGCGGTACGGCGCCGAGCTCAGCCCCTGGGAGGTGCCCTCGGCGCTGTTCCGAGCCCGCCGGCTGATGGACGAGACCGAGGACTACTGGGAGCGGGGGCCGGGCAGCGTCGCGCCGGACGTCCCCGCGTACTACCACGCCCTGGCGATGTACTCCTGGGACCTGCGGGACGCCCTGAGCCAGACCGCGGCAGGTCTGCAGGCGCGGCTCGGGCCGGATCGCGACAATGCGGTGCGCCAGCTCGTCGGCAACCACATCGAGCGGGCTGCCCTGCGCGTCTACCCGCACTGGACTCCCGCGACCCGCGAGATGACCCTGCTCCAGGCCGCCCGAGCCCTCGGCGAGGAGCACGACGACAGGACCGACTCCGGCATCGAGACGTTGGTGGTCTGCATCGGCGCGAACAACGCGCTGAAGACCATCACGCTGCTCAGCGTGGTGTGGAGCGACGAGGGCTTCCGGGACCTCCGCCGCAAGCAGAGCTACACGGTGTGGCGCCCAGAGCACTTCGCGGCGGAGCTGGCCGAGGTGGTCGACGCCGTGCGGGCGGTACGCGCCCGGCACGTCGTCTGGTGCACCATCCCCCACCTCACCATCGCTCCGATCGCTCGCGGGGTCGGCGCGAAGGTGCGGCCCGGGTCACGTTACTTTCCGTACTACACGCGTCCGTGGATCTCGGACGACGACTTCGACCCAGGCCGCGACAAGCACCTCACCGCTGCCGAGGCGCGCGCCGTCGACGCGGTCATCGACATCTACAACGACGCGATCGAACGGGTGGTCCGCGACGCACGGCAGGGAGTCGACGGCGCGCCGCGGGACTGGTACCTGCTCGACCTCGCCGGAGTGCTGGACCGGCTGGCCTCACGTCGCTACATCGCCGACCCCCTCGCCCGACCGGACTGGTGGACGCCGTACGTGCTGCCCCCGGCGTTGCAGGCGCTGCACCCGCCCCCGGACTCCCTTTTCATCACTGCGGACGGCGACGGTGGGCGTGCCACCGGCGGGCTGTTCTCGCTCGACGGCGTGCACCCGACGACGGTGGCGTACGGCATCCTCGCGCAGGAGCTCGTCGACGTCATGCGCCTCGCGGACGTGCAGTTCCGGACTCCCGCCGGCACGCCGCGGGAGGACCCGGTGCTCGTGGACTTCGACCGCCTGGTGCGAAGGGACCTGCTCACCCGGCGTCCACCGCAGAACATCACGTCGGCTCTGGACCTGCTGGGGTGGGCCGACGAGACGCTGGACGTCTTCTCGCGGGTGCTCTGGCGGTAGAGGCCTCAGCAGGCCCGCTTGCTGGCGGCCGCCAGCGCCCGGGTCGCCGCACGGGCCTCCAGGAGCGCGATCGCGAGCTGCTCGTCGCCCGGCAGGGTGACCTTGAGGTTGGCCGGCTCGCCGGGCACGGTCCGCACGGTGACACCAGACGCCTGCATCAGCGTCGTCTCGTCGACGAAAGTGTCCTTGCCGTGGGGGTCGAGCCGTGAGTACACCTCGCGCAGGACGGCACGCTGGGCACCGTGCGGCGTCTGCGAGCGGAACAGCCCGTGCCGGTCCAGGATTCCCACCACCCTGCCGTCGACCAACCGGCGCATGCTCTCGGGCACGGCCACCACGGGAACCGCCGCGCCGTGCTCGCGCGCCTCGTGCGCGACCAGGTCCATCAGGTTGGAGGTCACGAGCGGCCGCGCGCCGTCGTGGATCAGCACGACCTCGGCGTCCGAGGCCTGGACGCCCTCCGCGACGGAGTCCTGGCGGCGACGACCTCCGGGCACCACCAGGGCGCCGACCTCACGCAGGTACGGCGCGCGCGACAGGGTGGCGACGCGGTCCGGCCGGGCCACCACGATGACGCGGCGCACCGTACGGGCGGCCGCGGCGGCGCGCACCGTCCACCCGAGCAACGGCAGGCCGGCGACCTCCAGCATCAGCTTGTCCGGGCCCCCCATGCGCTCGCTGGTGCCGGCGGCCAGCACGATGGCGTCGGCGAAGGGCGGATCGGCGGATCGGGAGGCGTCCCCCCCGGACGCCTGGTGGATCGGAACCATCGGCGCATCCTGTCATGCACACTCGGCACCGTGCAGGCGAACCAGGATCTTTCCCGGCTGGTGCTGTGTGGCGGCACCGGCGACCTCGCGACTCGGCACCTGCTGCCGGCCCTCGCTCAGCTGCTCGCCGCGGGGGCGGCACCCTCGGCGCTCAAGGTGGCTGCGGTGGGGCCGGAGCCGATGACGACCCAGGAGTACCGCGGCCTGGTCGCCCGCTCCCTGGAACGACACCCGGACGTCCAGGCTACGGCGGCGGAGGACCTGCTGAACCGGCTCGAGTACCACCCGGCCGACCTGCTGCGGTCCCCCTCGCTGGCCGCGGCCGTCGGCGCCGGCCCGGTGATCGCCTACCTCGCGCTGCCCCCCGCCGTCTACGCGCCGGCGGTTCGCGCCCTGCAGGAGGCGGGCATCCACGCCGACAGCCGCATCGCCGTGGAGAAACCGTTCGGCCAGGACGCCCCGACCGCTCGCGCGCTCACCGAGCTCCTCCACCGCACCGTCCCGGAGCGCAACGTCTTCCGCATCGACCACTTCCTGCATCACCAGACCGTCCACAACGTCCTGGCGCTGCGGCTGGCCAACCGGCTGTTCGAGCCGCTGTGGCGCCGCGAACACGTGGAGCAGGTGGAGATCACCTGGGAGGAGACCGGGACGGCGGCAGGCCGCGGCGCCTTCTACGACGGCACGGGGGCGCTGCGCGACATGGTCCAGAGCCACCTGCTCCAGCTGCTCGCCCTCGTGGCGATGGACCTGCCCCAGACCTTGGACGAGCGCGGCTTGCGCGACGCCAAGGTCGCCGCGCTGCGGGCCGTCCGCGCCGACGGGCAGACCGTGCGTGGCCGGTACACTGCCGGAGTCGTGCGCGGCCGGCCGGTCGGGGAGTACCTGGCCGAGCCGGGCGTCGTGCCCGAGCGAGCGACCGAGACGTACACGGCGCTGCGGCTGTGGGTGGACGTGGACCGGTGGGCCGGAGTGCCGTTCCTGGTC
This sequence comes from Actinomycetales bacterium, assembly GCA_035264765.1. Taxonomy (GTDB): domain Bacteria; phylum Actinomycetota; class Actinomycetes; order Actinomycetales; family Angustibacteraceae; genus DATFPQ01. The sequence continues at coordinate 26,002 of DATFPQ010000058.1, read as the reverse complement.
CGCACGGGCAAGGCGCTCGGCGAGGACCGCCGGTCCGTGGTGCTCCGCTTCCGCCCTCCGCCGGGCTCGCGTCCCGACGCTGAGGGCGACGCCCTGCGGATCGAGATGGTCCCCGACCGGCTGGCCCTGGACCTCCAGGCGTCCGGCCCGCAGGGTCTGGGCGACCTGGCCCCGGTCCGGCTGGTCACGCAGCCGCCCCGGCCGTCGCTGCCGCCGTCCGCCCGGCTGCTCCAGGACCTGCTGCGCGGCGACCCGACCCTCGCCGTCCGCGACGACGAGGCGGAACAGTGCTGGCGCGTCGTGGATGCCGTGCTGGCGGGCTGGCGGACGGGGACACCCCCGCTGCGGGACTACGCCGCCGGCTCGGCCGGGCCGGTGCCGCCAGGAGAGCCGCACGCCGGCTGACCCGTGCTCACGAGCAGCGCCGTTGCTCCCGGGAACGCCGTCCGCGGCGCGCCCCGGCCCCGCTCGCGGCGTCCCTCGGGAGTAACGGCGTCCCTCGGGAGCAACGGTGGGGCCGGGGAGGAGCACGGTGTGCTCAGCGGATCTGGTACGGCTGCATCATGTCGTTGTCCTCGTGCTCGAGGATGTGGCAGTGGAACACGTAGGTGCCGGCGAACCGCTGGACCGACGCCGTCCTCGTATCGCCGACGAAGGGCGCGGGCACCCCCGCGGCGGTGCCGCCGAAGGGCACCAGGATCCGGGTCACCTGACCGGGCGGCGCGATGATGGTGTCCTTCCACCCCTGCTCCACCGGGGCGGGTCCCACCGGGCTTCCGGTCAGGTACGGCGCGGGGGACACCGCCGGCCACGGACCCTTGCCAGACGTTGAGGGATCCGGAAGGCCCGGCGCGGGAAGACGGGTGTTGACGGACGCCGTGTACGCCGGCTCGTCGAACGGTTGCCGGTTGAGCAGTCGGAACTGCGTAAGGTGCAGGTGGATCGGGTGTGCGTCACCGGTCGTGTTGACGATGTCCCACTCCTCCACGGTGTCCAGCTTCGGCGCCTCGATCTGCGTCGTGCGCGGCAGCCCAGTCGCGTCGGCGTAGAACTGGTTGTTGATGTGCCCGTGGACCGGCTCGTCCACCGTGGGATCGGCGATCTCGTTGAGCATCACCGTCCGGGTGCTCGTGGCCTTGAGCGTGGGCAGAGCCGCCGGTTGGCTGCGTCCGCCGCGCAGCGTCTTCGGGACGTCGCTCTGGACGCCGGTGGCAGCCGTGACGGTGAACTGCAGGATGTCCTTGAGCGGCGCCTCGTCCTCCTCGGGAGGCGCCGTGGGCGTCGAGTACGGGGCGACGGCGTCGTTCGTGAGCTGGTAGCTCGTGCCCACGACAGCGGACCGGAAGTCGACAAGCAGGTCCGCGCGCTCGGCCGGGGCCAGCAGCAGCTCCTTGAGCCGAACCGGGGCGTTGAGCAACCCGCCGTCCGTCCCGATCTGGTAGACGGGAAGGGTCGCGGGCAGCCGAACGTGGTAGAAGCGCGCGTTCGACGCGTTGAGCACCCGGAACCGGTAGACGCCACGGGCCACGTCGAGGTTCGGCGTCACCTTGCCATTGACGACGGCGACGTCACCGAAGGACTCCGGCGCCCACTGGTTGGGGTACCCGGCGGGTGCGTCCTGGCCACAGAAGGCGCCGACCGGGTAGGAGAAGCTCCCGTCGAGATTGAAGGACCGGTCCTGGAGAGTCAGCGGGATCTCGCTGGCCCCGGCAGGCAGGTGCAGCGGGTTGTCGGCCTTCCCGGTGTCGAAGGCGTCCCGCAGCCAGTACTGGCCGGCCAGCCCGGCGCTGACCTGCAGCCGGGTCATCCCCCACGAGTGGTCGTGGTACCAGAGGCCCGCGGAGTCCTGGTCGTTGACGTACCGGTAGGTCGCGCTCTGTCCGGAGCTGATGGTGTCCTGCGGCAGGCCGTCCTGCGCGGGCTCGCTGTGCGCGCCGTGCAGGTGGATCACGCCGCGCGGAGCAGTCTCGTCGGTGCCGGTCATGCCCATGAACGTGTGGTCCATGGCCAGCGCGAGCGGGTGCTCGCCGAGGTCGTTGACGACGCTCACGGACGCCGGCGTGCCCTTGCGCGCCTCGATGGTCGGGCCGCCGTAGACGTCGGGCCCCGTGCTCCCGGCGACGGCATACCCCAGGGTCGGCGTCGAGGGCAGGTCGGCGTGGAAGCTGTGCTTGCCGTCCCGCATGACGAGCCGGGCGGACGTCCCGCTGCGGACGTCGATCCGCTGGGGCACCGGCAGCTGCTCCGTGAACGGGGTGAGCGCCGGGCTCGGGGCGGACGCCGGGCAGACGGCGTCCGTACGGGAGCCCGCGCCGCCCGTGCTCCCCGGCATGACCATCCCCTGCATGGCACGCGCGGAATCTGGACGGCGGGCTGTGGGAATCGCGGCGGCGGCCGAGATCCCGACGCCGTTGCCCAGCCAGATCGCCAGCACGGCGCCGCCGGCGACGGCGCCCATGGCCAGTGACGTCCGCGGCCGCATCGGCCGAGCCCCCATCGACGGTTCTCCCCTTGCGTTCACATCGGCTCCCCTCGAGAGTTTGACCGTCGCACGCGATCGCTTGCATCAGGCCAAGTTCCGCACGGTGCGGACGCTCTCGATTCTTCGGCGCTGGGGCGCTCCGGCTCTTCCGAATGACAACGGATGACAGCGCGATGTCTGCCAGGGATCCGTCAGGGTGCAGCACAATGGCTTGGAGGGTCGTCGGGGGAGGGAGTCGCCAGATGCTGCCGATCGGGCTGTCCGCCCCGCCACGGTTACACCGGCCGTGGATGACCGCCGTGCTGAGCCTCCTGTGCGTCGCCGTCTACGTGCGCGTGGCCCTGCTCCGGCACGCAGCGCGCGCCCTCTACTGCACCGACCTGACCGAGTCGCCGGAGGCACTGCGGCGCGCCAGCGACACGGTCCAGCTGTTCGTCTGCCAGTACGGAGCGATCCCCGACGACATCCATGAGGGACGTCACCTGGTCACCCTCCTGACCGCCCTGTTCGTCCATGCCAGCTGGTTCCACCTGGTGTCGAACCTGCTGTTCTTCGTCGCCTTCGCGCCGCGGGTCGAGGAGGACCTGGGCAGCCTCGGGCTGCTCGGGCTGTTCGTCCTCAGCGGGGTGGTCGGGGGCGTGGCGCACGTGCTGGTCGCCCCGAACCTGGTCAGCCCGGCGATCGGGGCCAGCGGGGCCGTGGCGGGGGTGATGGGCGCGCACCTGCTGCTGGCGAGGGGTGCGACCGTCCGCGTGCTCATCGGCCCCGTCCCTATGCGGCTGCCCAGCCGGTTCGTGATCGGGCTGTGGGCGCTGCTGCAGGCCGCCTACACGGCGTGGTCGCTGTCCCGCGCCGAGTACCCCGGTGGGACGTCGTACGAGGTGCACGCGGTCGGCTTCGCGGTCGGGCTGCTGGTCGTGACGGTCTGGCGACGGCTCAGACGCTCGTCCGACCTGGTCATGGCCCCCTGAGTGGCGTCAGTCGCCCTGCTGGTCAGTCGCCAAGCTCCACCGGGACGTCCATCAGGCTGCCGTACTCCGCCCAACCGCCGTCGTAGTGCCGGACCCGCGTGTGCCCCAGCAGCTCGTGCAGGGCAAACCACGGCACCGAGCTGCCCTCCCCGGCCCGGCAGTAGACCACCACGTCGGAGTGCTCGCGGACGCCGAACTCGGCGAACAGCTGCTGCAGCTCGTCCGCCGGCCGGAACGCGCCGTCGGGAGCCAGCAGCCGCGCCGTCGGCAGGTTGCGCGCCCCCGGGACCCGCCCGCCCACGCGATGGCGCTCCAGGCCGAGGTCCAGCGGGTGCCGGTGCTTGCCCGCGAACTCCTGGGGGGTTCGGGAGTCCAGCACCACGGTCCCGTCAGGGGCTCCCGCGTACCGGGTGATCATCTCGTCGCGGCCCACCCTCAGCGACGGGTCGGGCCCGGGGCTGCGGTAGCTCCCGCCGCCCTTGACCCTGGGCACGGCCTCGACCAGCGCTCCCCCCGCGCGGGTCCAGGCCCGCAGCCCGCCGTCCAGCAGGCTGACCCTCGGATGCTGGTAGTAGCGGAACAGCCAGTACGCGTGCGCGGCGAAGGCGCCGTCCCCGGTCCCGTAGAGCACGACGTGCGTGTCGGGCTCGATGCCGCGGCGCCGCATGAGCTCCTCGAAGTGCTCCAGCGTCAGCGGGCGGCGGCCGACCCGCTCGTGCAGCTCGTCGTGCCAGTCGAGCGGCAGGGCGTTGGGCAGGTGCGCGGAGTAGTACCCCGAGGAGTCGCCGTCGACGTGCAGCAGCGTGGTGCCGGGACCCTTGAGACGCTCGGCCAGCCAGCCGGCATCCACCAGCGGGCCCGGCTCGGACCCGGAGGCCTCCACGGTCCCGGCCCCGGCCGCGTCCTGGGGGTCAGCGGCCGCGCCGCCTCGTCCCCTCGTGCCGGCTGTGGTCACCGCGCATCATCCTCCAGCAGGCCCCAGCGCTCCGCGAGCAGGAGCGCCTCTGTGCGGTTGCTCGCTCCCAGTCGGGCATATACCCCACCCAGCAGCCGGTACATCTCGCGCTCCGAGTATCCCACCGTCCGGGCCAGGCCCGCGACCGTACCGCAGTCGGCGAGATGGCGCAGCCAGTCCCGCTCCTTGGCCAGCAGCTGCGGCACCGGACCGACCTGCGACCGGCACAGCGACCTGGCGACCTGGCGCGGCAGCAGCGTCTGCCCGTCAGCGGCCGCGCGGACCACGCCGATCACCTGGCTCAGCTCGGCGTCCAAGGCGATGACGCCGGTCGCACCGAGCCGCAGCGCCTCGGCAGACGCCTCCGGCGTCGCATCGTCCACCACGTGCACGAGAGGCATGTCACCGACCGCAGCGTTCCCCAGCACGGAGTTGAGGGCCGGCACCTCCTCGGCTGACACGATCACCACGAAGCCTCCCCTTCCGGTGGCGAGCACGTCCGCGAGCTCGGCGAGCAGAGCGGACAGCTCGGCCATGGAGGCGAGCGGGGAGCACACCATTCCCGCGGCCGCGAACCCCGCGGCCAGGCCGTGCCGGTAGATCGGTGGCAGGCCGGCGAGCACCACTCGCAGCTGCGTCTGGTGCTCGACCAGTCGGAGGTCGTCCACCGGGCTCTCTCTCACCTCTGGCACTGCAACGTCCCCCCGGACCAGTGGGCCTGGCTCAGCCGGGCCCACGACGGTGCGCCACCTCCGCCCGCGACGGTTGTCGGGTCGGCGAACCAAGGCGCCTCAGGACAGTCTGGGTGACCGGGGCGGCCGAGGCCACCCCTTTCGGCCTAATCTCTCGACTGGCACTTGACCGATCCATTGAGATGCCTTGGTATCCCTTGACCCTCGTCACCGCGTCACGGGTGCGCCTACGAGGCTCCCGTACTCGGCCCAACCCCCGTCATAGTGCCTAACCCCGCGGCGTCCCAGCAGTTCACTCATGACAAACCATGCCAAAGCGCTCCTTTCGCCAACGTCGCAGTACAGGACGACTTCGTCGTCCGGGCCGACCCCGTGCGCGGCCAGGGCGCGCCGCAGGTACTCGAGCGACCGGAATCGACCGGTCTGCGGGTCCAGCAGCTCCGAACTGGGCAGGTTCCGGGCGCCGGGCACGTGTCCGGAGAGCCGGTGGAACATCACCGGCAGGTCCACCGCGCTGCCCGCCCGCCCGTGGTACTCCGACGCCGCTCGGCAGTCCAGCACCGCTGTGCCGGCGGGAGCACCGACGTAGCGCTCCAGCAACAGGTCCCGAGTGGCCCGCAGGCTCTCGTTCGGGCCTGGCGATACATACGTCGACGCCGTCACCGGTGCGACGTCGGCGGTCACCGGCGCACCCGCGTCCAGCCACGCCTTCCGGCCACCATCGAGCAGGCTGACCGGCCCGTGCCCGTAGTACCGCAACAGCCACTCGGCATAAGCCGCGAACATGTTGTCGGAGTCGCCGTACAGGACGACGTGGGTCTGCGGGGTGACGCCCCTGAAGCCGAGCAGCTGCTCCAGGCGGGCCTGCGACACGGCCCCTCGCCAGCCGGGGTCGTGCAGGTCGTCCAGCCAGGACAGCGCGCTGGCTCCGGGAACGTGCCCCTCGTAGTACGCCGACGAGTCCAGGCCGGCCTCGATCGGCCGGACCGACGGGTCGTCGAGATGTTGCAGCAGCCAGTCGACGTCGACGAGCCGCGCCGGAGCCGGCGACCCGTTCGTGGCCGGCGACCCGTTGGCGCCCGGCGACCGGGTCGGCAGGCCCAGCAAGGGCGTTTGGTCCTGATGCATGTCCTCGAACTCCTTGGCACCTATGCACCTCGGTGGGCGTGGCGGAGGCCGACGAAGCCATCGTCGGACAACCGCCGTGGCCCTGAGCCAACCTGGACTTCGACCGGCTGGCAACAGGTCCGCGACGACGTGTCAGTTGTCGCGGCGGGTATGTCAGGTATCGGCCGGGCCTGACGGCACGAACCCGAAGGCTTCCTCCCCGCCGAGCGGAGGAAGCCTTCGGGTTCGTTGTCGAGCGCGCTCGGGTCAGGCCCTGAGGTCCCACTGGACCATCATGCTGTGGCCCTGGCCCTTCTCGTTCATGCCGCTCATGCTGTGGCTGGACACCGCCTGCGCTCCGACGCTCCCCGCGGCCGCGGCCTTGGTCACGGAGGTGTCGAACTGGGTCATCATGTCGTTGTCCTCGTGGATGAGGTTGTGGCAGTGCATGACGTACTTGCCGGTCACGGGCTTGTTCGGGTCGACCCGGTCCGCGGCGTTGAACTTCATCACGAGCTCGACCCGCTCGTTCGGACCGACGAACACGACGTCCTTCCACCCCTTCTCGTAGGCGAAAGGCGGCCTGCCGTTGCGCCGGACGATGTGGAAGTCGACCAGGTGGATGTGCACCGGGTGGAACCAGCCGCCCGACTTGTTCTCCAGCACCCAGATCTCGGTGTCGCCGATCTTGGGTGCCGCCGCGACCCGACCGTCCCAGGGCAGGCCGTTGATGACCCACTCGCTGTTCTTGCGCTCGAACAGGAAGTACCGCGGCGTCCTGGCGTTGATGACGTCCTTCTCCTCGCCGCCGAAGACGTAGTCGTTGAGGACGTTCGGCGCCGTGGAGACCGCGGGGAAGGAGGTCCCCGCGTCAGGACCGGCGACGAACTGCATGACCTGGCCCATGTCGCCGTCGGCCGCCAGGTTCTTCAGCGTCACCTTCTCGCCCGGCTTCAGGCCCGAGAAGTCGAAGACGAACTCGTAGCGCTCGGCCATGCCCTGCCGCCAGCTGGGCACCACCTCCGCCTTGCTCAGCAGGCCCGCCTCCGTGGCGATGGCGGTGACGGTCGGGGCCGGAGAGCCCTGGTCGCCGGGCGAGAGCTGGAAGTTGTAGCCACGGGAGAGGTCGGCGACCAGGACGCGGAAGCGGTACCGGGTGCGGTCGACGGTGAGCTTCGGCCAGGCGACGCCGTTCACCAGGATGACGTTGCCCCACAGGCTGTCGTGGCCGTTGTCGTCGTACCCCGGCGTCCCGTCGGCCTTGAACTGCATGTCGGCCACGACCATGGGGATGTCGTACTTCCCGGACGGCAGCTTGCCGATCGCAGGGAACTTGCGCAGGTGCGCGGCGCTCGGCTTCTGGAGAAAGAAGCCCATCAGGCCCTTGTAGACGTGGTCGGCCGTCTGGTGCATGCCGTGGTCGTGGTACCAGAGCGTGCGCGTCTCCTCGCCGTTCGGGTACTGGTACACGTGCTCACCGTCGTAGCGCGGGCCACCGTCGAACTTCGACGGCGCGCTCCCAGCCGTGCCGAGCGGCCAGGTCTCGTCGTCCGGGTGGCCGTCGTGTGCCGGCTGGCTGGGCGAGCTGTGCAGGTGGACACTCACGCCCTCGCCGGCCGGCAGCTTGTTCGAGTTGTGCACCACCGTGACGGGGCCGTCCTGCGTCTGGACGAAGGTCGGGCCCGGGTAGATGCCGTTGTAGCCCCAGACCTCGGTCTTCGGGAACGGCGCCGGCAGCAGGTCGACGTAACCCTTGGTCTGCTCGACCTTGTAGTGATGCACGTCGCGCACCGTGCCGGCGACGGTCTTGGCACCCTTCTCGACCTTGTAGGGCTGGGCGACGGGAGGAAGGCGCAGCTCGCGTTGGAACTTCGGGACCTTGGGCCCCACCATCGGGGCGGTCCCGCTCACGACCCCGTTCGGGATCGTGGCCTGCTGGACCGTGCCGTCTCCGCTCCCGAAGAGCCCGGTGCGGGCGAGCACGGGGCCGGCAACCGTCGCGCCCGCACCGGCAACGCTCAGTCGCAGCAGGTTGCGGCGGGACAGGCTCGACTGCTCGTTGGAGGCAACCGCGGCGGTGGTGACATCGTCGATGGTCGACATGACTCTCCTACTAATGAAGTGGTGTGCGGTCGGCTGCCTTCTTGCTCTTCGCTAATCCGGCGAATGCCGTCCATTGCTGGGCTACGTATAAAGGTGCCAGTTGACGCACCCTGCAGAGGAGATGGAGAACCCGACGTGTACCGTCACCAACCCGCCACGCAGCGGGCAGGGTCCTGCCACGCTTGGTCAGCGTTAGAACCCGTGTAGCGGAGTCCATTCCGGGCAATCCGCCCACGTTGCGAGGCCCCGTGACGCTGGGCTGGTGGACGGTGACAAGGCGCTCGAATAGTTCTTCAACAATCCTTTGACGTTGTGTTCACGCGTTGATTGCGTTTCGACGTCGCACCGTCACAGCCGCCGCACTTTAGGCGACCGACCGCCTTTTCCAGCGGAATATTGCGGCGCGTCAGGAAGCCTACGGGCCCTCAGCACCGCTTTTTCGGCTACTGGTTGCACGCGGCGGTCGTCGGGGCGTGACCTCCCCCGGCTTGGGGAGTCGGTCGGCGGTCCCCACCGTGTCTGAGGGGGGATGGTCGTACGACCACTGCGACCGGAGGCGTAGTCACAGCCTCGAGCCGGATCAGAGCCCCCTCAGCGGCCGGGGACCGCAACCCCTTGCATTGCGGCGTCAACGGCGGCCCGGACGTGCAGCCGGGTGGTCGGGAAGAGCGGAACGGGGCTGTCGTCGGGACCCACGAGCAGCTCGATCTCCGTGCAGGCGAGCAGGATCCCCGCCGCCCCGCGGTTCACCAGGCGACGGATCACCTCGCGGTAGGCCTGCCGCGAGACGGGGCTCACCACGCCGCGGCACAGCTCCTGGTAGATCACCCGGTGCACCACGTCACGGTCGTCGGCCTCGGGTACGAGGACGGTCAGGCCGTGTGCGGCCAGCCGGTCGCGGTAGAACGGCTCCTCCATCGTGAACGCGGTACCGAGCACCCCGACGGTGTCGATGCCGGCGCCCAGGACGGCTGCGGCGGCCGTGTCGGCCAGGTGCAGCAGCGGGATCCCCACCGCGTCCTGCACCTGGTCGGCCACCTTGTGCATCGTGTTCGTGCAGAGCAGCAGCAGGTCGGCCCCGGCGCGCTCCAGGCTGACCGCAGCCTCCGCCAGGACCGCGGACGCCTCGTCCCAGCGGCCGAGCGTCTGCATCGCCTCGATCTCGGCGAAGTCGACCGAGTACAGCAGGCACCGTGCCGAGTGCAGGCCCCCCAGACGCTCGCGCACCAGCTCGTTCGCCAGCCGGTAGTACACCGCGCTGGACTCCCAGCTCATGCCGCCCAGGAACCCGATCGTCAGCACCTGCGCGTCTCCTGTCCGTCCGGTCCGGTCGTCCGCGTCCTGCTGCTGCCCCGTGGCCCGGCAAGCCCTATCGGCCAGGTCCGGGCGGGGCGTACGTTCGACAAGCATGACGACGAACCCAGCAGGCCGAGACTCAGCCACCGGCACCGGCGCGCGGCTACCCGCCCAGTCGAGCGCCCAGTCCAGCACGGGGCCCTCTGCTCCTGAGCCGCAGCCTAGCCCGGCTGCACCGGCTGCACAGGCGGACCGGTCGGCCGAGGGCGCGCTGCTGCGGCTGGGCGCCGTCGCGGCCGTCCTGGGCGTCGCGCTCGAGGTGGCGATGAGCTTCCTGCACCCCTCCAAGGCGGACCCGAACGACTCCGCCGCGGCCTTCGCCGAGTACGCCGGCTCCTCGGACTGGGCCTACGTCCACATCGGCCAGTTCCTCGGGACTCTGCTGGTGGTCATCACCCTCGTCGCGCTCAGCCGTCCGCTGTCGCGGCAGCCCGGCCTGGCGGGGGCGCTGGCGACGGTCGGCGCCGTCACCGCCGTGCTGGTCGCCGCGGTGTTCGCGGTCCAGATGGCCGTGGACGGGGTGGCGCTGAAGGGCGCCATCGACACCTGGTCGCGCGCTTCGACGGCCGCGGAACGGGCCACGGCCTTCCAGGTAGCCGAGGGCATCCGGTGGGTCGAGAAGTCCCTGAGCAGCTTCTTCCATCTGGTGAACGGGCTCACCCTGCTCTCGCTGGGGCTCTCGGTCGCCTTGGGGCGCGGCCGCCGCCGGTGGCTGGGCTGGGTCGGCGCGGTGTCGGGGGTCGGGTTCCTGGCGGGCTCGCTCGTTGTGGCCCGCACCGGCTTCTCGGCGGAGGCCAACCGGCTCCTGCTTCCCTCGCTCCTGCTCAGCGCCATCTTCGTTCTCGGCTCGGCTGTGGCCATGTGGCGCAGGTCGGTTCCGTCCGGCTGACCCCAGGAGCCCTTGCCCGGCTGACCCAGGACCTCTTTTGTCCGGCTGACCCGGGCCACCTACTCAAGGCTGCGTCCGGCGTACCGATGACCTAGCGGTGAGGAGCCACGCCGAGCCTGCGGCAGCATCGCCCCCGGGTCTGCTCCGCACGCCCCGGACCGTGGCGCTGTCGGTCTTCGGGGCGGTGGCGTTGTTCGCCACCGGCGTGGGACCACGCCCCGGCGGGTCGGCGTGGGACCTCGGGTACGACCTGGTGCTCTACAACGCGGTCTACCTGCTCGGCGCCGCCGGTTGCTGGCGGGGCGCACGGGACCGGGCCGCTGGCGGGGCCGCGGGTCGGTGGCTCGCGGCCGCGTTCCTCGCGAGCACCGCAGGGAACGTGGTCTACACCGTGCTGCTGGCCCGGCTCGACGAGCCGATGTACCCCTCCGTCGCCGACCTGCTGTACCTGCTGTACTACCCGCTGGTCTACGTCGCGGTGGCTCGGCTGGCCCGGGCCCGGGTCGCGCGGGTGCGGCCCAGCATGTGGCTGGACGGGCTGATCGGGGCCCTCGGGGCGGCCGCCCTCGCCATCGCCGTGCTCTTGGCGCCCGCTCTGCAGGGGGTGGAGGGCGGTCCCGCTGAGCTGCTCACGAACCTCGCCTACCCCATCGCGGACGTGCTCCTGCTGGCCCTGCTGGTGGGCGTGGGCGGTGTGCTCGGGCTGCGCTCCGACCGGGCCATGCTGTTGCTGGCCGCCGGGCTGGTCTGCAACCTCTGCGGAGACATCGTCTACCTCGACCTCGAGGCGACCGGCCGCTACGTCGAGGGCGGCCCGCTGGACCTGACCTGGTTGCTCAGCGTGGGGTGCATCTCGTTGGCCGTGCGGCTGTCGCCGCCGCACACCGCCCCGCCTCCCGGCCCGCCCAGCGGCAGGTCCGCCCTCGTCGACCGGCGGGTGCTCGCCGTGCCGGTCCTGGGAAGCGTCGCGAGCGTCGCCCTGCTCGGCGCCGGCTGGGGAGACCGGCTGCCCGTGCCGGTCGCGTGCTGCGCGGTCGGCTGCTTGCTCGCCGTGGTTGTCCGCACCGCGGTGACGTTCCGCGAGCTGCGCCGGCTGCACGACGTCCGCCGTGAGGCCCGCACCGACGAGCTCACCGGCCTGGCCAACCGGCGGGACCTGCTGGAGCAGGCAGAGCGGGCCCTGGCCCGGGCGACGCCGGATCGTCCGGCCGCGCTGCTGCTGCTGGACCTGGACGGGTTCAAGGAGGTCAACGACGGCCTGGGGCACAACGCCGGGGACGACCTGCTACGCCAGGTCGGTTCCCGGTTGACCGGAGCCCTGCGACCCGTCGACACGCTGGCGCGCCTCGGCGGCGACGAGTTTGCGGTGCTGCTGCCGGACACGAACCGGGACGACGCACTCGCGGTGGCCGAAGCGCTGCGGCACAGCCTGGATGAATCCTTCTCGGTCAACGGCGTGCGGCTGCACGTCGGTGGCAGCTTCGGCGTGGTGACCGCGCCGGTCCCGGCCACGACCGTCAGCGAGCTGCTGCGCTGCGCCGACGTCGCGATGTACGCGGCCAAGGCCGGCCCCACCAAGGTCCAGGCGTACGTCCCGGAGACTGCGGGCGGTGGCGGCGACCGGCTGCGGGTCATGGCGGAGCTACGCACCGCATTGCGGGACGGCGAGCTTCTCGTCCACCTGCAGCCCCAGGTGTCCCTTCGGGACGGGCGCACGGTCGGCGTCGAGGCCCTGGTCCGCTGGGAGCACCCGCGTCGCGGTCTGCTCGGGCCCGCGGACCTGCTGCCGGCCGCAGAGCAGGCCGGGCTGATGGGACCCCTGGCTGGAGCCGTGCTCGACCTTGCGCTTGCCGGCGCCGCCCGCTGGTGGGGCCGCGGCGCCGAGGTCCCGGTGTCGGTCAACCTTTCCGCCGCCAACGTCAGCGACCTCGACCTGCCGGCCAAGGTCGTGGCCGTCCTGGACCGGCACGGGCTGCCGCCGCGGGCGCTCACCCTCGAGCTGGTCGAGGACACCCTGATGAGCAGTCCGGACCGGGCCCGCGCGGTCCTGGCCGAGCTGCGCGCGGTCGGCGTCTCCGCGTCCATCGACGACTACGGCACCGGGTACAGCTCACTGGCATATCTGCGGCACCTGCCCGCCGACGAGCTGAAGCTCGACCGGACCTTCACGACCGACCTCACTGACGACCCGCGCGCCGCAGCCATCGTGCGGCACACCGTCGGCCTGGCCCACGCCCTGGGGCTGCGCCTGGTGGCCGAAGGGGTCGAGGACCTCGCGACCTTCGACGTCCTCACGGCGCTCGGGTGCGATGTCGCCCAGGGCTATGCGATCGCCGGCCCCATGCCGGTCGAGGAGTTCCTGGTCTGGCTGCAGGACGCCTGGCGGTCCCCGGCCGGGAGGGGGCCGGTCCCACGTCAGGTGGCCCGTCGGCCCGTCTAGTGCTCCGGGAGCGCCACGACTGCGCCGGTCATGAACCACTCCCCGTCGACTCCGAGCGCTGCAGGGCCAGGAAGACGCGGTCGCGCCGGAGCGGGGTTGCGGTCATTCGCACACCGGTCGCGTCGCGGACCGCGTTGGCGAGCGCGGGAGCCACCGGGTTGAACGGGCTCTCGCTCATGCCCTTGGCCCCTAGCGGCCCCAGCACGTCCGACGTCGAGGCGACCAGCACCTCCGTGCGAGGGATGTCGGCCCAGGCAGGGACGTGGTAGCTCCGCAGGTTCGTGGTCACGACCTCGCCGCGGCAGCCCAGCGCCAGCTCCTCGTACAGGGCGGCGCCGAGAGCCTGTGCCACACCGCCCTCCACCTGCCCGCGCAGCTGGATAGGGTTGACAACCGTTCCGGCGTCGACGGCCTGGATGCTGCGCAGCACCCGAATCTCGCCGGTGTCCGGGTCCACCGCTACCCGGAACCCCTGCACGGTGAAGGCCACCGACCGCGGGGTGCCGTCGCAGCGCCCGGACGTCGAGAGCTCGTGACCTGCGGCGCGGGCTTGGGCGGCCAGCTCGGCGAGGCCGACTCCGAGCGCGCCGGCTCGGACGTCGGCCCCGCTCAGTAGACACGTTTCCGGGTCGACCCCGAGGTGCCTGGCGCCCGCGGCCAGCAGGCAGGCGCGCATCTCCAGCGCCGCAGACACGGTGGCCTTGCCGGCGACGACCGTGCCCGTGGACCCGTACGCGCCGGTGTCGTGGCCCACCAGGTCGGTGTCCGACGAGCGGACGCGCACCCTGCTCGGCGACGTCCCGAGAACCTCGGCCGCCAACTGCGCGTGTACCGTAGTCGTGCCGTTCCCGAACTCGGCAGTGCCGACGAAGAGCTCGTAGCAACCGTCCTCTGTGACGAGCAGCCGTACGTCGGCGTGATGCCCGCGCGGCGGCACCGTGTCGATCATCGACAGCGCCACGCCGGTGCCCACCGCCCAGCCGGCAGGGGCGGGCAGGTCCGCGGAACCGTCCCGCAGGGCAGTGCCCACGAGGTCGAGGCACTGGTCGAGTCCGTAGCTTCCGAAGCCGACGTCGTCGAGCTCGGTGGTGCTCGACACCATGGGGTCGCCGGGGCGGACGACGTTGCGGGCTCGGAACTCCAACGGGTCCATGTCGATGCCGCGGGCCAGCTCGTCCATCGCGGACTCCACCGCGAAAACGACCTGGCTGAGACCGTAGCCGCGGAACGCCCCGGACGGCACCGTGTTGGTGTAGACGGCGTACCCGTCCAGCTTCTTGTTGGCGCAGCGGTAGACCGCGACGGACTCGCCGCAGCCGTGCCACAGGACGCCGGGCGCGTGGTTGCCGTAGGCGCCGGTGTTCGACACGACGCGCAGCTGCAGGGCGGTGAGCGTGCCGTCCCGACGTGCCCCGGCCTTGATCGCGATTCGCATCGGGTGCCGGGTCGTCGTCGCCGCGAACTGCTCGTCGCGGGTGAGCTCGAGCACGACCGGACGTCCCGTCCGCAGCGCCGCGAGCGCGATCAGGTCCTCGACCAGCATCTCCTGCTTGCCCCCGAAGCCGCCTCCGACGCGTCCGGTGAGCACCCGCACACGCTCCGGCGACAGGTCGAGCACGCGGCACAGGGCCTTGCGGGTCAGGAACGGCGTCTGGCTGCTGGTCCGGACGGTGAGCCGGCCGGCGTCGTCGATCCACGCCACGGCGGCGTGCGTCTCCAGGGCGACATGCTGCGTCCGGTGCGTCTCATAGACCTGCTCGTGCACGACGTCCGCTTCCGTCAGACCGGCCGCGACGTCGCCGATGTCGCCGTGCAGCTCAGCCGCGAGATTGTGGACCGGGTCGGCGATCCGCGACACGGCAACCGTCCTGCTGTGCAGCTGAGGGGCGCCCGGCGCCATCGCGGCCTCCGGGTCGAACACAGCCGGCAGCGGATGGTAGGAGACGGTCAGGCGTCGGACCCCTTCCTCGGCGGCGGCCACGGAGTCCGCGACCACGGCCGCGACCCGCTGACCCACGAACCGCACGACGTCGTCGAGCACCAGCGTGTCCTCCGGGTCGTCGGTCCACTCCTCGTGCCGTGCGGTGGAGAACTGCCGGCGCGGGGAGTCGGCGGACGTCAGGACGGTCACCACGCCAGGCACCGCCAGCGCAGCGGAGGCGTCGACGTGGACCACCCGGGCGTGCGGGTGTGGTGACCGCAGCACCTTCAGGTGCAGCAGCCCTGGGACGTCGACGTCCAGGGTGTAGCGCGCCGCCCCGGTGACGACGTCGCGGCTCGCCGGTGCGGGGACGGCCCGGCCGACCGACGTCGGGACGCGCGACTCGGTACCCGGCCCGTCCGGCTCGTCCACGTGGCAGACGCCGCGAACCGCGTCCTCGACCGCGCGATAGCCGGTGCAGCGGCAAAGGTTGCCCTTGAACGCGCGCGGTAGGTCATCCCGCAGGTCCGCGCGAGGGTCGTCGCGGAGCGCCGCGGCGGTCATCACCATGCCCGCCGTGCAGAAGCCGCACTGGAACCCCTGGGCGTCCACGAAGTCGCGCTGCACCGGGTGCAGCTCTGCGTCCGGCCCCGGGCCGGCCAGGCCCTCGACCGTCGTGACGTCGCGGCCGACGGCCCGGACCGCTGGGTAGAGGCAGCTGTGCACCGGCGTCCCGTCGACGTGCACGGTGCAGGCGCCGCAGTCACCGGTGTCGCAGCCCTTCTTCACCCCGAACCAGCCGAGCTCGCGCAGGTAGGTCCGCAGGCACTGGCCGGGGCGGGCATCTCTGTCGGCCCGCTTCCCGTTGACGACCGGACCGGCACTCATCGGGGGCGCCCGGGCAGCCGTGAGAGCCGAGCCGCCGTCTTCACTCGGCCACCGCTGCCAGCTCGGCGTGGACCTGCTCCACGAACAGGTGCGTCAGGTGCCGCCGCCACGCCGGCAGGCCGTGGAGGTCGTCGTGCCACAGCCCCATGGGAATCGCGGCGTCGACGACCGCATGCACGGCCGCAGCAGATGCGTCAGCGGCCACGACCACGCGGACCGGCCTGCGGGTGGCCGCGGTGACGGTGACCGCGGTGCCGCCGTCCGTCGTGCGCCGCCCGACGACCAGTGCCGCGGACCGTCCGAGCGTGCTGAGCGACGCACGGCGGAACGCCACCCGGCTGGCCAGCGGGCCGGCGGGCAGGGTCACCGCGCGCAGGACGTCGCCCGGGGCGAGCACGTTCGTACCGTCCCCGGTGACCAGGTCCAAGGCCGGGACCCGCCGCACCCCGCCGTCCGGCGTCCAGATGGTGCAGCTGCCGTCCAGCGCAGCGGCGAGCGAGGTCATCGGGCCCGCGGGCAGCGAGAGGCACAGGTTGCCGCCGACCGTGGCCACGTTCCAGACCTTGAAGGAGCCGACGAGCGCCTCACAGCACTGCTGCACCAGGCGGCGTACCGACCTGCTCACCGCCAGCGCCGACGGCCGGTAGCCGGCCAGCTCGGCGATCGTCGCGGTGGCGGCCACCTCCAGGCCGTCCGCCCGCTCGCTCAGGGCCGGCCAGCCCGCGCTCGTGAGGTCGACCAGCCGCCGCGCGCGTGGCTGCGGCTCGGAGAACACCCAGGTGCCACCGCCGACCACCAGGTCCCCGATCCGCCGCCCGGCCTGCCACGCGCGCAGCCCGGCGTCGTCCGCTATGGGCACGACGTCCTGCACGGTGTTCAGGTCCACCGGCAACCTCCGGTCGCAGCAACGGCGTTCCGACGGGTTGTCCCGCCGGTCCCGCAGCGAGTCTGCCCTGCGCGGCACCTTCTCGGCAGGGGTGAAACGTGGACGTCACACCGGCGAGCGGGCCGGGCAACACGGCCTGCCTAGGGTCCTGGCGTCCACGACCCCGAAGGGACCCCCATGGCCACTTCCCGCCTCGCCGCCCAGCCGGCGCCCGCGCCCGCCCGGCACGCCGTCGACGCGGTGCTGCCGCCGCCGCGGCTGCTCGTGCTCGGTCTGCAGCACGTCCTCATCATGTACACGGGCTGCGTGACAGTGCCGCTGGTCTTCGGTGCGGCCGTGGGGCTGGACGCCGCCACCATCGCGTTGCTGGTCAACGCCGACCTGCTCGTGGCCGGCGTCATCACCATGATCCAGAGCCTGGGCGTCGGCAAGGTCCTCGGCGTCCGGCTGCCGGTCGTCGCCGGAGCGACGTTCGCGTCGGTGAGCCCGATGATCCTCATCGCCGGTCAGTACGGGCTCCCGGCCGTCTACGGCTCGATGATCGCCGCGGGGGTCTTCGGCCTGCTCATCGCGGTCCCGTTCGCGCGGATCGTCCGGTTCTTCCCGCCCGTCGTCACCGGCACGACGATCACGGTGATCGGGCTGTCGCTGATCCGGGTGGCCGCGGGCCTGATCGCCGGCAACGACGCGAGCGCTCCCGACTACGCCCAGCCCAGTCACCTCGCGCTGGCGTTCGGGGTCGTCCTCGCGATCGTGCTCGTCACCCGCTTCGTCCGCGGCTTTCTCGGTCAGCTCGCGGTGATGGTGGGGCTGGCGCTCGGAACGCTTGCCGCCGCTCCGATGGGGCTACTGGACTTCTCCAGCGTCGGCGGCGCGGACTGGGTCGGCGTGACCCGACCGTTCCTGTTCGGCGCGCCGGAGTTCCCCCTCGCCGCGGTGGTGGCGATGTGCGTCGTGATGCTGGTCATCTTCACCGAGTCGACCGCAGACATGCTCGCCGTCGCGACCATGGTTGACAAGGAGCTCACTCCCCGCGACCTCGCCCGCGGCCTGGCCGCCGACGGGCTGTCCGGGGTCCTGGGCGGCGCGTACAACTCCTTCCCCGACACCGCCTTCGCGCAGAACGTCGGTCTGGTCAGCATCACCCGTGTGCGCAGCCGCTACGTCGTCACGACGGCGGGCGCCATCCTCGTGCTGCTGGGGCTCGTGCCGAAGCTTGGGGACGTCGTGGCCTCGCTGCCGGGACCCGTCATCGGTGGCGCCGGACTGGTGATGTTCGCCACCGTCACCGCGGTCGGCATCCGGACGCTGGCCCGGGTGGAGTACGACGGCAACGCCAACCTGCTGCTGGTGGCCGTGGCGCTCGGCGTCGGGATGCTCCCGGTCGCCGCGCCGGACATCTACACCAAGCTCCCCGACTGGGCCCAGATCGTCGTGGGCAGTGCCATCACCAGCACCGTGGTCACCGCCTTCAGCCTGAACCTGCTGTTCAACCACCTGCCGTGGGGACGTGGGACGGACACGGCGCCTCCCGGCGGTGAGGCCGTGATCCAGGGCACGTCCGCGGTCAGCTCCGCTGCGGCGAACGTCGGGGCGGGCTCGCCCGGGGGCTCGGGGCACTGACCTTTGCGCGCCAGAAGCCGGTGAGATCCGCCCCGGACGGCGCGTTTCACCGGCTTCCCGCGCGCAAAGAGCAATCCCGGGGCGTCCCGCGTCAGCCCGGCGCCCGGGCCAGCAGCCGGCGCCGCGCCGCCAGCAGGGCGCGGCCCACCTGCTCGACGTCCACGGTCAGCACCTGCCCGCGCTCGACGACAGGGCGTCCCTCCACTGTGAGCAGCTCCAGCGGCGGCGTGGGACCGAGGACCAGCGCCACGACCGGGTCGTCCAGGTCCGCGTGCAGCGGCCCGTCGACCCGCCACAGCGCCAGGTCGCCGCGCAGGCCCACCCGCAGCGCGCCGATCTCGTCGGCCCGACCGAGCACCGCGGCGCCGCCGGCGGTGGCCAGCCGCAGCGCCTCGTGCGCAGCCAGCGCGGTCGGCCCCCCCGAGAGCCTGGCCACGTACACGGCCTGCCGCAGCTCGTCCACCAGCGCGCCCTGCTCGTTGGACGCCGCACCGTCCACGCCGAGCCCCACCGGCACGCTCGCGTCGAGCATCGCCCGCACCGGCGCGGTACCCGCACCCAGCCGGGCGTTCGACTGCGGGCAGTGCGCGACTCCGGTGCCCGTGGCGGCCAGTCGGGCGACGCCGGCCTCCCCCGGGTGCACGCAGTGCGCCAGCCACACGTCGGGACCCAGCCAGCCCAGACCGTCCAGGTGCTCCACCGGCGTGCAACCGAACCGGTCGGCGCAGTAGGTCTCCTCGTCCAGCGTCTCGGCGAGGTGCGTGTGCAACCGGACGCCGAGCTCGCGCGCCTGCGCGGCAGCCTCCACGAGCAGCCGGGTGCTCACCGAGAAGGGCGAGCAGGGCGCCGCGGCGACGCGCAGCATCGATCCCGGTGAGGCATCGTGGTACCGCGCCACGGCCTCGGCGGTCGCCTTCAGGACGGCGTCCACATCCTCGACGACGTTGTCTGGAGGCAACCCCCCGGCGGACTGCCCGACATCCATCGACCCCCGGGTCGCGGTGAGCCGAAGACCGACCGACCGGGCCGCGTCGACCGTCGCGTCCAACACGTCCCCACCGTCCCGCGGGAAGACGTAGTGGTGGTCCGACGTCGTCGTGCAACCGGTGGCCGCCAGGCGCGCTAGGCCCGCTGTCGCCGCGGCGCGCACGATGTCCGCGTCCAGCCCGGCCCACACCGGGTACAGCGTGGTCAGCCACTCGAAGAGGGTGTTGTTCGCGGCGAACCCACGAGTGGCCCACTGGTACAGATGGTGGTGCGTGTTGACGAACCCCGGCGTGAGCAGGCAGCCGCGTCCGTCGACGTGCGTGGCGTCCGGGGTCCGTGGCGCCGGACCCGGGCCGACGGCGGTGATGACCCCGTCAGTGACGACGACGTGTCCGTCCGGGTAGCGCGCGTTGGCATTGTCAACCGTCGCTACAGCGCAACCTTCTACGACCAGCGCGCTCACGGCTTTCCTCCTCCTCCAAGCCTGGACTGCCAACGACTCTCGGCGGCTGCGAGCGCCTCCTCGGTGAGGTGCCCGAGCAGTCGCAACCGCGCCAGCCCGCCGTCCGGGTAGACGTCGACCCGGACGTGGGTCACGACCGAGGTGTCCCCGACGGCGAACCAATGTGGCGTGTCCGGCTGCAACCGGGTGCGGGGCAGCAGCTCCACCCACTCCGAGCCGGCCGCCGGCTCCCCAGCGCAACCAGTCACCCGCACCGCGCCCGGCGCGTTGCCCACGAAATGTGTCGTGTCGAGCTCGACGACGCGGACCCGCCCGGCACCAGCCAGCCGCAGCAGCAGCCAGTCGTTGCCCGGCCCGCGGCGTCGCTGTGTCTCCCAGCCGTCGCCCATGTTCGTCGCGGAGCCCGGCAGGATCACCTGGTCCGCCGGGGAGTAGAACCGATCGCTGCAGTCGACCACCCGACCGCCGTTGACCAGGGCCACCAGGTCCAGCCCGACGCCCGCCCACCGGGAGGGATCGGGCACCACGGCGCCCAGCACCCGCAGCCGGGCGACTCCGCCGTCGGGGTGGATGGTGAGCCGGACGTGGGTCGCGCGCACCGGCCGGGACGCCCGCAGCACCGTACGGCTGTCTCCCTTCAGCGGGCTGCGCGGAACCAGCGGGACCCACCGCACGTCCGAACCCAGCTCCGCGGCTGACGGCCACCCAGGGGCCCAGCACGCCTGCAGCTCGCACTCCGGTGGATAGTTGCCGGTGAAGTGCGAGGTGTCGACCACGACGGCCGACACCTCCCCCGGGGCGCCGAGCCGCACCACCGCCCAATCCGCCCCCGGTTCGCGTCGACGGCGGGTCTCCCAGCCGTCGTACACCTGGCCCTTGTGCCCGAAGGTGTGCGGGAGGAAGGCCGGCTCATGCGGTTGGACGAGATTCTCCTTCTCCGCGAAGGCCTCGTCGTTGGCCGCGACCACTCCTGCGCCGAGCCTGCGGTCGGCCAGGTCGAGCTCGTCCCGCAGGTCGTCCGGCAGCGCGTCGCGCCAGCTCATGGGGCGCCCCCGCCCACCAGCAGCTCGCCGTGCGGGTCGTCCCCGGTGACCGGCCGTCCGCGCAGCCAGGTTCGCCGGACCACTCCGCACAGCCGCGCCCCGGCGTACGGGGTGACCGGATGGCGGTGCGCCAGCGCGGACGGGTCGACTGTCTGTTGTTCGTCTGGCGCGAAGGCGCACAGGTCGGCGTCAGCACCGACCTGGAGGGATCCCTTGCGGCCGGCCAGGCCGAGGCGTTCCGCGGGTGCGGAGGCCATCCACCGCACGACGTCGGTGAGTGCCTGCCCGCGACGGCGCGCCGCGGTCCACACCACCGGGAGCCCGAGCTGGACCGAGGCGATGCCGCCCCAGGCCGCCGTGAAGTCGCCGCTGTCGCGGTGCTTCATAGCTGGTGGGCAGGGCGAGTGGTCCGATACGACGCAGCCGACCGTGCCGGCGCGCAAGGCGTCCCACAGCGCGTCCCGGTTCGCGGCGTCCCGCACGGGAGGACAACACTTAAACTCAGTCGCGCCCTCCGGCACCTGCGCCGCGTCCAACGCCAGGTAGTGCGGGCAGGTCTCCGCGGTGACCGGCAGGCCCTCGGACTGGGCGGCTGCCAGCACGGGCACCGCGGAGGCGCTGGCCAGGTGGACCACGTGCGCGCGGCCCCTGGTCCGCCGCGACGCCGCGACGACCTGCTCGACCGCGCGGTCCTCCGCGGACGCCGGCCGGGTCGCCAGGAAGCCGGCGAAGTCGCGCGGCGAAGTGCCTGGCGGCAGCTGGGCGGACGCTTCGAGCACCTCTGGGTCCTCGGCGTGCACGAGCAGCACCGAGCCGAGCCGGGCGACCTCCGCGAGCGCCTGCTCGAGCTGTCGCGCGTCGACGTGCGGGAACTCATCGACGCCGGACGGCGCGGTGAAGCACTTGAACCCGAAGACCCCTGCCCCGTGCAGGCCGGCGAGGTCCCGAAGGTTGCCGGGCACGACCCCGCCCCAGAAGCCGACGTCCACGTGCACCTTGCCGGTCGCGGCCGCCCGCTTCGCCTGGAGCGCGGGGACGTCAACGGTCGGCGGGATGCTGTTGAGCGGCATGTCGACGAGCGTCGTCACACCTCCTCGGGCGGCGGCGCGGGTCGCGGAGTCGAAACCCTCCCAGTCCGTGCGCCCCGGCTCGTTGACATGCACGTGCGCATCGACGAGTCCCGGTAGCAGCACCTCGTCGTCGGCGAGGTCGACGACGTCGCCGACGGGCGGATCGTCGTATGCCGCCACGACCGCGATCCGGCCGTCTCGCACCCCGACCGAACAGGCCCGTTCGCCGTCGGGAAGCACGGCGCGACGGGCCCGCACCACCAGGTCGAGGTCGGCGCCGGTCACGCGACCCGCCGACCGGCCATCGCGGCGAGCCACTGCGGCGTCACCCCGGCGTCTGCACATACCTGGGCCTCGTCCAATGCGCCGCAGGCGATACCGCGGGTCAGCGTGGTAGCCATGGCCTGTGCGGTGGCCGGCTCGTCAAGGACGCCGGCGTCACCTGTTCCCGCGACGTAGTCCCGCAGCCGCGCGACCGACGCGGGCGCCAGCTCGCGGTAGAACGCGAGGGTGACCAGGTGGCGGGTGACCAGGTGCCCGGGGTGCAGGTCCCAGCCCTGCGGCAGGCCGCGTTCGAGGGCGCGGCGTACGAGCCGCGTGTGCAGGCGCCAGGCGGCATGCACCTGCTGCCGGTCGCCCTCCGGGAGAACGTTCGTGGACCCGTCGCTGACCTGCACGCCCGTTCCGGCGGCCGCCAGGCACATCACCGCCTTGGCGTGGTCGGCGAGCGGGTGCTCGAGCGACTGAAGCGCGGCCGGCACCCCGCACGCGGCGGTGAAGTCGTAGGTGCCGAAGTGCAGGCCGGTGCACCGGCCGTCGGCCGCGCCGACCATCGCCGCGAGCGCCGCGGTGCCGTCCGCCGCCACGACGGCGGCCGGGACCTCGATCTGCAGCTCGACCCCGACCCAGCCCGGCGGCAGCCCGTACGCGGACTCGAGCTGGGAGCAGGCCTGGGCGAAGGCTGACGCCTGCGCAGGGACGCTGACCTTGGCGAGGGTCACGACGAACCGTTGCGGCAGCGCGGCACCGTCCTGCGCCGCGGCGCACAGCCCGTACAGCACCAGGTCGAGCGACCGCAGCCCACGACGCCGGGTCAGGCCCTCCATCGACCGCACCCGCACCCCGGCCAGCACCGGCGCTGCCGGCTGGGTCGGGAGAGCGGCCAGGGTGGCGCCGACCGCCAGCGCCGCGGCGTCCTCCTCGGCGTCCGGGTGGGCGCCGTAGCCGTCCTCCAGGTCCAGGCGCAGGTCCTCCACCGGCTGGTCCGCGAGCTTGGCCAGGAGCAGCGGGTAGGCGTCCGCCACGACGGCCTCGTCCATGCCGGTGGCACGGGCGAGCTCCTCGGGGCTGCCGGCGTGGGACGCGAGCAGGTCGAGTGCGCGTCTGCCCCAGCTGGCCGGCGTCGCGGGGGTCGCGACGTCGGCCGGAACGTACACGGTATGCACAGGTTGGCGGGAGCCGCCTCCGCCCGAGTACCGCTGGGCCAGGGCGGCGTCCACCGGCTGCAGCGCCTCGTCAAGGCGCCGCAGCAGGTCCTCCGAGAGCCGGCCCGCCGTCACCTGCGGCACGCTAGCGTTCCCGGACGGCCGATGAGCAGGGCCCGGCGCGGCGAAACCCCGTGGTAACCCGGGTGGTGTGGGGTGGGCTCTCCTCGGGAGTCGGTGGTGCGGCGAAAGGAGAGCAGGTGCAGGCAGACCCCGGCGCCGGCCTCGGCGCCTTCAACCAGGCCGACCCGCGCGAGCTCGCGCCGCAGCTGGACGCCTGCCTCGGGGTGCCGCGCTGGGTCCACACCCTGCTCGAAGGCCGGCCCTACCCAGACCTGCCCACCCTGCTGGAGCGGGCCGGCGGCCTGGCGACCGGCATCGACGACGCCGAGCTGGCGGCCGCGCTGGCCCGGCACCCGAGGATCGGCGCGCCTCCCACCGGCGACGGCACCGAGGCCGGCTGGTCGCGCGCCGAGCAGTCCGGCGTCGACCCGTCGGACGCCCAGGTGCAGGCCGCGCTCCGCGAGGGCAACGCCGCGTACGAGCAGCGCTTCGGGCACGTCTTCCTGGTGCGCGCCGCCGGGCGAAGCAGCGCGGAGATGCTGGCTCTCCTGCGCCAGCGGCTCGGGAACGACCCAGCGACCGAGCGGGACGTCGTCCGCGAGCAGCTAGCGCAGATCGCCACCCTGCGGCTGTCCGCGCTGCTCGACCGGCTCGGCGAGGGGGCCGCGTGAGCGCCGTGACGACACACGTCCTGGACACCGGGTCGGGGCGACCCGCGAGCGGCGTACGGGTACGGCTCGAGGGGCGCGACGACGACCCGGCAGGCTCCCCCATCGGCGGCTGGCGCCAGCTGTCGACGGCGGCCACCGACGACGACGGCCGGGTGCGCGAGCTCGGCCCGGACCGGCTGGCGCCGGGGACCTACCGGCTGGTCTTCGAGACCGGGTCCTGGTACGCCGGCCGCGGGGTCACCGCCTTCCACCCGGAGGTCGCCGTCGCGTTCACGGTCACCGACGAGGAGCACCTGCACGTGCCGTTGCTGCTCGCGCCGTTCGCGTACTCCACCTACCGAGGGAGCTGACATGGCGATCGTCCTGGGGCCCAACCAGTACGGCAAGGCGGAGGTCCGGCTGGTGCACGTCGACCGGTCCTCCCCTCGGCACCGGATCACGGACCTGACCGTGACCACCCAGCTCCGGGGCGACTTCGCGGCCACCCACCTCACCGGCGACAACACCGCGGTGCTCCCGACCGACACGCAGAAGAACACCGTGTACGCGATGGCCCGCGAGCACGGCGTCGGCCAGCCGGAGGAGCTCGCGCTGCGGCTGGGCAGGCACTTCCTGGCGTCCGGCCCGCAGGTCACCGGAGCACGGGTCGCGGTCGACGCCCATCCCTGGGCGCGCATCGACGTCGCCGGGAAGGGTCACGACCACGCCTTCCAGCGCGGGGGCGGCGAGCGGCGGACCACCGTCGTCACCCTCGACGGGGACCGCTGCTGGGTCGTCTCCGGGCTGGCCGACCTGGTGGTCCTCAAGTCGACCGGGTCTGAGTTCTCGGGGTTCGCGCGGGACCGGTACACGACGCTCGCTGAGACGACGGACCGGATCCTGGCCACGGCCGTGACCGCGCGCTGGAGGTACGTCGGCACCCAGCTCGACTACGAGCGGCTGTTCGCGACCATCCGGACGACGCTGCTGGAGACCTTCGCCGACCTGCACAGCCTCGCGCTGCAGCAGACCCTCTACGCGATGGGCGAGGCCGTGCTGCAGACGCACCAGGACGTGGTCGAGGTGCGGCTGTCCATGCCGAACCGGCACCACTTCCTGGTGGACCTGGCGCCGTTCGGGCTGGACAACCCGGGAGCGGTCTTCTACGCGGCGGACCGCCCCTACGGGCTGATCGAGGGCACGGTGCTGCGGGATGACGCGCCGGAGGCCGGCCGAGCCTGGGAATCGGTGCCCGGCTTCTGCTGACACCGCACGTGGGCTGCCGCATGCGGCGCAGATTGGGGGGTCACCCGAATGGCCCTCTGGTACCGCAGTTGTAGTCCTTGGAGGGCTGCGCTGGCAGGCCACTGACGGCAGCGTGCCAGGGTCCGTCGACGCTCTTCCATCGGCGACGCCGACGCCGCAGGCTTCAACTGCCGCCGCACCCGTCGCGACGGGCCTTCCAAGTCCTCACGAGGAGACACTCCGCCATGTCCAGCAGCCCCGCCAGCCGCCCCACCGAGACCATCGAGAGCCGCCGTCACCGGGGCGCGCTCGCCATCGCCGCCACCGTCGTCGTCGCCGCAAGCCTCGGCTCCACGGCGCCCGCATTCGCCAAGGGCGGGGGCAACGACAAGGACGTCCGGTCCAGCAAGGCCTGCGGCACCAGCCTGCTGAAGCTCAAGGCCAAGCCGGACACCGGTGGCATCGAGGTCGAGGCCGAGTACGAGACCCACGTCAGCGGCAAGGCGTACTCGGTCCTCATCTCGGACAACGGACGAGAGGTGTGGAAGGGCTCGCGCACGACGGCGGGTCCGAGCGGGTCCTTCGAGGTGAAGGTGCTCAACAAGCTTGCGGACGGCAGCGCCGACGACAAGCCCGGCACCGGCAACGGCGGCCAGACCCCCGGCAGCGACGACAAGCCCGGCA
>DATFPQ010000057.1:0-10162 GCA_035264765.1 Actinomycetales bacterium | reverse complement strand
TGGGCCGGTTCGGGGGACGCGAGCTCGGCTACGGCAGTGACGCCGACGTGCTGTTCGTCCACGACCCGCTCCCCGGCGCCGACGAGGAGGACGCGCAACGCGCCGCGCTCGCCGTCACCGCGCAGCTGCGGCGGCTGATGGCCGGGCCCGGACCCGACCCGTCGCTGCAGCTGGACGCCGACCTGCGCCCCGAGGGCAAGCAGGGGCCGCTGGTGCGCTCGCTGGCCTCCTACGCCGCGTACTACGAGCGGTGGTCGCTCGTCTGGGAGGCGCAGGCGCTGCTGCGGGCCACCCCGGTCGCGGGCGACGTCGAGGGGGAGGACTCGCTGAGTCGGCGGTTCCTGGCGCTGGTCGACCCGGTGCGGTGGCCGGCCGGGGGGCTCACCGAGGCCGAGGTCCGCGAGGTACGCCGGATCAAGGCGCGGGTCGAGGCCGAGCGGCTGCCCCGTGGCGCCGACCCGGGCCGGCACCTCAAGCTGGGCCGCGGCGGGATGGCGGACGTCGAGTGGACCGCGCAGCTGCTGCAGCTGCGGCACGCGCACGAGGTGCCCGGCCTTCGGCACACCGGCACGATCACGGCCCTGAGGGTGTCGCGGGAGGCCGGTCTGCTGTCCGAGGCGGACGCCACCGAGCTCGCGTCGGCATGGACGTTCGCCTCGCGGCTGCGCAACGCCGCCGTGCTCTGGCGCGGCCGGCCGGTCGACTCGCTGCCCAGCGACCTGCGCGACCTGGACGGCGTGGGGCGCATCGTCGGCTACCCGGCAGGCTCGGCGGCGCGGATCGTCGACGACTACCGCCGCAGCACCCGCCGGGCCAGGGCCGTAGTTGAGCGGGTCTTCTACGGCTGAGCGGCCCGTTCCGTCCGGTAGCGTGCCAATGATGAGCGAGCGCGATCTGGGGGGCGTCCGCACAGCCCCGTCGTACCGGACCCTGTTCGCCCGGACCGAGTTCACCGCCGTGTTCAGCGCGCGAGTGCTCTCCGACTGGGGCGACCAGCTGGCCCGGGTCGCCATGGCCGCGCTCGTGCTGCACCGCTCCGGGTCGGCGCTGTTCGCCGCGTCGGTCTTCGCGGTCAGCTTCCTGCCGCAGGTCTTCGGCCAGGCCCTGCTCGGGCCGATCGCCGACCGGCTGCCCCGCCGCATGCTTCTGGTCGTCTGCGACCTGCTGCGTGCCGGGCTGGTCGCGCTCCTTGTCGTGGCAGTGCTCGAGCAGGCCCCGCTGGGGGTGTTGCTCGCGGTCGTGTTCGGAATCGAGCTGGTGGGCTCCCCGTTCTTTGCGGCGAGCCAGGCGCTGCTCGTCGAGATTTTCGACGACGACACGTCCGAGTACCTGCATGCGGCGAACCTGCTGCAGGTTTCCGTGCAGCTGAACCAGATGCTCGGTGTCGCGCTCGGCGCCGTCGTCGTGGCCGCCGTCGGTGCGGGCAGGGCGCTCTGGCTGGATGCCGGCACCTTCCTGATCTCCGCGGTGCTGCTGGGTGTCTTCGTCTCCTCGCGCGCCGCGGCGGCGGAGGGCGGCGTCCCGGGCCTGCGCGAGCTCGGCCGGGACGTCCGTGAGGGGCTGGCCCACCTGCGCGCCGACGTGCGGCTGCGGTCCATGGCCGGCCTGGCCTGGCTGATGCTGCCGGCGATGCTGGCACCGGAGGCCGTCGCGCTGCCGTTCGCCCGGGACCACGGGGCCGGCACCCGGGCGGGAGGCCTGCTGCTGGCGTCCGTGCCGGCCGGGATCGCGCTCGGCGTCGCGATCGTGGGGCGCTGGACGCCGTGCCAGCAGGTGCACCGGATGCTGCCCATGGCGGCCCTGCTGCCGGTGCCCCTGTTGGCCATGCTGCTCGACCCGCCGTGGCCGGTGGCCGTCCTGCTGTTCCTGATCGCCGGTGCCTTCCAGGCGTTCCTGGTCCCCTTGATGGGGACTTTCACGCTGCTCGCGCCCGAGCACCTCCGCGGCCGGCTGAACGGGGTCGCGGGCGCCGGGTTCTCGCTGATCTCCGCGCTCGGCTTCGTGGCGGTGGGCGCCCTCGCGGACGCGACGACGTCCGCGCTCTCGGTCGGGATCGCTGCCGGGCTGACGCTGGTGCTCCTCGCGGTGATCTGGCGGCGCTGGCCGGCCGGCGAGCTCGACCAGGCGGCGGCCCGGGTGTACGGCTGAGGCCTGCGTCGCCTTGGCTTGGCGGGCCTTTCGCGGCAGTCACGGCGCGCCGCCGACGTGATGAGCCAGGACGTCGCCGATCGTGTCGGCCTCCGCGGCCGTCTTGTCCGGGCGGTGCCGGATCACCCGCGCGAAGCGCAGGGCCACGCCGGCGGGGTAGCGCGGCGAGGTCTGGACGCCGTCGAAGGCGACCTCGACCACCAGCTCGGGACGCACGTCCACCTGCCAGCTGCCCCGGGAGCTGGCCAGCTCCAGCAGCCGCTCGGTCTGCCAGGCCAGCATCGCGTCGGTGAGCCCCTTGAACGTCTTGCCCAGCATGACGAAGCCGCCCGGCTCCCCGAACCGGCCCACCGGGTCGCGGGCGCCCAGGTGCAGGTTGGACAGCGTGCCGGTGCGCCGCCCGTGTCCCCACTCGACGGCGAGGACGACCAGGTCGAGGGTGATGCGCGGCTTCACCTTCACCCAGCCGGCACCCCGACGTCCCATCGCATAACCGGCGTCCAGCGCCTTGACCACCACCCCCTCGTGCCCGCGCCCCAGGGCGTCGGCCACGAACGCCTCCGCGCGCCCGACCGTGTCCGGCTGGGTCGGGTCGGCGAGCACCCGCGGCACCGCGAGCCCCGGTGCGATCCGGTCCAGGACCTCGCGGCGGTCGGACGCCGGCAGATCCACGAGGTCGGTCCCGTCGGCATGCAGGACGTCGAACACGACCGTGGTCAGCGGCACGGAGGCGCCGCCGTCCTGACGGGCGGTGCGGGAGGCGGTCCGCTGGAACGGCAGCGGCCGTCCGGTCGCCAGGTCCGGCGGGTCGAGGGCGATCACCTCGCCGTCCAGTACCAGCCGCTCGGCCGGCAGCGCCCG
Source organism: Actinomycetales bacterium (assembly GCA_035264765.1). Taxonomy (GTDB): domain Bacteria; phylum Actinomycetota; class Actinomycetes; order Actinomycetales; family Angustibacteraceae; genus DATFPQ01. The sequence continues at coordinate 7,153 of DATFPQ010000057.1, read as the reverse complement.
GACGGCCGCGACGACCTCTGGCACCCGCCCGGTGATGTCGTCCAGGCTGCGGGTGAAGACGCGGACCACGTCCGCGTCGCGGTGCAGCTGCACCCGGATGCCGTCCAGCTTCCACTCCACGGCGGCCGGGCCGGTGCGCTCCAGCGCCGCCGCGAGGTCGGGGGCGGACTGGGCCAGCATGGGCGCGAGCGGCCGGCCCACCTGCAGGCCGAGCCCGCCGAGTGCCGAGTCCTCGCCGGACAGCGCGGCGACCGCGACCTCGACGACGTCCCCACTGAGCGTGACCGCCCGGTGCACCGCGGCCACCGGGACGCCCGCCGCCGCTGCAACGGCGTCCAGCAGCACCCCACGCTGCGCTCCCTGGCGCAGCTCGCCGGTCACCAGCCCGCCGAGCAGATGCTGTTCGGCCGGCGTCGCCCGCGCCAGCAGGTCGTGCAGCGCGGCTCGGCGCCGGCCCTGGCTGCCGAGCCCGGAGTCGGCCTCGGCCGCCGCGAACGCCGCGTCGGCGTCACCCACGGTGAGGGAGGGTTCGTCGGCCGGCGCCGGGCCCCCCTGCAGCGCGCGAAAGCCCAGCCCCGTGCGGCGTTGTGGCAGCTCCCCCTCCAGGTAGCGCACCACCACTGGAAGCTCGCCAGGCTCGGCGTCGCGGAGCACCGCGGCCACCCGTTCGGTCTTGGCCCGGCGCGAGCTGGTGGCGGCGACGTCCTCAACGGCCCTGGCGATGTCGGCGAGCAGCATGCGCACAGTGTGCTGCGTCGCACCGACAGTCTCGCCTCGGTGCCGTCGGACCGGCGCCGTCCGGTGGTTGACGGTTCTTCCCAGGTCGGGAGTTATTGTCGCCTTGACAACCGTTGTTCATATAGGCGGACGTAGGAGTTTCACTGGCGCGGTCGGCACGGCCGCCGCGGGTAGTCGGCAGGGCTGCTGCGCCGAAAGCACGCCCATGGAACTGGTTGCGTCGGCAAGGTTCTGCCGGCGTCGGGCGTGGCCTGCCCGGAGCGGCGACTGAACTTCGCCCAAGGGAGGTTGACCGCGGCACCGCGCCGGGAGTGTGATGGACGGGTCGCAGGTGCTGCCGGGCGAGGGACCGTCGAGTCGTCCGGGAGTCCGCCTCGGTCGCGGCCGACGCGCTGTGGTGTCAAGACATCCCGTGTGACCTGCCCTGCCCGTCGGCCGGGGTGGACCCGTCCAGCACCGGCGGCCGACGCTCAGGGAGGCATCGTGGAGAGGACGGACAGGCGAAGAATCCTTCCAGCGGAGTCGGGGTCCGTGGCGGTCGTCGGCGGTGGTCCGGCCGGCCTGGTGACCGCCATCGCGCTGGCTCGACGCGGAATCCGCAGCACCGTCTTCGAACGGGACCAGCACCCGTACGCCGGCCCGCGGATCAACCCGGACAAGGCCTACATGGCCGACATCACCGACCACGGGCTCCGGGCGCTGCGATACATCGAGGCGACGCCGTACTTCGATGCGCGGATGCTGCAGTTCAAGGGCATCCAGCAGTACGGGCGCGTCGTCGACCGGTGGTCGAAACCGGGCTGGACGGGTTCACGCAGCGACATCCTACGCGCGCTTCTGGACCTCATCTGCGACCACTACGCCGAGTGGGTCGACCTCTGCTTCGGGGCCGGGGTCTCGGACGTCGACGTCCACACGGGGACGGTGACTCGCGAGTCGCCGGAGGGAACCACGACCGGGCGGTTCGACCTGGTGGTCGGAGCCGACGGTGGTGGCTCGGTCGTGCGTCGGGCGATGCAGCAGCAGGTGTGCGGCTTCGTCGTCCGGACGACGTCCATCCCGACGTACGTCACGATGATCGAGCTCAGCCGCGTCGGCGACCGCCTGGACAAGCACTACCTGCAGGCGCTGTCTGTGCGCCACTTCAACGTGGCGGGCGCCGTCAACGGCGACGACGGACCGCAGTCCGCGCGCTGGTTCTGCTGCGTCGGCTCGAAGGAGGCCCTGGCCTGGCGGTCGGTGGACGACGCGCGGGAGTACTTCCGGCGGGTCTGCCCGGCGATCCTCGACCTCGCCAGTGACGACGACATCGCGGCCTTCGTACAGCGACCGGCGTGCCACGTCGGTCGTACGGCGTCGTGCTCCCAGCTGCATGCCGGACGCGCAGTGCTGCTCGGGGACGCCGCGGCCGCGTTCCCGCCCATCGGCCAGGGCGTCAACGCGGCCATGGAGTCCGCCGTCGTGCTGGACCGGTGCATCGGGGAGGCCGGGGGCGACCTCACCGCCGGAGCGGCGTGCTACGACGCCGCCTGGAAGCCGGAGGCCGACGCCGTGAGCTGGATCGCGCAGCGGGTCCTGCTCGAGGAGCCGATCGACATGCTGCGCTCCTGTGTGACGACGCTGCTCGGCGGCAGCGCCGTCGGGCCGGCCCTCAGCCCCGAGCTGCCGTACTCGGAGGTGCGCCGCCGCGCCGAGCGGCTCGCGCCGGCCTGGACCTAGCTCGATCGGGCCGGCTACGCGCGACGTCGGCCGCCCACGTCCTCCAGAGCCGCTCAAGCCGGGTACTACGACGAAGGTCCGACTTCGCGGGGGCCTCCCCTCCTGGATACCGTCGTGGCAAGGCAGCGCCCGGTGCGGGGGTGCATGCGTCCCTGGTGCGGCTGAGATGAGGTCGGCATGACGAGCGTGTTGGTGGTCGACGACCACGCGTTGGTGCGGGCTGGTCTGACGGCGCTGCTCGGCGGCGCCGAGCGGATCGACGTGGTCGGTGAGGCCGCCGACGGCGCGGTAGCCGTTGAGCTCGCCTACCGGCTACGGCCCGACGTCGTGCTGATGGACCTGTCGATGCCGGTGCTCGACGGGGTTGCCGCCACCCGGGGCATTCTGGCGGGCCTGCCGCGCACACGCGTCGTGGTGCTGAGCTCGTTCGCCGACCGGCGCCGGGTCAGCGAGGCGATCCAGGCCGGAGCCGTCGGCTACCTGATCAAAGACTGCGACCCCCACGACATCATCGCCGCCGTCCGTGCCGCGCCCACCGGACACGCGCCCATCGACCCGCGGGTGGCCGGCGCGCTCCGGCCGAGGGCAGCGGGCACAGCGTCCCCACGAGCGGGCAAGAGCGGTCGCCGGCGTCGGCTCTGGGACAGCCTGTCGATCTCGTCACTGTGACGCGCGCCGTCCGGAGCCGCTCTGCGCGGAGGTCGGGTCGTCGCGGCCCATGGGCGCGTCCGCGAGGTCGAGCGTCCGTCCGGACGCCCGGTAGTGCGCGGCGACCCGCTGCGCCGTGAGCTGGGTGCGGTAGACGGCCGTCTCGTCCACCACGCCGGCGAAGAAGTTGCTCGTGGGGCGGCTCGGCCAGCCGCTCAGCCGGTCGCCGCCGACGCGCCAGTAGCCCTGGTAGTTCCTGATCGGCCGGACCCGGTTGGTGGCGGCGCGGGCACCGTCGAGGTACAGCGCCATGCCGCCCCCGCCCTGCGACGCGACCACGTGGTGCCACCGACCGTCGTTGTAGGCGAACCGGGACGTGAGTGTGTGCACGACACCCGTGTAGACACCGAACGTCAGCCGCCCGTCGTCCCGCAGATAGACGTGCCGGTCGTCCTTCCGGCTCAGCCTGGTGGTGTTGTCGCCGAACCCGACGATCTTGCCGCCGCCCTTCGTGGTCGTGCGGAACCACGTCTCCACGGTGAACGCCGTCCGTCCCGTCTCGGGCTGAGCCTGGTAGGCGTACCCGGTCTCGCCGTCGAACCCCATGGCGGTGCTCCGGTCCTGGGCCAGGGCTCCCGGCCTGACGGCGGGCGTGCGGCTGCCCTGCAGGAGGCCGCCGTTCCCGGCCGCGGACTCGTCGCCCAGCGAGTTACCCGTTCTCTCGTCGTACCGCCAGTACAGCGACGGGCGGTCGGCGAGCACCGTGCGCGCGTAGCGGTTGCTCGTGGAGCTCGGCCGCACGCCCAGCGAGGAGCCGGAGCTGGTGTTCCCGGACCCGTCCCTGGCCCTGACCCGGTACACGTACAGCCGGCCCGGCACCACATCGGTGTCGACGTAGGACACCTGAGGCCGGCGCCACCAGTCGGATCGCGCGTTGATGGTGGCGATTCGGGACCCGTCCCGGGACACGTCGTAGGTCAGCGTCTCGTCGTCCCGGTCGGTGCTCGCCAGCCAGCGTAGCTGGACCCGCCCAGCGGTGGCCGTACCCGCGGATACGCCGAACGGCCCGGGAGGGGCGCCGGTGTCGGGTCCGTCCGGCAGCCGTAGCACCGCCTGCTGTTCCTTACCGTTGACCGAAGTGAACTCACCGACGGCGAACAGGTAGCGGTGAGTGCCGGTCGAGGCGATGGCCAGGGCGCGGGGGCCGAGGGCCTCGCCGAGGCCGCCGTTGGTGTCCGGCCACCAGACCCGAAGGTGCGGGTCGTGCGTCCCTTCGACGGAGAGGTGCTGACGGCGGCCGTTGGGGAAGCCGCCCATGCTGGAGCAGTCGTGCGCGTGGCTCGCTGCGTAGAGGTTTCGGCCGTCGACGAGCACGGCCTGGGTGGCGCCGAGGCAGGTGTCGCGCCACCGCTCGGTGAAGGTTGGGGAGTTCAGCGCCATGCGGCCGTCGAAGAGGTCGAAGCCCGTCCCCTCGTTGGCGGAGTAGACGCCGGAGCCGTCTGCGACCAGCGACTTCACGGTCGAGCCCTGGGGCACGAACTCGTCCGGGTAGCTGTGGACGATCTCGCCGGTGCCCGTCGTCACGACGGCGAGGGCATGCGAGTCGACGCCGTCGACGGAGTTGAAAGCGCCGCCGAGGGCGACGTTCTTGCCGTCCGGCGTCACGGCGACGGTGTAGCCGTCCAGGTCGGCCGCAGGGGCCCACGGGAGGAGGGCCGCGTGCGGGGTCACGGCTGCGAAGTGGCTGCGGTTATGCCCATCGACGCTCCGGAACTCGCCGGCGAGGTAGACGTCTCCGTTGGGTGCCACGGCCAGGCCGCGAACCCAGCCGTTCACTGCCGGGTGGAACGCGGCGACCTGCGTGCAGGTGCGCAGGTCGACGGCGGCCAGGTTCTGCACCGCCTTGCCGTTGACCGCGCTGAACAGGCCGGCGGCGTACAGGGTCCGCTGGTCGGGCGACACCGCGAGGGCGCGCACGGAGGGGGTCTTGCCGGTGAAGCTCACCCTGCAGTCGGTCGGCTTCCCGGTCGCGGCGTCCAGGGCGACGAAGTTGCTCACGGAGCTCTCGTCGGTTCCCGCGGCAGCGCCCGGCGGGCGGACCGCGCTGAAGGTGCCGCCGACGTACACCGCACCGTTCGCCGAGGCCACCGACCAGGCGATGCCGTTGGTCTGGTAGGTCGGGAGCGCGTCCGCGGTGAAGCCGACTCCTGGCGTGGTCGCACGGGCCGGGTCCGCGTACACCGTGCCGACCACTGCGGTTCCGACCACGGCGGTGGCCACCGCGGTGCCGAGCACAGCCGTTCCGAGCAGTGCCGGGGCGACCATGGCGAGCGGTGCCACTGCGGCAACCGCGGCGACCAGGGCGGCCCGCCGCGGCCCGGCCGCCGTGGCTCCCGGGACCCGCCCGAGCCCTCTCACGTGGTGGCGCCGTCCATCCGCGCTCCCCCTCGAGCTCGTACGATCCGGCGTGGCGCGATGCCGCCTCGGGACCCTCGAAAGGTAGCGGCACCGGGCAAAAGGGGCAATGGTTCTCGACTGCGCGCTCTCCTGCCGACCAGGCCTTCGACACGGGCCGGGTGATCATCGCCGGCCGCGTCGCTATGTCACGGTGAACCGGCCCATCATCATCGTCGGGTGCGCGTCGCAGAGGAAGACGTACTTGCCTTTCTTGAGAGTGACCTTCCCGGTCGCGCTGCCCGTACCAGGCACCGAGGTGTGCTTGCTCACGCCCGGACCCTTGAGGTGGAAGTTGTGCTGGTCGGACTTGTCGGCCACCTTGACCACGTAGTGGCCGGCCTTCAGGGTGTGGACGCTCGCTCGGCCCTTGGTGAGCTGGATGGTGGAGCCCGGACCGACAGTTCCGTTCAGTGTCGGCGCGGCTGCCATCGACGGCAGGAGCAGGGCCGGGACGAGCGCGGCGAGCACTGTGAGCCTCATCGTCCCCTCCTGAGGAGTGGGTGCCCCGGCGGAGCGACTCAGCTCGGGGACGAGCCGAGTCGCTCCGCGCGAGCTTTGGTTCAGGCGGCCGCGCGTCCGAGGAATGCGGATCCGTACTGGACGGCCTTGTACTCGAACGTCACGTTCTCGTACTCGCCCTTGTAGACGTTGACGTAGACCTCGTCGTCGTCACTCGTGAGCCGGGTGTGCTCGGGCTGGTAGGTCACCTTGACGTCGGTCCTGCCGGTAGGGACCTTGACCTGGTCGCAGGCGTAGCGACCCTTGAGGTACACGTCCGTGTAGTCGCCGTAGCTGTCGGTGACCCGGTAGCTGCCGCGGTACTCGTTGTCGTCAGCCTTGCCGTCGTCGTACCGCTTGACGTCCTGGCACACCTTGACCCAGCCGTAGTCGACGGCCTTGTACTCGAAGGTCACGTTCTCGTACTCGCCCTTATAGACGTTGACGTAGACCTCGTCGTCACTGATGAGCCGGGTGTTGTCCGGCCGGTAGGTCACCCTGACGTCGGTCTTCCCGGTGCGGACCTTCACCTGGTCGCAGGCGTAGCGACCCTTGAGGTAGACGTCCGTGTAGCGGCCGCGGCTGTCGGTGACCCGGTAGGTGCCGCGGTACTCGTTGTCGTCAGCCTTGCCGTCGTCGTACCGCTTGACGTCCTGGCACACCTTCACCCAGCCGTAGTCGATGGCCCGGTACTCGAACGTTACCTTCCGGTAGGCGTTCTTCGAGACGTCGACATACCTGTCGGCGTAGCCCTGCAGGTCGGCGCCGTCGGGCTTGTAGAGCACTCGGACGGAGATCTTACCGGTGTGGACCTTTACCTGGCGGCAGTCGTAGCGACCCTTGAGGTCGAACTTCCACGCGCCACCGTAGCCGTCCTTGACCTGATACGTCCCGCGGTACCCGTACTCGTCAGACTTGCCGTCGTCGTAGCGCTTGACGTCCTGGCAGACCCTGACCCATCCGTATCGCTGCTTCCCGTGGTCGTCGGACTTACCGGAGCTGGCGTTGGCTGCCATCGCCCCGCTGACCACCAAACCTATGGTGCTGAGGGCCGCCAGAACTGCGCGGCCGATCCGTCGTTGCATCGTGGCCC
>DATFPQ010000056.1:0-4670 GCA_035264765.1 Actinomycetales bacterium | reverse complement strand
CGCAGGACCGCTGACGGCGGCGCCGGCGAAGGACCCGCCGGACGCCGACGAGCCGCCGCTGAACCGGGCCCAGCGCCGCGCGGCGCCGCGGGTCGCCCGGCGCATGGCGGTCACCGAGACCGGCGTGCCCCTCAGCGCCGGCCTGGCCCGCCGGCTGGCCTGCGACGCCACGCTCATCCCGATGGTCCTCGGGTCGGCGTCCGAACCGCTGGACGTGGGCCGGGCCACCCGGCTGATCCCGCCGGCGATCCGGCGGGCGCTGATCGCCCGCGACCGCGGCTGCGCGTTCCCCGGCTGCCGGCGACCACCGCGCTGGTGCGACGCCCACCACATCCAGCACTGGTCCGAGGGCGGACCGACGTCCCTGGTCAACCTGGTGCTGCTCTGCGACTTCCACCACGACGTGATCCACCACGGCCACTGGACCGTCACCATCACCGACGGCCGACCCGTGTTCGTGCCACCAGCCTGGCTCGACCCAACCAGGTTCCCCCGCGGGCCTACCGACCCCCAAGCCGCCTGACAGGGGCGGCCGCTCAGATCCGCCGACTCGGGTGCGGAGCGGCTGGCGTCGTTGAAGGTCCTCGGCGGTGTGTGCGCCGTCGCGCCGAGAACCACCGGCAGCAGAGCGCAGCCCCCCGCGGTGACCGCCCCTGCCACGACAGCCTCGTTCGCCTCAGGGTTCCCGTCGCCGGCCTGCGAGCCGGCGACGGGCAGGCAGGGCTGAAGACGTTTGCGGCGCCAGCACCGTTTGCGACTTAGGTTGAATTCCGCCCAAGGCCCTAGCGCCTGCGCCGGTGGGTGCGTCAGGCTAGTACCCGACCCGGTGCTCATCCGCAACCGGAGGACACCCCGTTTCTCGCCCAGGAGGCATCATGGCCGCGACCGACACCACCCGACACGTCGCTATCGACGTCGATGGTCGCTGCCTGGCGATGGCCGACGTGGAGCCGGCCACGGCCACCGGGACGGCGCGGGCCAGCATGCACGTCGAGTCCGGACACCTTCCGGTCGGCACCTGCAGCCGACTCGTGGACGCCGTCCTCGACACTCCCGAGGTCCGTCAGGCCGTCCACATCACCGCCTTCATCCCGCGCGACCGGGCCGAGATCCTCGAGCAGGTCCGCCGCCGCTGCGACAGCGTGAGCGCCCGCACGGCCGGGGCCAGCGTCGTGATCGACGCTGCGCCGCGCCATTCCCCCATGGCGTAGGCCCGCCGGGTGACGCCCGAGGAGCTGGCAAACCTCCGCAGCCTGCGCCGCGCGCGCGACCTGATGGACCGCGAGTATGCGCAGCCCCTCGACGTCCCTGCCCTCGCGCGCGCTGCGCTCATGTCGCCCGCCCACTTCTCCCGACAGTTCCGGGCCGCGTACGGCGAGACGCCGTACGGGTACCTGATGACCCGGCGGATCGAGCGGGCCAAGGCGCTGCTGCGGCGGGGAGACCTGACCGTCACCGAGGTGTGCATGGAGGTCGGCTGCACCTCCCTAGGCTCATTCAGCGCGCGCTTCTCCGAGCTCGTCGGCGAGAGCCCCAGCGCCTACCGGGCACGCGACCACACCGGGGGCGCCGCGGTGCCCGCCTGCGTCGCCAAGGTCCGCACCAGGCCGAGCAGGAACGGAGAAGCCACCCGCGCGGCGGTCCCATAGCGTTCCGGCCATGGACCTTTCGCTCTCCCACTGCTTCGTCACCGTCCACGACCCAGACCTGGCTCTGGCCTTCTACCGGGACGTCCTCGGCCTCGACGTCCGCAACGACGTCTCAGCCGAGGGTTTCCGCTGGGTCACCCTCTCGCCGCCCTCCCAGCCGGAGATCGAGATCGTCCTCGTCGAGCCGCACGCGGGCCACTCCGCCGGGGACGGCGACGCGCTTCTCGGCCTGCTCACCAAGGGCTCGCTGAACGGGGTCATCTTCCGCACCGAAGACCTCGAGAGCACCTTCGAGAAGGTCCGGGCCGGCGGAGCCGAGGTGCTGCAGGAGCCGATCGACCAGCCCTACGGCGTCCGTGACTGCGCCTTCCGTGACCCCTCGGGCAACATGATCCGGATCATGCAGGCCTCCGCCGCCTAGCCCGGACGCCAGACGCCGCCGTTCTGCAGCACCTGGATCCCGGGCACGGCGCGTCCGCAGCGGCCCGAGCTCCCGGATCGGCTCCTGGTCAGGTCGTTGTCAGCACTGGGCGCGGGAACCCGTCAGCCGGCCCTCGCGTGCACCGCCAGCCCTCACTCCTCGGCCGTGCGTGATCCGGAGTATGCCGCCGCGGCGCCGCCGCCCCGCTGGCTCGCCCGGGTGAACTGGCGGCCGGTCACCTGCTCCACCTCGATCCGGACGAAGCGCGGCTTGGTGCCTCCCTGCCAGGGGAACAGCGGGAGTGCGACGGTGTCGATGACCTCGTGCAGCTGGCGGACCTCGTGCGCCCGGCCCTTCGCCACCACGCTCCACGCCACGCCAGATGCGTCGTCGTAGCCGTCGACCTCGAACGCCACCGCGTGCCCGACCGCGCCCAGCAGCTTGGCGCCGGGGTCGCTACGGAAGACGAGGCTGCCGCGGTCGACGACGTGGTTGACCGGGAAGATCTCCGGCCGTCCGTCCAGCACCACGGCGAGCCGCCCGAACGGGAGTTCTCGCATCCGCTGCCAGCACTCGCTGTTGGTCAGCTCCAACACGTTGGGCTTGCTCGTAATCTCCATGACGCCACGGTCGCTGTGGCGGGACGGGCAGCACAGGGCCGAAGGTCCCGCGCCGGCGGCGCTCAGCCGGCCGACGCGCCGGGAGGCGGGTCGCCCGCTGTGTGGCGCACGCGACGAACCCCCACGACCGAACGGGCCAGCCGGGTCGCCTCGTCACGCTCCTGGGCGTCACGCGCGCCGGCGATCTCCACGACGCCATCACTCACGTGGACCCGCCAGCCGGGATATCCGGCGGTCACGAACAGGTGCTCGAGGTCGCGGCGGATCGCCGAGCCGTCGCGAGTCAGCGCGCGGACGATGTCGCTGCGGCTGATGACGCCGACCAGCCGGCGATCCCGGACGACCGGCATGGCCTTCCAGGACATCATCGAGAACACGTGCGCCGCGTCCGCGACGTCGGAGTCCGGCGTCACGGTGTGCGGACTGGGGGTCATCACCTCGCCCACGCGGGTCGGCGGCTCGACGCCTGGCCGGTCGGTGGGCTGGCCCGGGTGACGGCGGCCGCTCGCACGGTCGATGGCGCGCCGCAGCAGGTCGCGCTCGGACACGATGCCGACCACCGCACCGTCGTCGTCCACCACCGGCAGGCTCGACACGCGGTGCTCGGCCAGGACCTTGAGCGCGGTGTCGATGGGCGTGGACTTCCGGGCCGTCCGGACGGTCGCGGTCATGATGTCGATGACCTGCATGTGGTGCTCCTTCTCGGCCGGCAGACGGACCTCGCCTGCCATCCTCGCAGGGGGGAACCGCGAGGGGTCACGGCCCTTGGTCCCACGCTGGCGGACTGCCGGTCCGACGTCGACCGTGCGGTACGAACAGGGTTGCCGGACCGTGATGGGACTGAGCGCCGACGAGGAGGTCGCCGTGCAAGCGTGGGTGGTGGACCAGCCGGGGCCGGTCACCGGTCGGCCGTTGCGGCTGGTGGACCGCGCGGTGCCGGAGCCGGGCCCGGGCGAGGTTCGGCTCGTGGTCAGCGCGTGCGGGGTCTGCCGCACCGACCTGCACCTGGCCGAGGGCGACCTGCAGCCGAAGCGTCCCGGGACGGTGCCCGGCCACCAGGTCGTCGGCCGCGTCGACGCGCTGGGTGCCGGGGCGACGCGGTTCCGTCCCGGCGACCGGGTCGGTGTCGCCTGGCTGCGGGCCACCTGCGGCCGCTGCCGGTTCTGCCGAGCGGGACGCGAGAACCTGTGCCTGGAGCCGCAGTTCACCGGGTGGGACGTCGACGGTGGCTACGCCGAGCGGGTCGTGGTGCCCGAGGGGTACGCGTACCGGATCCCGGACCGCTACGACGACGAGCACGCCGCCCCGCTGCTCTGCGCGGGGATCATCGGCTACCGCGCGCTGCGGGTCGCGGACCTGCCGCCCGGGGGACGGCTCGGGATCTACGGCTTCGGCGCCTCCGCGCACATCACTGCCCAGCTGGCTCTTGCCGCGGGAGCGACCGTGCACGTCCTCACCAGGTCGCAGCAGGCCCAACGGCTGGCGCTCGACCTCGGGGCGTCCTCGGCCGGCGGCGCCGACGACAGCCCCCCAGAGCCGCTGGACTCGGCGATCCTGTTCGCCCCCGCCGGGGGCCTCGTGCCGGTGGCCCTGAATGCGCTGGACCGCGGCGGGACGCTCGCCGTCGCAGGGATCTACCTCACCGACATCCCCGTCCTGCGGTACGGCCAGAACCTGTTCCAGGAGCGGGTGCTCCGCAGCGTCACCGCGAACACACGGCGGGACGGCGACGAGCTGTTCGCGCTCGCCGGGCGCCTCGATCTGCGCGTCGCGACCCAGCCCTACCCGTTCGGGTCGGCCGACGTCGCGCTGCGCGACCTGGCAACCGACCGGGTGAACGGCGCCGCGGTGCTGCTGCGGTCGTGAGGGCCCGTGCCGGCGGATCGCTCTGCCGGCGTCGGCTCATCCCACCATGGCGACCGCACAGGGTGGCGTGCGCAGCAGCCCGGACGCCACCGGCCCGGTCAGGGACGCGGGAAC
>DATFPQ010000055.1:0-2004 GCA_035264765.1 Actinomycetales bacterium | reverse complement strand
CAGATGGTGGAACGCGCCGACGACGTGGCTGTCCGGCAGCAGCGCTGCCGCCTGCTGGGCGACGCTGCCCTCCTCGACGTCGAGGACGTAGGCGCCCTGCTTGTCGAAGGCCATGGGGACGACGCAGTCGACGACGATCTTGCCGGCCAGCGGCCTGACCAGATCGGCCAGCGTCGCGGCGTGCCCATCGAAGGGCACTGCCACGATCACCAGGTCCGAGGCCCCCGCGACGTCGACGTTCGCGCCGCCGATGACGGACACCTCGACGCCCTCCGCGGCGATCCCGGCGGCCCGCTGGGCCACGTCGACGGCCACCTCGGAGGCACGGTCGGCGTCACGCGAGCCCAGCAGCACCCGCTGCCCGGCGGCGGCCAGCCGCACGGCAAGTCCCCTGCCCTGTGGGCCGGTGCCGCCGAGGACGCCGACGGTCAACCGGCTCACGTCGACCGGTACCTCGGCGGGACGGGCGGCGCTCTCGGGCGCGGAGGTCGTCGTCATGGGGGCTCCTCGATCTCACGGCGTTCGGTTCGTGGCAGCCGATCGCTCCACGGACGACACAATCAGGCTACTCTTTCTGTGTCAACCAGGCCGAGGTGGGCATGGTGGTGGAGGGTGCCGGAATGGACGACGCGCGATACGAGCAGATCCGCTACGAGGTCCGGGACCACGTCCTGACCATCACCCTGCACCGGCCTGATCGGCTCAACGCCTTCACCGAGCAGATGAGTCAGGAACTGGTCGAGGCGTTCGACTGCGCCGACGCCGACGACGAGGTCCGCGTCGTCGTGCTCACCGGCTCGGGCCGCGGCTTCTGCGCCGGGGCCGACCTCGGGTCCGGCGGCGCGACGTTCGACTACCCCGAGGGTGCGGCGCACCAGGACCGCGGCGGGACGGTGTCGATGCGGATCTTCGAGTCGCTCAAGCCGGTCATCGCCGCGTTCAACGGACCGGCGGTCGGCATCGGCGTGACCATGACTCTGCCGGCCGACGTGCGCCTGGCCGCCACCACGGCGAAGTTCGGCTTCGTGTTCGCCCGTCGCGGCATCGTGCCGGAGGCCGCCTCGAGCTGGTTCCTGCCCCGGGTCGTGGGCATCAGCCGCGCGATGGAGTGGGCCGCCACCGGACGGGTGTTCGGAGCCGAGGAGGCGCTGGCGGCGGGCCTGGTCCGCTCGGTCCACGAGCCCGACGACCTGCTGCCGGCCGCCTACGCCCTGGCACGCGAGATCGCCGACAACGCGGCGCCGGTCTCCGTAGCGCTCACCAGGCAGATGTTCTGGCGGATGCTGGGTGCTGACCACCCGATGTCCGCCCACCAGCTGGACTCGCGAGCGGTCCAGGCGCGCGGGGCCTCCGCCGACGCGCGCGAGGGCGTCTCGGCATTCCTGGAAAAGCGCCCGGCTCGGTTCCCCGACCGCGTCTCGGTCGACCTGCCCGACTTCTTCCCCTGGTGGGCCGACCGACCGTTCACCCCCCTGGCGCCGCCGACCGCGTGACCGATCAGGCGCCGGCGAGCGTCACCGACGGTGTTCTTACCCGCGCCGGCCCGTTCCTTGTCGTGGTCAGCCCGCCCGTGCGACGACGGCGTTCACGTTGTCGTCATCCGCCACCAGACGCGTGAGCCGCCCCTGCGGCAACTGGTAGAGGCTCTCGAGCCGCTGGGTCGCCGACTCGTGCGGCCGAGCCACGCCCGTCTCCCAGTCGCGCAGCGTCCTCGCCGCGACACCGACCCTCCGCCCCACGCCGGCTGCCGACCACCCCGACGAGCGGCGCAGGTCGGTCAGGACCGCGGGCAGGTCTGCTGGGGTCCAGGTGGCCGGGTGCGGCATGCGCGGCAGCTCGAGTCCCGCTGCGGCCAGCACCACCCGCAGCGGGCGCCGCAGGCACCGGGCCATCGGCCGTACGGCGGCGAGCGACACGGTCCGGGTTCCCGCCTCCCAGTGCGCCACCGTCCGGATGCTCACCCCGACGTGGTGCGCCAGCTCCCGCTGGCTCACGCCGGCCGCG
>DATFPQ010000054.1:0-2046 GCA_035264765.1 Actinomycetales bacterium | reverse complement strand
GTCCCGGACCGACAACAGCGCGTGAGCCATGTTGTGACGGTAGCCGGTGCGCCGGCGGCGAATGGCACCGCACGGTCTGTTGCTGTCCAGGCCGGGGTTGACCGGGATCATACCGTGCCAGGCACCCGTACACCGTCGCCTCCAGGGGGCCAGTCGGTCTCGCCGCCGGCTGTTTGTTCCGGATCCGGAGTCCAAGGGTCCATCGCACATCGGCCAGTTCGACACTGCCGCGGGCTGCCCGCGAAACTGCCGGGGTGGACGATCACCTGGCTCTCATCGACGCCCGCGTCGCCGAGGCCGCCGAGGCCTGGCTGAACGACCCGCGCGACACCGACGTCTACGCCCGCCTCGTACTTGCCGTGCGCGCGCGACGCCAGTACCTGGAAGCCCCCGCCGGCGCTGTGGAAGTACAGCGCGGGGCAGAGTGGGCGCGCCTCCGCCAGGTCGGAGAATTGGACCGCGGCGGGGACCCGCGCCACGCTGACACCGCCCTGACCGCCCAGCCGACGGTGCCCAGCGACCAGCGGACGAATGACGGCGACCTCCGGCCAAACCACGGGGAGGCGGATGAGACCAGCGGCCCGAGCCCCAGCGCCATCCCGGAAGAGGTCGCCCTGGACCGGGCCTGGCCGGCGGTCAGGGCCGTGGGGTCGGACCTGACCGGCGACCCCGCAGCCGTTCTGCGCCGGCTGCGTGGCGGCTGACGGGCTGATCACTGGGCCACCCGCACCGGTTGCCGGCTCCCGCGCGCCACGAGGACTCCCCGGCCTGATACCCGCACGTCCGGCAGCCGCCGCGCACGCCCAGGAACTCGCCGTCGGTCGGCGTCGAAGGCTGCAGGACCAGGCCGGCCAGAGCGGCGCGGGCCTCCGCGCCCGCACCCGGCAGGCAGTGCTGGGGCGCGCTGGCGGCCCCAGCCAGTGCCAGGGCTCTCGGGCCGCGTCCGGCCCGGAACCGCGATGGCACACCGCACTGTGATCACGCGCCGAGTGTGCGCGGTCCGGGCGACGATCGGGTTTGGGCATCCACAGCTTGCTCCGCCGCGCTCCGTCCACAGAAAGGGACGTAGTGGATCAAATTGCCTGTCCACAGCCCGAAACTGACGTCTTCCCGGCCGCCGGGTGAGGTCCCTAGCCTTGGCGCGGAGGGTGGCAGGAGGGGGCGGTCGATGGATGCGGTCGCACAGGTCGAGCTCGAAGTGCGGGAGCTGGTCCGTCGGTCCGGCGTGGATCCCGTCCGCGACGGGTCGACGGTTCGCCGCCTGGTGGACCAGGTGGTCAACGACTACGACGAGCGTTCGCTGTCTGGCGGGCTGCCGGTCCTGGCCGACCTCGCGCAGGCCGCCCGGCAGGTCTGGGACGCGGTGGCGGGGTTCGGCCCGCTGCAGCGGTACTTGGACGACGCGTCGGTGGAGGAGATCTGGGTCAACGAACCCGGGAAGGTGTTCATCGCTCGCGAAGGCGCCTCGGAACTGACGACAACGATCCTCACGGAGGGGTCGGTGCGAGACCTGGTCGAGCGGATGCTCAAGGCATCCGGGCGTCGGGTAGACCTGTCCTCTCCGTTCGTGGACGCGACCCTGCCTGACGGCTCCCGGCTGCACGTCGTCATCCCCGACGTCACTCGGGAGCATTGGGCCGTCAACATCCGCAAGTTCGTCGTCCGCGCCCGCCACCTCGACGACCTGGTTCGGCTGCGGACACTGACACCGCAGGCCGCTGCATTCCTGCACGCAAGTGTTCGCGCGGGCCTCAACATCCTGGTGGCGGGGGGCACTCAGGCTGGCAAGACGACGATGCTGAACTGCCTGGCCGGGGCCATCGACTCCCGCGAGCGGGTGATCACCTGCGAGGAGGTCTTCGAGCTGCAGCTGTCGGGCCGCGACGTCGTGGCGCTGCAGTGTCGGCAGCCCAGCCTGGAAGGCACGGGCGAGATCCCGCTGCGCCGCCTGGTCAAGGAGTCCCTACGGATGCGGCCATCGCGGATCGTCGTGGGAGAGGTGCGGCAGGAGGAGAGCCTGGACATGCTCCTGGCGCTGAACAGTGG
>DATFPQ010000053.1:0-21531 GCA_035264765.1 Actinomycetales bacterium | reverse complement strand
CCCGGGCAGGGACTTGTCGCAGCCGGCGAGCAGCACCGAGCCGTCCAGCCGCTCGGCCTGCATCACGGTCTCGACGCTGTCGGCGATCACCTCGCGGGAGACCAGCGAGTAGTGCATGCCCTCGTGACCCATCGAGATGCCATCGGACACCGAGATGGTGCCGAACTCCAGCGGGTACCCGCCGGCCGCGTGCACGCCGTCCTTGACCGCCTTGGCCAGCCGGTCCAGCGGGAGGTTGCAGGGCGTGATCTCGTTCCAGCTGCTGGCGACGCCGATCTGCGGCTTGGCGAAGTCCTCGTCGCCCATGCCGACCGCGCGGAGCATGCCCCGGGCGGCCGCCCTCTCCAGGCCGTCCGTGACGTCCCGGCTGCGGGGCTTGATGTCCGGAGTGGAGGTGTTCGCGGTGGTCATGCGACGTACTTTACGGCCCGTCCACGACCTGGGATGGGGGTCCCATACCGCGGACGTTGGGGGGTCCGCTCAGCCACCCGCCACCGACGGCAGCACGTGGACCACGGCACCGTCGGTGAGGGCGGTGCGGACGCCGTCCAGCGCCCGCACGTCCTCGCCGTCGACGAACAGGTTGACGTGCCGGCGCAGAGCGCCGGTGTCCTCGCGCAGCCGACGCCCGAGCGCGGGCCAGCGGCGCGAGACCTCGTCCACCAGGTCCTGGGCGGGGGCGCCATCCGGCAGGTCCACCTTCACCTCGTCCAGCCCGTCCGCGTGCTCGCGCAGCACCGCCGGCAGCAGCACGACGACCCGCACGGCGCCTCACCCCACCACGGCGGCGCGGATGCAGTACACGTCCGGGAGGTGCTCGGCGACCACGCTGAACGTCTCGCCCTCGTCCGCGCTGGCCCACACCGACCCGCTCCGGGTCCCGAGGTACAGGCCGACCGGGTCCAGCTCGTCGACGCACGCGGCGTCCCGCAGCGTGGTCACCCAGCACCCGTCCGGGAGGCCGCTCGCGCTCTGGGTCCAGCTGCCGCCCGCGTCCCGGCTGCGGTACACCCGCAGGCGGCCCTTCGGCGGCACGCGGTCGACATCCGCGACGAGGGGCACGACCCAGCAGGTGTCCCGGTCCCTGGGGTGCGCCAGGACCACGAACCCGAAGTCCCCGGGAAGGCCGTCCGCGATCGACGTCCAGGTGAGGCCGCCGTCGTCGCTGCGGTAGACGCCGCCGTGGTTCTGCGCGTAGAACCGAGCGGGGTCGTCACCACCCTGCGCGACCTTGTGCACGCATTGGCCGAACTCCGGCTCGGGGTCCGGCAGGAAGGACGCCCGGATCCCCTTGTTGCGCGGTTCGAACGACTGGCCGCCGTCCTGGCTGACGTACACGCCGCCCGTGCTCATGGCCACGAGCAGCCGATCGTCGTCCCGCGGGTCCGGGAGCACGGTGTGCACCATCGCGCCGCCGCCCCCGGGCCACCACTGTGGCCGGTGCGGGTGGTCCCACAGGCCCCGGACCAGCGTGAAGCTGGCGCCGCCGTCCTCGCTGCGCCACAGCGACGTCGGCTCGCAGCCGGCCCACACGACGCCGGGCCGCTCCGCGGAGTCCGGACGCAGCTGCCAGACCCGCTCCAGCGACGCCCCGTCGTCCGGCCCGAACGCGATGGCGCCACCCTCCGGCTCGGTCCAGGTGCCGCCGAGGTCGTCACTTCGCATCACGGTCGGACCCCAGTGCTCGGATCGTGCGCCCACCAGCAGCCGCGGGCCGCCCGACCGGGTGTCGACCGCGACGGACGGCACCTCGGTCGACGGCAGCAGCCGACCGTCCAGCCGCCAGGACCGACGTCCGTCCTCGCTGCGGGCAAGCCACAGCCCCTTGCGGGTCCCGATCGCCAGCAGCACCTCACTCACGGCTACTCCTCGCGTCGACGCGTCCAGTCGTTGGGGACGACGATCCCTCGCAGCGGTGCTCCCGTCGAGAGCAGGTCGAGCTGGGCCTTGAGCATCCGCACCGCGCGCGGGAAGAAGGCGGACGTCGCGCCTCCGACGTGCGGGCTCACCAGCACGCCGGGGGCGCTCCAGAGAGGGTGGTCGGCCGGCAGCGGCTCGGGGTCCGTGACGTCGAGCGCCGCCTGCAGCCGGCCGGCCTGCAGCCCCGCGAGCAGCGCCTCGGTGTCGACCACGGCTCCCCGGGCCACGTTGACCAGCAGCGCGCCGTCCGGCATCGCGGCGAGGAACTCCGCGTCGACCAGGCCGCGGGTCGTGTCGGTGAGCGGCGTGGCCAGCACGACGAGGTCGTGCGCGGGCAGCAGCGTGGGCAGCTCGTCGACCCCGTGCACCGGCACGCCGTCGGGTCCGGTGGCCCGGGGCCGTGACGCCACGGCGGTCACGGTGGCCTCGAACGGCGCCATCCGGGCGGCCACGCCCCGGCCGACGCCGCCGTAGCCGATGACCAGGACCCGCCGGTCCGCCAGCGCCCGCCGCTGCTGCGGCTGCCAGCGGCCGTGCTCGGCGTCGCGCACGTAGTCCGGGATGCCGCGCAGCGCCGCGAGGGCCAACGCGACCGCCAGCTCCGACGTCGAGGCGTCGTGGACGCCGAACGCGTTGGCCAGCGCGACCCCCTCCGGCAGGTGCGGCAGCACCGCGTCGTACCCGGCGGTGAGCGTCTGCACCAGCCGCAGCTCCGGCAAGTGGGCGAGCACGGGTAAGCGCTCACCCCCGTTCTGGTACGGCGGGACGACGACCTCGGCCCGCTCCACCACCTCCGGGCGGCCCTGCAGGTCCCAGACCTCCAGGCGGACTCCGGGCCGCTCCCCCACCGCCTCCACGAACTCCGGTTCGGGCAGCGTCACGAGCAGGTCGGTCATGCCCGCACGCTAGCGGTGCCTGGCCCGATCGGCCGCGCACAGGGTCGCGGCGGACGGCGGTCCCAGGTCAGACTTCGGCATGCGCAACTGCGGACGTCCTCGCCGGCAGCCGTCCCGACGCCGGTGGTCCGAGCGCATGACCGCGCCCCCGCGGTCGGTCGCCGCTGCCGCCGCCCTCGCCGTCCTGATTGCGGGGTGCACCGTGGACCTCGGCGGTGACGCCGGGGGGACCGGCACCGCATCCAGCACGGCCGCCAGCACCGGATCCGGCGGCACGACAGGCACCGTCAGCACAGCACCGAGCGGCACCAGCACGGGCAGCGGCACCGTCAGCAGCACGGGCGGCGTCACCGGCAGCGACACCGCCGGCAGCGACACCGCCGGCAGCGACGGCACCGGCGCGCAGCCGACGCCCTCCACAGCGGACCCCACCGCCGTCGTCGGCACCGAGGTGGTCGCGCGGAACCTCGCGGTCCCCTGGGACGTGGTGCGCCTGCCGGACGGGTCACACCTGGTCTCGCTGCGCGACGAGGCGCGCATCGTGCACGTCGAGCGCTCCGGCGCGGTGTCGGCCGTGCCGGCGTCCGGGCCCGACGGCCGCGTGCCGGATGTCGAGCCGGCCGGCGAGGGGGGGCTGCTCGGCCTGGCGGTCGACCCCGAGGACTCCACCGCGGTGTACGCCTACTTCACGGCGGCCGAGGACAACCGGGTGGTGCGGATGCGCTACGCCGACGGGCGGGTCGGCGAGCCGACGGTGGTCCTCCGGGGGCTCCCCAAGGCTGTGGTGCACAACGGGGGCCGGATCGCCTTCGGTCCGGACAACCAGCTGTACGTGGCCACCGGGGATGCCACCGAGCGAGGCGGCGCTCAGGACCGCGGCTACCTCGGCGGCAAGATACTTCGGATCACGCGGGACGGGCAGCCGTCGCCGGGGAACCCTTTCCCCGGATCACCGGTCTGGAGCTACGGCCACCGCAACGTCCAAGGCATCGGCTGGGACGGCGCCGGGCGGCTGTTCGCCAGCGAGTTCGGGCAGAACACCTGGGACGAGCTGAACCAGGTGCTCCCCGGGCGCAACTACGGCTGGCCGGAGGTCGAGGGCCCGGGCACCGCCGAGGACAGCGCCCGCGGCTTCACCCCACCTCTGGCCAGCTGGCGCACCGACGAAGCCTCGCCCAGCGGGCTCGCCGTCGGCCGCGGTGCGGTCTGGCTGGCCGCGCTCCGCGGGGAACGGCTGTGGCGGGTGCCGTTGGACGCGGACGGACGCACCGGGCAGCCGGCCGCCCTGCTGCAGGGCCGGCTGGGCCGGCTGCGTGACGTCGAGGTCGAGCCGGACGGCTCGCTCCTCGTGCTAACGAACAACACCTACCGCGGCTCCCCTGCCGCGGATGACGACCGGCTGGTCCGGCTGCGCCTGGGCTGAGCCGGGCTCGCCTAGCTCCGCAGGTCGTGCGTCCGCCGCACGCGGGCCCCGGGTCGCTGCTCAGCGCTCGCGAAACCGGTCATGGTTCGGCGCGGGGTGGAGTGCTGGAGTGGGGGGCCGGGGCGCCGCGGCCAAGCGCGGGTCGGGTCGCCCGACGACGATGCACCCGTCGTTGCATCCAGCCGGCTGTGATTCACGACCGAACGCTGCGGCGACGGCTGAGACATCAGACGCGGAACGCCGGACTCCCTGCACGCGGCGACGACGCACGCCGACGCATGCGCCGGTGCCGCCGCGACGTGCCCCACGCGGCGACGCCCCTGCCGCACCGCGGAGCAGCGCCGACAGATCCCCTGCGATTCGCGACAACGTGGCGACGACTTCCGCTGTGACGGCGCTACCTGCCACGTTGACGCGGCGTGCGCTCAAGGCACTCAGCTGAGCCCGCACTCAGCGCAGCCGCGGGTCAGCTCAGTCCCCCATCCTCAGCTGAGCCGCTCGAGTACCAGCTCACGCACGCGGGCGGCGTCCGCCTGGCCGCGCATCTCCTTCATCACTGCGCCGATGAGCGCACCGGCCGCGGCCACCTTGCCCGCCCGGATCTTGTCCGCCACCGCGGGGTTGGCCTCGATCGCCCGGTCCACAGCCGCTCCCAGCGCGCCGTCGTCCGAGACGATCTCCAGGCCACGCGCGGTCACCACCTGCTCCGGCGACCCCTCGCCGGCGAGCACGCCGTCGAGCACCTGGCGCGCGATCGTGTCGTTGATCCGGCCGGACTCCACCAGCGCGGCCAGCTCCGCCACCTGCTCGGGGGTGGCCAGCGCCGCGAGCTCGACGCCGTCGGCGTTGGCTCGCCGCGACAGCTCACCGGACCACCACTTGCGGGCCGCGGCCGGCGTCGCGCCCGCGGCGACCGTCGCCTCGACCAGCTCGGTGGCGCCGGCGTTCACCAGGTCGCGCATCTCCAGGTCGGTGAAGCCCCACTCCGTCTGCAGCCTGCGTCGGCGCCGCGCCGGCGGCTCCGGCAGCGTCGTCCGAAGTTCCTCGACCCACGCGGGATCCGGCGCCACCGGCACCAGGTCCGGCTCGGGGAAGTAGCGGTAGTCCTCGGCGTCCGACTTCTCCCGGCCGGACGTCGTGATGCCGGAGTCCTCGTGCCAGTGCCGGGTCTCCTGCACCACGCGCTCCCCCGCCGCGAGCCGGGCCGCCTGCCGGGTGATCTCGTACCGGACTGCGCGCTCGACGCTGCGCAGCGAGTTCACGTTCTTGGTCTCGGTGCGCGTGCCCAGCGGCACCGACGCCTGGGCCAGCGGCTCGTGCACCCGTTCGCGCAGCGACACGTTGGCGTCGCAGCGCAGCGAGCCCTGCTCCATCCGGACGTCGGAGACGCCAAGCGAGCGGAGCAGGTCGCGCAGCGTCGCCACGTACGCCCGCGCCACCTCGGGGGCGCGGTCGCCGGCGCCCTCCAGCGGCCGGGTGACGATCTCGATCAGCGGGATGCCGGCCCGGTTGTAGTCGACCAGCGAGTACTCCGCGCCGTGGATCCGCCCGGTGGCGCCGCCGACGTGCAGCGACTTGCCGGTGTCCTCCTCCATGTGCGCGCGCTCGATCTGCACCCGGTACGTCGACCCGTCCTCGAGCTCGACGTCGAGGTAGCCGTCGACCGCGATCGGCTCGTCGTACTGCGAGGTCTGGAAGTTCTTCGGCATGTCGGGGTAGAAGTAGTTCTTCCGCGCGAACCGGCCCCACGGGGTGATCGTGCAGTTGAGCGACAGGCCGATCCGCACCGCGGACTCGACGGCGGTCGCGTTGACGACCGGCAGAGCGCCGGGCAGACCGAGGCAGACCGGGCAGACCTGGGTGTTGGGCTCGGCGCCGAACGTCGTGGAGCAGCCACAGAACATCTTGGTGCGCGTCGACAGCTCGACGTGGACCTCCAGCCCCAGCACCGGGTCGAAGCGCTCCACGGCCTCCTCGTAGGCCAGCACCTCGTCGTACATCGTGGTCATGCCCGCACCTCCAACTCCGGGGCCCGCTCCAGCAACGCGCCGCCCCACTGCGCCTCCAGCAACGCCTCCAGCGCGGCGCCCACGCCGTACAGGCGGTGGTCCTGGGTCGCCGGCGCGAGCAGCTGGACGCCCACCGGCAGGCCGTCCTCGTCGGCAAGGCCGGCGGGCAGCGACATCCCCGGCACCCCGGCCAGGTTGGCCGGGATGGTCGCCACGTCGTTGAGGTACATCGCCAGCGGGTCGTCCAGCTTCTCGCCCAGTCGGAACGCCGTTGTCGGCGCGGTGGGCGACACGAGGACGTCGACCTGCTCGAAGGCAGCCGCGAAGTCGCGGGCGATCAGCGTGCGGACCTTCTGGGCCTGGCCGTAGTACGCGTCGTAGTAGCCGCTCGAGAGCGCGTACGTGCCCAGGATGATCCGCCGCTTGACCTCGTCGCCGAAGCCGGCGTCCCTGGTGGCGGCCATCACCTGCTCGGCGGTCGGCGCGGGGACGCCGTCGGGCTCCACCCGCAGGCCGTACCGCATGGCGTCGAACTTCGCCAGGTTGCTGCTCGCCTCGCTGGGCATGATCAGGTAGTACGCCGCGAGGGCGTAGTCGAAGCTCGGGCAGGACACCTCGACGACGTCGGCCCCGGCGCCCACGAGCAGCGCCACCGCCTCCTCGAACCGGGTCCGCACGCCCGGCTGGTAGCCCTCACCACCCAGCTCACGCACGACGCCGACCCGAAGGCCGGTGATGTCGGCGCGGCGGGCGGCCTCCACCACCGGCGGCACCGGCGCGTCGATGCTGGTGGAGTCCATCGGGTCGTGGCCGCCGATCACGTCGTGCAGCAGCGCGGCGTCGAGCACCGAGCGCGCGCACGGCCCGGCCTGGTCCAGGCTGCTGGCCATCGCGATCAGCCCGTAGCGCGACACCCCGCCGTACGTCGGCTTGACGCCGACCGTGCCGGTGACCGCGGCGGGCTGCCGGATCGAGCCGCCCGTGTCGGTGCCGATCGCGAGCGGCGCCTCGAAGGCCGCCACCGCAGCGGCCGAGCCGCCCCCGGAGCCGCCCGGGATCCGCTCGCGGTCCCAGGGGTTGCGGGTCGGTCCGTACGCCGAGTGCTCCGTCGAGGAGCCCATCGCGAACTCGTCCATGTTGGTCTTGCCCAGCACGACCATGTCGGCGTCCCGCAGCCGACGGACCAAGGTCGCGTCGTACGGCGGCAGCCAGCCCTGCAGGATCCGCGAGCCCGCGGTCGTCGGCAGCCCACGGGTCGTGATGACGTCCTTCACCGCCACCGGCACGCCCGCCATCGCGTGCAGCGACTCGCCCCTGGCCCGCCGCTCGTCGACCGAGCGGGCCGCGGCCAGCGCGCCCGCACGGTCGACCTGCAGGAAGGCGTTCAGGTCTGCGTCCAGCGCCTCGATCCGGTCGAGGTGCGCCTCGGCCACCTCGACCGCCGACACCTCGCGGGCGGCAAGCCGCTGCGCCAGCGAGGCGGCGCTGGCTCGGGGAAGCTCCTCGGCCGCCATCAGTCCTCCTCCAGGATCCGCGGCACCCGGAAGCGCTGCTGCTCGCTGGCGGGCGCGCCGGCCAGCGCCTCGTACGGGTCGAGGCTGGGGCGCGGATGGTCCGGTCGGGTCACGTTGGTGAGCGGTAGCGGATGCGACATGGGCGGCACCTCGTCGGCGGCCACCTCGCTCACCCGGGCCACGGCGTCCAGGATCACCGCGAGCTCGCCGCTGAGGCGGTCCAGCTCGGCATCGGTGGCCTCGATCCGGGCCAGGCGGGACAGGTGCGCGACGTCGTCGCGACTGAGGGCGGACATGGCCCCGAGTCTAGAGGTGGGCGGGAACGGCCCCGGTCGGTGGCGGCGCCCGGCCTCCCGACGGACCCGACCCAGCCGACGGACCGACCAGCCGACGGACGCGACCAGCCGACGGCCCAGCAGCCGACGCCCCAGCAGCCGACGCCCCAGCAGCGGACCCCCCAGCCGACGAGCCGTTCACGGTCGGGCCGGTCAGCCCAGGCCGGCAGTGCCGCGGCAGGGAACCGGCTCCGCCGGTGCGCGTTCCGCCGCAGCCCAAGGCCGCCGAGCTGCTATGCCGGACCTCGCACGGCCTCCTCCGAGTCCAGCTCCGAGTCCAGGGCCGCGTCCGGGTCCGCGTCCTCGTCCGCCTCCGCGGTCGCCTCGTCCTCGGGGACCGGACCCTCATCCAACAGCCGCCGGAACGCCGCCTCGTCGAGCACCGGGACCCCGAGCTGAAGTGCCTTGTCGTGCTTGGTGCCCGGGTTCTCCCCCACCACGACGTACGCGGTCTTCTTCGACACCGACCCGGACACCTTGCCGCCGCGGGCCAGCACCGCCTCCTTGGCCTGGTCGCGGCTGAACCCCTCCAGCGTGCCCGTCACGACCAGGGTCAGGCCCTCCAGGGTGCGGGCTACGGAGTCGTCCCGCTCGTCCGCCGTCCGGACGCCCGCCTCGGCCCACTTGCGCACGATGTCGGCGTGCCAGTCGACCTCGAACCACTCCCGGACCGCCTCGGCGATGACCGGGCCCACCCCCTCGACGGCCGCCAGGTCGGCCGGCTCGGCGGCGCGGATCGCCTCGATGCTGCCCAGCTCGCGGGCGAGGGCGCGGGCCGCCGTCGGGCCCACGTGCCGGATCGACAGGGCCACCAGCACCCGCCACAGCGGCCGCTCCTTCGCCTGCTCAAGGTTGGCGAGCAGCTTGGCGCCGTTCGCCGACAGGCCGCCGTCCTTGCGCCGGAACAGCGGCACGCTCTCCAGGTCGGTGGCGCTCAGCCGGAACAGGTCGCCCTCGTCGGTGACGACACCGGCGTCGAGCAGCGCCTGCGCCGCCTCCCAGCCGAGCGCCTCGATGTCCAGCGCGCTGCGGGAGGCCACGTGGAACAGCCGCTCGCGCAGCTGGGACGGGCAGGAGCGCGAGTTCGGGCAGCGGATGTCGACGTCGCCCTCACGGGCCGGCCGCAGCGGCGTGCCGCAGGACGGGCAGTGCGTGGGCATGACGAACTCGCGCGCGTCCGCGGGCCGCAGGGCCACGACGGGCCCCAGCACCTCGGGGATCACGTCCCCGGCCTTGCGGACGACCACCGTGTCGCCGATCAGCACGCCCTTGCGCCGCACCTCCTGGGCGTTGTGCAGGGTCGCCAGCTCGACCGTGGAGCCGGCCACCAGCACGGGCTCCATCACGGCGAACGGCGTGACCCGGCCGGTGCGGCCCACGTTTACCCGGATGTCCAGCAGCTTGGTGGTGACTTCCTCGGGCGGGAACTTGAACGCGATCGCCCACCGCGGCGCCCGGCTGGTGGACCCGAGCCGCCGCTGCACGGCCAGCTCGTCGACCTTGACGACGACGCCGTCGATCTCATGCTCCACCGAGTGCCGGTTCTCGCCGCGGGCCTCGACCAGGGCCAGAACCTCGTCCACGGTGTCGAC
This sequence comes from Actinomycetales bacterium, assembly GCA_035264765.1. Classification (GTDB taxonomy): domain Bacteria; phylum Actinomycetota; class Actinomycetes; order Actinomycetales; family Angustibacteraceae; genus DATFPQ01. Next base: position 11,842 of record DATFPQ010000053.1, on the reverse strand, counting down.
CACCTGCGTGTGCGTGCTCACCGGAAGGCCCCAGGCCGCCATCAGGGCGTACGCCTCCGACTGCCGCGTGACCTCCACGCCGTCGGTCGCCCCGAGCCCGTGCACGATGAGCCGCAACGGCCGGGTGGCCGTCACGCGCGGATCCTTCTGTCGCAGCGACCCCGCCGCCGAGTTCCGCGGGTTGGCGAACGGGGCCTTGCCGGCCTCGACGAGGTCGGCGTTGAGCTGCTCGAAGGCCTCGACCGGGAAGTACACCTCGCCGCGGACCTCCACCAGCCGCGGGACGTCGGGACCGGACAGCTCCACGGGGACGCCCCGCAGCGTCCGGACGTTCAGCGTGACGTCCTCCCCCGTCCGGCCGTCGCCGCGCGTCGCCGCGCGCACCAGCCGGCCCTGCTCGTACACGAGGTCCAGGGCCACGCCGTCGACCTTCAGCTCACACAACCAGTGCAGGCCGCCCTCGGGTGCGTGCGCGTCGCGCTGCACGCGCTCCGCCCAGGCGCGTAGGTCCGCTGCGCTGAACACGTTGTCGAGGCTGAGCATCCGCTCCAGGTGGTTCACCGCGGCGAAGTCGGTGGAGTACGTGCCGCCGACCACCTGCGTCGGGCTGTCCGGCGTACGCAGGCCCGGGTGCTGGTCCTCCAAGGCCTCAAGCTCGCGCATCAGCCGGTCGAACTCGCCGTCGCTGACGGTGGGGGCGTCCAGCACGTAGTAGGCGAACCGATGGCCCTGGATCTGGTCTGCCAGCACGCTCCACCGCTGCCGCGCGTCGTCGGGGATCTCGCTCACCAGGCTGCTCACGCCCGTCATCATGCCGTCAGCCACCGACAACGGCACCGACAGCGACACCCTCAGGCCGCGGAGCGCTCCGCGAGCGCCCGCCCGGTCTCCACCGCACGGGCCAGCACCGCCCGGGCCTGCGCAGGCGCGCAGCCGGACAGGCCGCAGGCCGGCGTCACCACGACGTCGGCCAGGTCAGCCACCGGCAGCCCGAGGTCGAGCCACGATCGGGCCAGCGCCCGGCTCGCGTCGGCGGCCGAGGGCAGCGGGCCGGACGTCGGCACCGCGCCGGCCCACAGCCGCACGCCGTCCTCGACGGCGGCCGCCACCGACTCCCAGCCCTGCGGACCGAGCAGCGAGGTGTCGAGCGAGAGCGCATGCGTGCCGGTGCGGGCCAGCAGCCCGACCGGGGCCCGGGACGCGCAGCAGTGCACGACCGTCGATGCGCCTGCACCGGTGGCCGCGGCGAGCACCGTGGCCAGCCCCTGCACCACGACCGACCCCTCGACCGCTCCCAGCCGGCCGAGTCCGGACGCCGTGGGCAGCCTGCCCTCCAGCACGGCGGGCAGCGACGGCTCGTCCACCTGCGCCACGACCTGCGCCCCCGGCACCAGCCCGGCGACCTCGCGCACCAGCTCGGCCAGGGCCTCGGCGCCGGACTCCACCAGGTCGCGCGCCGCCCCAGGGTCTACGACGGCCCGCTCGCCGCGCGGCAGCCACACCGACGCCGCGAGCGTCCAGGGACCCGCGAGCTGGATCTTGAGCGGCCCCTGCCACCCGTCGAAGGTGTGCGCGAGCCGGTCCAGGTCCTCGCGCCAATAGGCGTCGGCGCGGGCCTGGTCGCGGCCCGGGCGGTCGACCAGCCGCCACCCGGCCGGCTGCAGGTCCACCGGCAGCGCGACCAGGCGCGCCGCCGCCCGGCCGACCATGTCGGCGCCGGGCCCACGCTGGGGCAGCTCTGGCAGGTGCGGCAGGTCCGGGAGCTCGCCGCGCACGACCCGAAGCGCCTCCCCGACGTCGGACCCCGGCCAGCTGCCTACTCCGGTTGCAGTGCCGGGCGGGAACGAGGGGCCGGACGGCTGCGCCATCAGGCCGGTGCCCCGGCGGCCGTCCGGGTGGCCCGCCGCCGCGATGTCGCGCTCACCGTGGCCGAGCCCAGCACCCGGGTGCCGTCGTAGAGGACGGCGGCCTGGCCAGGGGCCACGCCGCGCAGCGGCTCGCCGAGAGCCAGCCGGACCACGTCACCGGCCACGGCAGCCCGCGCCGGCACGGCCTCGCCGTGCGCGCGGACCTGCACGTCGACGTCGACCTCGCCGACCGGCGCGGAGCCGCACCACCGGGCACCGTCGGCCTCCATCGCGTCGACGTCGAGCGACTCGGCCGGCCCGACCACCACCGTGCGGCTCACCGGCTGGACGTCCAGCACGTACCGGGGCCGGCCGTCGGGAGCGGGCCGTCCGATCCGCAGCCCCTTGCGCTGTCCGACGGTGAACGCGTACGCCCCCTCGTGCGTCCCGACCACCGCACCCGACTCGTCGCGGACGTCGCCCGGCTGCTCGCCGAGCCGGTCCGCCAGCCACCGCCGGGTGTCGCCGTCGGCGATGAAGCAGATGTCGTGGCTGTCCGGCTTGTCGGCCAGCGCCAGCCCTCGGCGCGCCGCCTCCGCGCGGACATAGTCCTTGCGGCTGCCCCCCAGCGGGAAGACGGCTCGCGCCAGCTGGTCCTGGGTCAGCACGCCCAGGACGTAGGACTGGTCCTTGCGGTCGTCGACCGCCCGGTGCAGCTCGCGCTGGCCGTCGGCTCCGGTCTCCACGCGCGCGTAGTGGCCGGTGCAGACGGCGTCGAAGCCGAGCGCCAGGGCCTTGTCCAGCAGCGCCGAGAACTTGATCCGCTCGTTGCACCGCACGCACGGGTTCGGCGTCCGGCCGGCGGCGTACTCGCGCACGAAGTCCTCGACGACGTCCTGCTCGAACCGCTCCGCGAGGTCCCAGACGTAGAACGGGATGCCGAGGACGTCGGCCGCGCGGCGCGCGTCGTGGGCGTCCTCGACAGTGCAGCACCCACGCGCACCGGTGCGCAACGTCGCCGGCTGCCGCGACAGCGCCAGGTGCACCCCGACCACCTCGTGGCCGCCCTCGACGGCGCGCGCCGCCGCGACCGCGGAGTCCACTCCACCGCTCATCGCCGCCAGCACGCGCATCAGCGGGTCCGCCCGGCGACCAGGCCGGCGCCGCGCGCCCGCTCCACCGCGGCCGGCAGCGCAGCCAGGACGGCGTCGACGTCCGCGGCGTCGGTGGTCCAGCCCAGCGTCAGGCGCAACGCCCCCCGCGACATCCGCTCGGGGACGCCCATCGCCGTCAGCACATGGCTCGGCTGCGGCACGCCGGCCGAGCAGGCGGAGCCGGTCGAGACCTCGATGCCCTGGGCGTCGAGCAAGTAAAGCAGCGAGTCGCCCTCGCAGCCGCGGAAGGCCACGTTGGCGTTGCCGGGCAGCCGGCCCGCAGGGTCCGGGTCGCCGAGCAGGACGGTCTCCGGCACCTCGGTGAGCACGCCGGCCACCAGGTGGTCGCGCAGCCCGGCGACCCGCGGTGCCTCCTGTGCGAGCGTCCGGACGGCGTGCTCCGCGGCGACCGCGAAGGCCCGCACGGCCGGCGCGTCCAACGTGCCGCTGCGCACCTGCCGCTCCTGCCCGCCGCCATGCAGCACCGGGCTGAGTCCGACGCCACGCCCGGCGAGCAGCGCCCCCACGCCGACGGGTCCACCCAGCTTGTGCCCGGTCACCGTCATCAGGTCGACGCCGGACGCCGCGAAGTCCACGGGCACGTGGCCGGCGGCCTGCACGGCATCCGTGTGGACCGGCACGCCGTGCGCGTGCGCGAGCTCGACCACCTCGCGGACCGGCTGGATGGTGCCCACCTCGTTGTTGGCCCACATGACACTGACCAGGGCCACCGCGCCCGGGTCGCGCTCGAGCTCGGCGCGCAGCGCGGCCAGGTCGAGCCGGCCGCGGCCGTCGACCGGCAGCTCCACCGCCTCGGCGCCCTCGTGCTCGGCCAGCCAGTGGGCGGGGTCGAGCACCGCGTGGTGCTCGACGGCGCTCACCAGCACCCGCCGGCGCCTGGGGTCCTGCGCGTGGCGGGCGCGGTAGCCGCCGACGACCGCGAGGTTGTCCGCCTCGGTGCCGCCCGACGTCAGCACGACCTCGCTCGGGCGCGCGCCGAGGGCCGCGGCGAGCTGCTCGCGGGACTCCTCGACCACACGCCGCGCCCTGCGGCCGGCCGAGTGCAGGCTGGACGGGTTGCCCACCACCGACAGCTCCGCGGCCATCGCCTCGATGGCCGCAGGGAGCACCGGCGTGGTCGCCGCGTGGTCCAGGTACACGCTCATCGCGTCCCCCCGGGGTCGTGAGCCCAGCGCGGAAGTGCGTGGAGAGGGCTCACCCCTGAAGTCTAGGCGCTGGCTCCGACAAGCCCCGCCGCCCGCCCGGGGGGCCCGGGCGGCCCGGACGGCCCGGACGGCCCGAACGGGCCGAACGGGCGGAACGGGCCAGGCAACAGTCGCGGCAGGGGCGGGGGCGCGGGCGGCGGCGGCGGGACGGCGCCGGGCGGCTCAGCCTCGAGACTTCTCGATCGCCTCGGTGGCCTGGGGCAGCACCGTGAACAGGTCGCCGACGACGCCGAAGTCGACCAGCTCGAAGATCGGCGCCTCCTCGTCCTTGTTCACCGCGACGATCGTCTTGGACGTCTGCATGCCGGCCCGGTGCTGGATCGCCCCGGAGATCCCGCTGGCGACGTACAGCTGCGGCGAGACCGTCTTGCCGGTCTGCCCCACCTGGTTGGCGTGCGGGTACCACCCGGCGTCCACCGCCGCCCGCGAGGCGCCCACGGCCGCGCCGAGTGCGTCCGCGAAGGCCTCCACCGCGGCGAAGTCCCCGCCGGTGCCACGCCCGCCCGACACCACGATCGCCGCCTCGGTCAGCTCGGGACGACCGGTCTTCGCTCGCGGCCGGCGCTCGGTGACCCGCGCCCCGAGGGCGGCCTGCGACAGCACCGGCTCGAACGGCACCACCTCCGCCGCGGCCGGCGCCTCCACCGGCGTCACCGAGTTCGGCTTGACCGTGATGATCGGCGTCCCGGCCGTCACGCGGGCCCGCACGGTGTACCCCCCGGCGAACACCGACTGGGTCGTGGTGAGGTCGTCGGCCACCTCGACGGCGTCGGTGATCAGGCCCGAGCCCGTCTTGATCGCCAGCCGTGCCGCGATCTCCTTGCTCTCGCCGTTGCTCGGGAGCAGCACCGCCGCGGGGGACGTCCGCTCCACCAGCTGCGCCAGCACCTCCGCGGTCGGCGCCACCAGGTGGTCAACGACGTCCGCGGACGACACGACGTAGACCTTGGCGGCGCCGAACCGGGCCAGCGTGTCGTGTGCGGCGGACGCGTCGGCGCCGACGAGCACGGCGGACGGCTCGCCCACCCGCCGGGCGAGCGTCAGCAGCTCGGTCGTCGTTTTGCGGACGGCGCCGTCGACGTGGTCGACCAGCACCAGAACCTCGGCCATGCGGATCTCCTTGCGAGAAGAGTGGGGGTCAGACGAACTTGCCGGCGGTGAGGAACTCGGCCAGCTTCAGCCCGCCGTCGCCCTCGTCCTTGACGACCTGCCCCTGCTCGCGCGGGGGCCGCGCGCTGACCTGCTCGACCGTCGTCCACGAGGCCGCCAGCCCGACCTGCGCGGGGTCGACGCCCAGGTCGGCCAGGGTCCAGGTCGACACGGGCTTCTTCTTGGCCGCCATGATCCCCTTGAAGGAGGGGTACCGGGGCTCGTTGATCTGGTCCGTCACGCTGACCAGGGCGGGCAGCTGCGCGGTCACCAGAAGGGTCTCGGCATCGCCGTCCCGGCGGGCCTGCACGCTGCGGGCGGCGGCGTCCACGGTGAGCTCGCTGGCGTAGGTCACCTGGGGCAGCCCCAGCCGCTCGGCCAGCATCGCCGGCACCACGCTCATCACGCCGTCGGTCGAGGCCATCCCGGTGAGCACCAGGTCGACCGGGCCGGCCTCCCCCAGCTTCTGGATCGCCCGGGCCAGCACCAGCGAGGTCGCCACCGCGTCGGAACCGGCGATCGCCTCGTCGCACACGTGGACGCCCGCGTGCGCGCCCATCTGCAGCGCCTTCTTCACCGCGTCCGCCGCGCCCTCCGGACCCATCGTCAGCACGGTGACCTGGCCCTCACCGGCCTCGACGATCTTCAGCGCCTCCTCGACCGGGTACTCGTCGAGCTCGGAGAGCCGGCCGTCGACGCCGACCCGGTCGGTCGTGAGGTCGGACTCCTCGAAGCCCCGCTCGGCCTGCGCGTCAGGGACGTACTTCACACAGACGACGATGTTCATGGTCGGCTGTCGACCTCCAGTGCACTGTCGGTCCGGCGTTCGGCCGGGAGGGACGCGGGTCGTCCGCTCGTCGATGTTACCCGCTGGTAGCCCATGGGGAAGGCCCGGTTCGCAAGGAGCCCGCCGACCGGTTCAGCGACCCTCGAAGGTTGCCTTGCCGGGGCCGCGCTCGAGAAAGCTGGCCATGCCGGCGGCCCGGTCAGCCGTCGCGAACAGGGCGGCGAACTGGATCCGCTCGATCTCCAGCCCGGTGTCCAGGTCCACCTCGATCCCCCGGTCGACCGCCTCCTTGGCCGCACGCAGGGCGTACGCCGGACCCCCGACGTACCGCTCGACCCGGCGCCGGGCCGCGGCGTACACCTCGCCCGGCGGGACGACCTCGTCGACCAGCCCGATCGCCAGGCACTCGGCGGCGTCGGCGAAGCGGCCGGAGAAGATCAGGTCCTTCGCGCGGGCCGGCCCGACCAGGCGAGGCAGCCGCTGGGTGCCTCCGGCGCCGGGGATGATGCCGAGGAGGACCTCGGGCTGGCCCAGCTTGGCGTCGTCGGCGCACACCCGGAAGTCGCAGCACAGCGCGAGCTCCAGCCCGCCGCCGAGGGCGTAGCCCGTGATCGCGGCCACGGTCGGCTTGGGGATGTGGGCCACCGCGGACAGCGACGACTGCAGCGCTCCGGACCGGTCGACCATGTCGGTGTAGCTCATCGCCTGCATCTGCTTGATGTCCGCGCCGGCGGCGAACACCTTCTCGCCTCCGTAGACAATGACCGCGGCCACGTCGCGCCGCTCGGCCGCCTCGGTGGCCGCGGCGCGGATCGACTCCTGCACCGCGGCGTCCAGGGCGTTCATCGGGGGCCGGTCCAGCCGGATCGTCCCGATGCCGCCGTCCACCTCGAGCCGGACGTGCTCGCCCACCGCTGCCTCCAACGCCGTCGTCGGGGCCCGCCGCCGGCGGGCCGAGAGGCCGCGAGCCTAGCCGTGGTCGGGCGGCGTCTGGCCGGTCACCTGGCCGAGCGCCTCGTGCCAGAGGTTGACCGCGGTGAGCACCAGCTCGAGGGACGTCGTGACGACCATGCCCAGCGGGGTGCCGGGCGTGACCACGTGCTCCGCGGACGACACGAGCACGTCGCCGGAGAGCGTCGTCTTAGCGACCGAGAGCCGTCCGGTGACGGCGTTGCAGGCGCGAAGCCGGGACAGCTCGTCGGCGGAGACGGCGTCGCCTAGACGCCACTGCCCGAACACGCGCAGGATCGTGACGTCGCCCTCGACGCACCGGACGTACAGCTGCTGACCCTGCACCTTGACCGCGACGTCGCCGTCCTCGTCGATGTCCGGCCGGAACCCCTCGTCCATCAGCGCGTCGAGCACCCGGCCGCGGAGCGGGTGCTGGTCCGGGGACGGCGGGAAGTCGGGAAGCGACGTCGGGTCGGTCATGGACGCCACGGTAGTCCGCGCTCCCGCCCCCCAAGCAACCCGGCGCCTCCACAGCAACCGGCGGCAACCAGGCCGCCGCCGCCGGCGCCGCCACGGCCACAGCCGCCGGTCAGCCCCCCGGCGCCTCGAGCGCGAACACCGGAATCTGCCGCTCGGTCCGCTTCTGGTAGTCCGCGTAGTCGGGGTACGCCGCGACGGCGCGCTCCCACCACACCTCGCGCTCGCGACCGTGCAGCTCGCGGGCCACCAGCTCCTGCACCACCGGTCCGTCCTGAAGCTCGACGTGCGGGTTCGCCAGCACGTTGTAGTACCAGACCGGGTGCTTGGGCGCCCCGCCCAACGAGGCGACGACGGCGTAGGTGCCGTCGTGCTCGACCCGCATCAGCGGGGTCTTGCGCAGCAGCCCCGAGCGCGCGCCCCGAGTGGTGAGGATGACGACCGGCATGCCGCGCATGGTCGTGCCCTTGGTGCCTCCCGAGCTCTCGTAGAGCGCGACCTGGTCGCGTACCCACTGCTCCGGGCTCGGCTCGTACTCTCCGGTCAGCGGCATGCGCACAGTGAACACCGGTTGGTGCGAACCGGCGACGCGGACCGGACCTCGTGTGCGCGGATGCCAGGGGAGGTAAACACTGTCCGCGTGATCGATTGCCACCAGCCGGAGCTGCCGCCACCACTCGGGGTGACGTTGCGCCCGGATGGCAACGGCGCCGACGTCGCCGTCTACGCCGGTAGCGCGGACGCCGTCGAGCTGTGCCTGCTCGACGGCGAGGGCCCGGACGTCCAGGAGCGCCGGGTCGAGCTGGGCCAGAAGGCCCACGGCGTCCACTTCGCCCACGTGCCGTGCCTGCACCAGGGTCAGCGCTACGGGCTGCGCGCCCACGGCGCCTGGGAGCCGAGCCGCGGGCTGCGCTACAACCCGGCCAAGCTGCTGGTCGACCCCTACGCCCGCGCCCTCGACGGCGAGGTGCAGTGGCGCCCGGAGGTCTACGGCCACGCGGTGGGGCCCCTGCTGGCCGGCGACCCCGACGTCCCCGACGGTCGTGACTCCGCGCCGTTCGTGCCGCGCAGCGTCGTGGTGGCCGACGGGTTCGACTGGGGGGACGACCGGCCGCCCGCTGTGCCCTGGTCGAGGACCGTCGTCTACGAGGCCCATGTCCGAGGCCTCACCCAGCTCCACCCCGGCGTCCCGGCGCACCTGCGCGGCACGTACGCGGGACTCGCGCACCCGGCGCTGATCGAGCACCTCACCGGACTCGGCGTCACCAGCGTCGAGCTGCTGCCGGTGCACGCGTACACCTCCGAGCCCGCACTGCTGCAGCGCGGGCTGTCGAACTACTGGGGCTACAACACGCTGGCGTTCTTCGCGCCGCACCTGCCCTACGCCGCCACACCTGACCCGGTCGCCGCGGTGGCGGAGGTGAAGGGCATGGTCAAGCTGCTGCACGCGGCGGGGCTCGAGGTGCTCCTGGACGTCGTCTACAACCACACCTGCGAGCAGGGTCGCGACGGGGCCATGCTTTCGTTCCGCGGCCTGGACAACAGCGGCTACTACCGCCTGGACGGCTACGGCCGCGACGTCGACGTCACCGGGTGCGGCAACACTCTGGACTTCCGCAACCCCCGGGTCGTGCAGCTCGCACTGGACTCGCTGCGCTGCTGGGTCCAGCAGTTCCACGTCGACGGCTTCCGCTTCGACCTGGCCACCGCGCTGGCCCGCGGCCGCGACGACGGGTACGACCCCGACCACCCCTTCCTCGTCGCCCTGCGGTGCGACCCCGTCCTGTCGCGGGTCAAGCTCATCGCCGAGCCCTGGGACGTTGGCCCGCACGGCTGGCGCACCGGCCAGTTCCCGCCCCCCTTCGCGGAGTGGAACGACCGCTACCGCGACACCGTCCGCACCTTCTGGCTGGCCGACGCCGCACGCGACGCGCACGGCCACGCGACGCACGGAGTGCGCGAGCTGGCGACCCGGTTGAGCGGCTCGCAGGACCTGTTCGGCGCGGGCGACCGCGGCCCGCTGGCCTCGATGAACTACATCGCGTCCCACGACGGGTACACGCTCGCCGACACCGCCGCCTACGAGCACAAGCACAACCTCGGCAACGGTGAGAACAACCGGGACGGCCACGGCGACAACCGTTCGTGGAACCACGGCACCGAGGGCCCGAGCGACGACCCACGGGTGCTCGGGGAGCGCCGTCGCTCCATGCGGAACCTGCTCGGGACCCTGCTGATGTCCACCGGGGTGCCCATGCTGGCCGCGGGCGACGAGATGGGTCGCACGCAGCGCGGCAACAACAATGCTTACTGCCGCGACGACGAGGTGTCGTGGGTGGACTGGAAACTTGCATCGTGGCAACGGGACCTGCTGGAGACCGCGCGGGGACTGCTGCAGCTGCGCAGGGAGCAGCCGGCGCTGCGCCAGCGGCAGTTCTTCGGCGGCCGGGCACGCCACCGGGACGGCAGGCAGGACCTCGCCTGGTACGCCGCGGACGGGTCGCCGATGCACGAGGCCCTCTGGCACGACCCCCACCTGCGCACCCTGCAGGCTCTGCTGCACGGGGAGCCGGTCGGCGCGGCGTCCCTGCTCGTGGTGCTTGCCGGCTCCGCGCACGACACGGTCGTGACGCTGCCGGAGGCCCCCGGCCCGTCCTCCTGGACACTGCTGTGGGACAGCGCGGACGAGACACCGGTGCCCGGCGAGCAACCCGTGGTCGGCGGCGCCGTCACCGCTCGCGCCCGCTCGTTGCAGCTGTACGCCGGCACCCCCTGACGCCGCCGCAACAACGGCGAGAGGCCTCCTTCCCACCAGCGGGAAGGAGGCCTCTCTCCTAGGGGCTTACGGCTCAGGCGTTGGCGACCAGGCCCAGCTCGGCGGGGCTGGCCATGCCGTCGTGCCGGGGCAGCACGCGCACCGTGTAGCCGAACGCTCCGGTGCGGGCCAGCCGCAGGTCGCCCTCGAAGCGGTGCCGACCGCCCTCGTAGGTCTCCGCGTGCTTGAGCGCGACGGCCTCGGTGTCGCCGAGCTCGTCGGACGGCGTCACCCGCCCGTGCACCACCTGCACCTGGACGTCGTCCGGGGAGAGCCCGTCGAGGGAGACGAAGGCGCGAACCGAGAGGACGTCGCCCACCTGCGGTGAGTCGCTGACCCCGGAGGACTCGACGTGGTCGACCCGGACGTCGTGCCAGCCGGAGCGCACCTTGGCCTTCCACCCGGCGAGCTGGCGGGCGCCGTGGTGAGCGGTACCGGAGAGGTTGCGCCCGGCCCGGGCGGCCGGCGTGTACAGCTGCTGCACGTAGTCGCGGACCATCCGGGTCGCCAGCACCTTCGGCCCCAGCGACGCCAGCGTGTGCGTCACCATCTCCAGCCAGCGCCCCGGCAGGCCGGACTCGTCGTCACGGTCGTAGAACCGGGTGGCGACCTGCCCCTCGATCAGGTCGTACAGCGCCGCCGCCTCCAGGTCGTCCCGGTGGTCGGGGTCGTCGACGCCGTCCGCCGTGGGAATGGCCCAGCCGTTCTCGCCGTCGAACCACTCGTCCCACCACCCGTCCAGGATCGACAGGTTCAGGCCGCCGTTCAGCGCCGACTTCATGCCGGACGTCCCGCAGGCCTCGAACGGACGGAGCGGGTTGTTCAGCCAGACGTCGCATCCGGGGTAGAGGTACTGCGCCATGGCGATGTCGTAGTTGGGCAGGAAGACGATCCGGTGCCGCACCGCGGGGTCGTCCCCGAAGCGCACCATCTGCTGGATCAGGGACTTGCCCTTGTCGTCGGCGGGGTGCGACTTGCCGGCGATGACGATCTGCACAGGCCGGTCGGGGTCGAGCAGCAGCGCCCGCAGCCGTTCCGGGTCGCGCAACATCAGCGTGAGCCGCTTGTACGTGGGCACCCGCCGAGCGAACCCGATGGTCAGGACGTCGGGGTCCAGCACCTTTTCGACCCAGCCGAGCTCGGCGGTACTGGCGCCGCGCTTGAGCCAGGACGAGCGCAGTCGGCGGCGAGCCTCGACGACGAGCTGCTCGCGCATCGCCCGCCGCGCCTCCCAGAGCTCCTTCGGTGGGACGGACTGCACGCGCTCCCAGCCACGTCCCTCCTCGACCAGCTCGGGGCCGACGTGCCGCTCGGCGAGCTCGAGCAGCCGCCGGTCGACCCAGGTGGGTGCGTGCACGCCGTTGGTGATCGAGCTGATCGGGACCTCACGGTCGTCGAAGCCCGGCCACAGTCCGTCGAACATCTCCCGGCTGACC
>DATFPQ010000052.1:0-3753 GCA_035264765.1 Actinomycetales bacterium | reverse complement strand
CTACACCGGCGGCTCGGACGTCGGCGGTCGCGGCTCCAACGTCTGGTACCGACGCACCTGCGCCGACCTGCGCTGGTACTGCGTCGCCAAGTCCGTCGGAGGCAGTGGCTGGGTCGCCGCGCCGTCCGGTCGCTCGTTCGGGCAGCGGGTGCCGTGGGCCGTGGCCTTCGACCCTGACGTCGTTGTCTTCTTCAACGGCGTCAACGACCTGAAGAACCCCATGCGCACCATCCATCCCGCCGCACTGAAGGCGCTCGAGGACCTGCGCCGGCAGAAGCCGGACGTCGTCGTCATCGTGATCGGTCCGGTCGCGCCGCGGCCCATCTTCGGTGCGGCACTGGAGATGCGCGACAACGTGCAGGCGGCCGCGCTGGCAACCGGCGCCTACTTCATCGACCCGCTCGCCGAGCGGTGGTTCCAGGGCACGGCTGGGCGGTTCATCGGCTCCGACAGGTTCCACCCGACCGACGCCGGGCACCGGTACATGGCAGACCTCATCACCAAGGACGTGCGGGCGCTGAACCTCCCGGAAAGAGCACGTACCGCGTCCTGACCGTGGTCAGCGGCGTCGAATCGCATCCTCGTAGACGGCGCACAGCTCCTTCACCACGCGGTCGACCTCGAACGTCGAGCCGGCGAGCTCATGGGCAGCGGCGGATGCCCGCTCGTTCTCCGCCGGGTCCAGCAGCCGCACGACATCGCCGGACACGTCCTCGTCGACGTCGACCACGGCACCGGCTCCGGCCGCGAGCACGTCGCGCGCCAGGCCGTTGGACCGGGTGAGCACGACCGGGGTGCCTACGGCGAGGGCCTCGAGCACCGACATCGGGAACGGCTCGTCCACCGACGGCAGGACGGAGACCGACGTCCTGCGCAGCAGCTCCAGCGCCCCGGCGTGGTCGACCGCCCCCACGAAGTCGACGACCTGCTCGAGGCCCAGCCTTTGCGCCAGGTCGACGGCTCCCTGTTTGGCTCCCTCGTCCGGACCCGCGATGACGCAGCGGGCCTGCGGGTACGCGCCAAGTACGGCGGGCAGAGCCGCAACCACGGCCTCGGGCCGCTTGCGGGGGTGGAGCCGGCCGAGGAACGTGACGAGCTGCTCGCCGGGAGTGGTCCGGCGGGCGGCCAGCGGCACTCCGTTGGGTAGGCGGCTGAGGTTGGTCAGGGGCTGAGCCCCTGCGACCGCCTGCAGGTCCCGCCGCTCGTGCTCGGTCAGGTACAGGACGCGGCCCGCACGGTGCAGCAGCCGCCGCACGGCTACCGCGTCCAGGACGGCGGCCAGCGCCCGGCCGCTGGGGTCGACCATCCCGTGCGTCTGCAGCACCACGGGCTTGCCCAGCGCGTTCGCCAGAGCGGCGACCGGGACCGTCATCAGGTCGCGTGCCAGGTGCACGTGGACGACGTCGCAGCTGCGGATCAGCCGAGCCGCAGCTGGAAGGAGCCCCGGGGCGGCGATTCCGCTGAAGCCCAGCTGCGGCGCGAGCTGGCGGGCCCGGAGCACGTGTGCAGGCACGCCCTCGATGTCCGTCGGCAGCTGGCCCGCGAACCCGCGTCCCATGGTGAGCAGCCGCACCTCGGCGCCCTGCTGGCGCAGCCCACCGGCCAGGTTGAGGGCCACGCGCATCGGCCCCCCGAAGGCGTTGTCCGGCGAGTGCAGGGTGACGACGTGCAAGACCCTCATCGGGGCTCCCGCAGCGGTCGCAGGCCGGTCGTCGTCGCGCGGGTCAGTGGCGCAAGGTCCTGTGCCAGCACGGTTCCCGCCGACACCACGGCGTCCCGGCCGACCCGCACGCCGGGAAGCACGATGGCGCGCGCCGCAACCCAGGCGCCGTCCTCGACGATGATGGGCGCGTTGCGGTAGCCGAAGGACCGGTCGCCGTAGTCGTGCGACCCGGTGCACAGGAACGCGTCCTGGGAGATGCACACGTTCGCGCCGATGGTGACCGGCTCGAGGTTGAGCAACCAGGCACCCTCGCCGATCCAGCTATTGGCTCCGACTCGCAGCTTCCACGGCCACAGGACCCGGACTCCGTGGCGGATCAGGACGCCGGGCGCGATGTCGGCCCCGAAGGCGCGCAGCAGCGCGACGCGAAGGGAGCTCGGGCACCACCAACACCGGAACACCAGGTTCATGACGGCGAACCAGGCCGCCTGCACGGCACGCGGTCTGCCCTTGTCGTAGCCGGCGAGCGTGAACGAGGACAGGTCCCGCACGCTCCCAGTCGTCGTTGCGGCCATTCCGGGAGCCTAGAGCAACCGCCGGATCGGCAGGCGGCGAAGCGCTAGGATTGCGGAATGGTGACCGGCGCGGACATCTCTCGTCGGCCCGTCTGGGCGCCATGGGGTCCGCCCCTGGCGGTGCTGCTGTGCGGCGCACTTCCGTTGTTTGTCATCATGCAAACAAGCGACCAGCCGCGCGGGCTCACGTTCGTGCTACAGGTGGCGTTGGCCGTGTACGCCGGTCTCCGGCTGACCATGATCGTGCAGGGCTCGCGGGTGCGGCTCCTGCAGGGCATGTTCTGGGTGTTCTGCTATGTCGCCATGGGCATCGCCCCGATCGCCCAGCTGACCCTCGGCAAGGCGCCGACGCGGATCGTGGACCCGACGGATGCGATGCGGACCGCGGTGCTGCTGACGCTGCTCGGGATGCTGGCGTACGACGTCGGCACGGCCCTGAGCCGACGCGCGCCGCACTTCGGCGCTGCCGATCGCTCCACCGGTGAGGCGTCCGCCGACGCCGACTCCGCGCGTGCCAACCCGCGGCTGCGCCGGGTGGCGGTGCTGGGACTGCTGTCAGTCATCGGGAGCGCCGTGCTGATCGCCAAGGTGGGTCCGGCGTCGTTCTTCTCCAGCCGCCAGGCCGTGAACGCCGGGCTCGCGGCCGCGGGACTGACAGACGACTCGTCGCAGGTGGGCTCCGCGCTGCTGCGCGGCGTCGGCACGGTTCCGATCCTCATCGTCTTCCTGGTCCTCACCCGGCGGCTCGTCTCCGACCCGGCCAGTCGCCGACGTCCGGCCGTGGTCGCGCTCTGGGTCCTGACGCTCGCCGTCCAGGTGATGGTGAACAACCCGATCTCCAACCCGCGCTTTTGGTTTCTCACCGTGGCGCTCTCCACGCTGTTCGTGGCCCTGCGGGGCCGGATGTGGGTGGTCCGGGCTGTCATGGTCGGCGGCATTGCCGCCGCACTGGTCGTCTTCCCGGTGTCGGACAAGTTCCGGTACGAGCCCGCTCAGGCCCGTCAGCTCCAGTCGAGCTCGGTCTTCGAGACCGTGGCGACCAAGGACTACGACCAGATGGCGATGTTCGCCAACGCGGTGAGCTACGCCGAGGACGGCCCGGGACACACGCTCGGCCGTCAGACGACCGGTGCCCTGCTCTTCTGGGTGCCGCGCACGGCATGGGACAACAAGCCCATCGACACGGGAACCCTCGTGGGTGAGTGGGTCGGGGCCACAAACGTGAACCTGTCCGCACCCATCTGGATGGAGCTCTGGCTGGACGCCGGGCTGGCCGGAATGCTGGTCGTCCTGCTCCTGCTGGGATTCGGATCGGCTCGTCTGGACGACTGGTACGACCGGGTGATCCGGCACCGCTCCCCCGCCGCGACCGTCGGCATCGTCGCCGTCCCGCTCCTCGCCGGGTACGAGTTCATCCTGCTCCGCGGCTCGCTGCTGCAGGCGATGGGCCGGCTCAGCGTCGGCGCATTGTGCCTGGCGATCCTTGCCGTTCACTCCAGCAGGTCCGACCGCTCC
>DATFPQ010000051.1:0-4196 GCA_035264765.1 Actinomycetales bacterium | reverse complement strand
AGCAGCAGCCTTGTTCGCGGTGTCCTGCAGCGTCGTCAGCTCGCCCTGCGCCTTGGTGATCTGCGCCTGCTTGGTGGCCAGGGCCTCAGCCGCTTCCTTCTGAGCGGCCTGCAGCGTCGCCAGTTCCCCCTGCGCCTTGGTGATCTGCGCCTTCTTTGCCTCGACCGCGTCGGCCGCGGCCTTGGCGTCACCCTGCAGAGCGGTCAGGTTGGCCCTCGCCGCGGCGACCTCGGCATTCTTGTCGTCGAGCTCCTTCTGAGCGGCGGTGCCCTCCGCCACGAGCTGGTTCAGCTCGGCCTGCGCGTCCTCGACCGCCGTGGCGGCGGTCTTCACTGCGGCCGCGGCCTCGTCGGCGGTTGTGGTGAGGGTCCCCAGCTCATCCCTGGCCGACGCGATCTGCGCGTTCTTGGCACCCAGGGCGTCAGCGGCCTCGGCGGCAGTGGCCGCCAGGGGCGCAAGTTCGCTGTTCGCAGTGCTGATCTGGTCCTGCTTGGCGGCGATCTGGGTTTCGACGGTCTTCGCCTGCTGCGTGAGGTCGGAGGCCTCGAGCTTCGCCGCAGCGAGCTCGTCGCTCGCGGCCTCGATGTCGGCGTCGAGCTTCAGCCCCTCCGCCTCCAGGGCGGCGACCTGCTCCTTGGCCTTGCCGATCTCGGCGGTGAGGGTCGTCGCGCTGCTCTGTAGAACCGAGCGCTCGGCCTGCAACTTGGCGATGAGGTCCGCGTTCTTCTTCGCGGCGGCCTTGAGCAGGTTCTCCTGCACCGTGCCGCGGTGCGCGAGCTGGTTCACCACGCCGTTGCAGATGCCGGACGTCGGGGTCGTCTCCGCATAGGCCGGAGCGCCGAAGGCCAAAATGCCGAAGGCCATACCCGGGATCACGACCGCACCGACCATGCGGCGCGTGGTGGACTTCGATCCCGCAGTGCTCTTACGCAACGTTACTCCCGGTGACTTTCTGCAGCTTCGGAGTGTTTCTCCGCTCAACGACTATGTTTCGGGAGTTCCGGAGTGTCCGCATCGTCCCCATGGACCATCTGCGCGTTCAGATGTGTATGCGCTCCCAGTAAGCGGGGACTAGTTGTGCCCGCCGCGTCCGAGACCTCGGCGGGCGCTGCCGGGTCACATCATCGCCTTACCCGCGAGGCTGCAAGGCCAGCCGAGCGGCTCTGGTGCCACGCCACCGCTCGGGTCTATGGTCCAAACGGACGTGGCGCGATAAGCGTGGCTTGTCCGCTTCCCGTTCCGCCTCGCGATGACGCGCCGTCCCTCGGGAGGTCGTCATGGTCCGGTTGGCAGCAGTCCCGAAGCGCGTGCGTCGGACGACGGCGGGCGTGGCCCTTCTGGGGCTCGTGGCGGGCGCGGTCGGCGTCACGGCGCCGGCCGCGGTGGGTGCTCGACAGGCGGCCCAGGCTCCCGCGCCGGGGTACCCGGGCGCCGCGGCGACCTGGTCGCCCGGGGACAAGGAGGGCTTCGGGACCGCGATCGGGGCGACGGCCAGCAAGGTCTGGTACACGCTGAACAACGGCACGCTGAGCGAGGTCTACTTCCCGAGGATCGACACAGAGAGCAGCCGGGACACTCAGCTCGTCGTCTCCGACGGCTCGACCTTCAGCGATCGCGAGGACACGGCGACCACGCACCGCGTGGCGCTGATCACCGGCCGGTCGCTGGAGTACCGGCAGATCAACACCGCCCGCAGCGGCAAGTACCGCATATCGAAGAGGTACGTGACCGACCCGAGCCGCAACGCCGTCCTGGTCGACGTCCAATTCGAGTCCCTGACCGGTCAGCCGTACCAGGTGTACGTGCTGCACGACGTGGGCCTGGGCTTGAACGCGAACGACGACACCGGGCACTCGATGGCGGGCACGCTGATTGCGGACGACGGCTCGCAGGCGAGCGCGGTGCTGGCGTCCACCGGGTTCACCAAGACCTCGAGCGGGTACGCCGACCGCAGCGACGGCTGGTCCGACGTCCGGGACGACCACCGGATGGACTGGGAGTACGACGCGACCCGGCGCGGCAACGTTCTCCAGATGGGGCAGACCCGGCTGACCGGGCTCGCCGGCGGTCAGCGGCTCACCCTGGCGCTGGGCTTCGGCGAGGGCGCGGCCGGCGCGCAGACGGCGGCCACGACGGCGGTGGCAGCCCTGGCTCGAGGATTCGCGTCCGCGCGAACGGCGTACCGCGCCGGGTGGCAGGCGTACCTGAGCGGACTAAGCCGGCGTCCCACGAGCGCGGCTGGCTGGGGGACCACCTACGATGTCTCTGCGATGGTCCTGGCGGCATCGGAGGACAAGACTTTCCGCGGCGGCTACGTCGCCGCGCCGGGACGTCCGTGGGGGTGGGCAAACGTCCTGCAACAGTTCCCGGTGTACCACGAGGTCTGGTCGCGCGACCTCTACGAAATCGCCACGGCGCTGATCGCCGACGGCGACGTCGCCGGGGCGCGCCGGGCGCTCGACTACCTGTGGAACGTCCAGCAGCGCCCGGACGGGTCGTTCCCGCAGAACTCGCGGCTGGACGGCGAGGCGGTGTTCGGCGGTCTGCAGATGGACGAGGTGGCCTTCCCGATCGTCCTGGCCTGGCAGCTGGGTCGGACCGGCAGCTCCGACTGGACGCACGTCCGGCTGTCCGCCGACTTCATAGTGGCGCGCGGGCCGAGGACCGATCAGGAGCGCTGGGAGAACATCGCCGGGTACTCACCGGCCACCATCGCCGCGGAGATCGCCGGGCTCGTGACGGCCGCGTACATCGCGCAGCGCAACGGCGACGAGGGCCGGTTCGCGTCCTACCTCGCCAAGGCCGACGAGTGGCAGCGGAACCTCAGGCGCTACACCGTCACCACCAACGGTCCGCTGTCACCGCGGCCGTACTACCTGCGGATCACCGACAACGGGGACGCCAACTCCGGCGCCATGATTCAGATCTCGGACGGCGGGCCGCGCGTCGACCAGCGCAGGGTCGTCGACCCCAGCTTCCTAGAAGTCGTGCGGCTGGGCGTGAAGTCGGCGGACGACCCAGACGTCCGGTCCACCCTGCCGGTGATCGACCGCGAGCTCCGCTACGGGACGCCGAACGGGCCGTTCTGGCACCGTGCCAGCTTCGACGGGTACGGCGAGAAGCGGGACGGCAGCCAGTGGGAGCCGGTGCCCGCTGGCTCGGGGCTCACCCTCGGCCGCGGGTGGCCGCTGCTGACCGGCGAGCGCGGTGAGTACGTCCTCGCCCGCGGGGGCAACGCCCAGCGGTTCCTCGACACGATGGCTCGCTCGGCCGACAACAGCACGTTCTTCCTCGCCGAGCAGGTGTGGGACCACCGCCGCCCAGCGAATGGCAGCAACCCGCCGTTCACACCCGGCGAAAACACGTTCTCGGCAACGCCCCTTGTCTGGAGCCACGCCCAATTCATCCGGCTGGCCCGCTCGATCGATGCGGGCCAGCCGGTCGAGACGCCACGCGTGGTCGCGTGCCGCTACGACACGACGCTCTGCTGACGCCAGCCCTGAGAGGACCTGATCCCGGCACCGGAGCCAGTCCGGGTGCCGGGATCGCGTCTGTTCGGGACGTGGTTCGATGGCGGCCGATCCAGTGTCGCCTCGACGGGAGCAGCAGTTGAAGATCGCGGTCATCGGTGGCGGGTCCACCTACACGCCCGAGCTCATCGACGGGATCGCTCGCCTCCGGGACCAGCTCCCAGTGAGCGAGGTGGTCCTGATGGACCCTGCGGTCGACCGCCTGGAGCTGGTGGGCGGTCTAGCGGGGCGGATCTTCTCGAGCCTGGGCCACCCGGGGAAGGTACAGACGACCTCGGACGTCGACGAGGCCGTCGACGGCGCCGACGCCGTGTTGCTCCAGCTCCGCGTGGGCGGGCAGGCGGCTCGCAACCGGGACGAGACCTGGCCACTGGAGTGCGGCTGCGTCGGCCAGGAGACCACCGGAGCCGGTGGGCTAGCCAAGGCACTGCGGACCGTGCCCGTGGTCCTCGACATCGCCGACCGGGTGCGCCGCAGTAACCCGGACGCGTGGATCGTCGACTTCACCAACCCGGTCGGCATCGTGACTCGGGCACTGCTCCAGGAAGGACATCGCGCCGTCGGCCTCTGCAACGTCGCGATAGGACTGCAGCGCAAGTTCGCCGGGCTCCTCAGGATGGCGCCGGAGTCGCTGCAGCTCGACCACGTGGGACTGAACCACCTCAC
>DATFPQ010000050.1:0-10025 GCA_035264765.1 Actinomycetales bacterium | reverse complement strand
AACGGCGACGGGTCGACCGACCGGTCGGTTGGGAGCCCCGGGGCGACGTCGGGCTGCACTGGCGCGGGGACGAACAGCGAGGACGGCGCGGCGATGGCTTGCGTCGAGGCCTCCGGTAGAACCGGCGCCGACGTCGCCTGGCGGGACGGCACGATCTGAGTGACCTCGGGCACGGACGGCGGCGCTGCGACGAACAGGGAGCTGGGGGCGGGCTCGGGCAAAGGCGCCGATGCCGGCGCCGTGGGTTCCATCGGCGTCACGAAGGGCGCCTCGGCCGAGAGAGCGGAGGCGGCCGAGCCGCCAGCCGCACCGAACCCGCCAATCTCAGCCGAGCCGTCAGACCCAGCGAGGCCGCCGATCCCAGCCGAGCCGCCGGCGGAAGCCGAGCGGCCAGCCGAGACACCACGCGGTCCCGGGACAGCAGGTTGCGCTGGAGGCGTCGATGCGAGCGCGCCGGGACGGGTAGCGGCAAGAGCCTCCTCGCTGGACGTCGGCTCGCTCGACAGCGGGAAGAACGCGCCGCCCACCGGCCCGCCCACCGGAGCACTCCGGCGGCGCAGCAGTCCCCGACCGCCGCTGCGAGCGGGGAGGATGTCCATCGCGGCAAGGCCCGTCGCGGCAAACGTGCGGACCGGCTGCAACTCGACGGGCGACGTCAGGGACGGCTCCGCGACCGGTTCGGCCTGGCCGGATCGGTTGCCCCTGATCGTTCGGTTGCGCAGCATGAAGCCATCCCTTCGTCGCCCGGACTGCACCTCTTCGGCCGGAACCTGGCTCGCCCTGATGGACGGCGGCCGGGCGTTCACCCGTTCGGCGCAGCCGGGCGGGCCGAGGCACACCCGGCGGATACTGCCGAGGTGCCCAACCCGCAGCAGCTGCCGGACCCGCAACAGCCGCCGAACTGGCTGCGCCGCGTCGTCGTGCTGGCCGGTGGCCCATCGCGTCGGCTGGGGCAGGACAAGCTGGCGGCGGACCTGGGCGGCGGGACCGTCCTGGACGTCCTGCTCGAGGGCCTGGCGAAAGCGACGGCGGACGCCGACGTCGTCGTCGTGGGTCCGCACCGACCGGGGCCGGCCGACCTGCTCCGGGTGCGGGAGGACCCGCCCGGAGGCGGACCTGTCGCCGGTCTGGCGGCGGGGATGGCGACGAACCTGGGCCGTGGCCTGGGGGACGACGACCTGGTCGCCGTGCTCGCGGGCGACCAACCGTTTGCCGCCCGAGCCCTCCCCGTCCTGGCAACCGTTGTCGGCGGCGACTGGGACGGTGCAGTCGGCGTCGACCGGGACGGACGCGACCAGCCGCTCCTCGCCGTGTACCGGGCTGGACCCCTCCGCCGGGCCATCGGCCGCCACCCGGCCGGAGCCCGGGTGCGCGACGTCGTCGGGCGCCTCAGGGTGGCCCGAACGCCGCTGCCCGAGGACTCATCGGTCGACGTCGACACCGTCGCCGACCTGGAGCGCGCTCGCGAGGTGCTCCGGCGCGAGCGCGCTGCCCGCCGTCCGTAGAGTCGCGCCATGCGCGCGATCACCATCCCCGAACCCGGGGGACCCGACGTCCTGCAGTGGCGCGAGGTGCCGGACCCCTCCCCCGGCGCCGGGGAGGTTCTCATCGAGGTGGCCGCGACCGCAGTCAACCGAGCCGACCTGATGCAGCGCGAGGGCCACTACCCGCCGCCGCCCGGAGCCTCCCCGTACCCGGGACTGGAGTGCAGCGGAACGATCGTCGAGCTCGGGGACGGCGTCCAGGGCTGGTCGGTCGGTAACGAGGTCTGCGCCCTGCTGGCCGGAGGCGGCTACGCCGAGCGCGTCTGCGCTCCTGTCGGACAGCTGCTGCCCCGACCCCAGAACGTGGACCTCCGCGACGCCGCGGCGCTGCCAGAGGTGACCTGTACCGTCTGGAGCAACGTCTTTCTGACCGCCGGTCTGCGCCCGGACGAGGTCCTGTTGGTGCACGGCGGCGCCAGCGGCATCGGGACCATGGCGATCCAGCTTGGCCGCGAGGCCGGGGCGCGGGTGGCGGTGACAGCGGGTACGCCAGAGAAGCTGCGGCGCTGCCAGGAGCTGGGAGCCGACATCCTGGTGAACTACCGCGAGCAGGACTTCGTCGAGGTCGTACAGGAGGCGACGGACGGTGCCGGCGCGGACGTCGTCCTCGACAACATGGGCGCCAAGTACCTGGCGCGCAACGTCAAGGTGCTGGCGCCCAACGGCCGGGTCGTGACGATCGGCCTGCAGGGCGGCCGCAAGGCCGAGCTCGACCTCGGCGCCCTGCTGGCGAAGCGGGCCGCCGTCATCGCCACGTCGCTGCGAGCCCGCCCGCTGTCCGAGAAGGCGACGATCGTCGCGGCCGTGCGGGAGCACGTCTGGCCGCTGGTGGAAGCGGGGCGGGTCCGACCGGTCATCGACGCCCGGCTGCCGCTGGCTGAGGCCGCCGCCGCGCACCGCCGGATCGAGGATTCGAGCCACGTCGGCAAGGTCCTGCTCCTGGTCTGACCTGAGCACGCCGACTGGCACATGTCCACCGGCTGACCCCGGACCCTTGAAGCGCCTAACCTCCGCCCGTGGCCACCTGAGCGCTCACGACGGCCACCCTGGCGCCCGCAAGCGCGAGGGCCCCGGGTGGCGAGCCGCGCGCTCCGGTCGCACGATCGGCGGGCGAGCGCTGGATCACCGGCGCCGTGCACCGGAACGGAGTGGCGGATGGGCGGCGACCCGGGCAGGCAGTACCCAGGCGGGGACCCCTCGCGTCGTGAGACCGAGACCGAGCGGATGGACCGGAACTGGAACGAGCTGCTCCAAGAGCTGCGGGTCACCCAGACCGGCGTCCAGATCTTGACCGGGTTCCTGCTCACCCTGCCGTTCCAGCAGCGGTTCACCGAGCTTGACCGGTTCCAGGTGGCCGTCTTCTGCGTCGCCGTGCTGCTGTCGGCCACGGCCACGGCGCTGATCGTGGCACCGGTCAGCTACCACCGCCTGCTCTTCCGGCAGCGGCGCAAGGCACTGCTGGTCAGCGCGTCGGATCGATTTGCCCGGGCCGGACTACTCTTCCTTGCCCTGGCCGTCTCCGTCGTCGTGCTGCTCGTCTTCGACGTCGTCCTGTCGCGCCGGGCGGCCGTGGCAATCGCGACCGGCGTGCTGCTGGTCTTCGCGATGCTCTGGCTGGTGCTTCCGCTCATGGGACGGCGCGCCTCACGACCGGACCAACCCCAGGCTGAGCTGCCGAACGGCGCTACCAGCAGGTGACCGGTCGCTGGAACACGTGGAAAGCGAAGTCGACGTCCATGCGCCTCGACCGCGCGCGGCCCGGCGCACGCGCACCGTGGCGACGTACAGCGCGCCCTCCCCCACCATCTGGGTCGTGGCGATCAGCGCGCCGGCGGCCTCACCGTCCAGTTCAGCCAGCCACCAGAGGCCGAGGTCGTACCCGGCGGACTCCCGCTTCGCCCGCCACCTCGGCGGTGACCCGCCCAGCGGCACGATCCTCCACGAAACGCCCAGGCCAGGGCCCGGTCGCCGTCCAGCACGAGCAGCTGGCTGCGGTCGGCCGGGGCGGACGACGACCCGAGGTCGGCCTCGACGTCGTCCCGGGACCAGTCGCTGAACCCCAGGGTGGCGCGGTCCACGGACTCCAGGAGCGCAAGCACCGTGTCGACGTCGGCCGGGGTGGGACGTCGCACCTCCCACGAAGGCCAGGTCCGCGGGCAGCGCGGCAAATCGATGGGCACCGGAGCAGGGTGGCGACCCCTGCGCCGCGCGGCAACCAGATTTCGTCGGCAGGATGGAGCCATGAGCCAGCCCGACCGCGCCCAGTCGCAGGACGACGACCGTCGCGACGATGACGCCCACGTCGTCGTCGTGACCCAGGACGGCATCGGGGTGTCGTCCCAGAGGGACAACGAGGACGGCGAGCGCAACCCCGCGGAGCTGGTCGAGGAGCCGGCCAAGGTGATGCGGATCGGCGGCATGATCAAGCAGCTACTCGAGGAGGTCCGCAGCGCGCCGCTGGACCAGGCGGGGCGTACGCGGCTGGCCGAGATCCACGAGCGGTCGCTGCACGAGCTCGAGCAGGGGCTGGCGCCCGAGCTCGTGGAGGAGCTGCGGCGGATCACCCTGCCGTTCGACGAGGGCCAGACCCCTTCGGACGCCGAGCTGCGGATCGCGCAGGCGCAGCTGGTCGGCTGGCTGGAGGGCCTGTTCCACGGGATCCAGACCGCGCTGATGGCCCAGCAGATGGCGGCGCGGGCCCAGTTGGAGCAGATGCGCCGCGCGTTGCCTCCTGGCGGCCTGGTGCCGGGTATGCACGCCCCGCCGGGGCATCCGAACCCCGGACGCCCGCCTGGCGACGAGCCCCCCGCGCGGGGTACGGGGCAGTACCTCTAGATCACCTCTAGGCCTCCTCCGGGCCTGGAGTGCCCGTCCAGGTGCGGGCAGCCCGGCCTGCGGTTCCGACCCGGTCACGGTAGACAGGGTCCATGGCACGAGCATCGGACGAGCACCAGGGGGACCTCGTCGAGCCGGAGGGGGTCAACTCCGGCTCCGACCGGGTCGGCCGGCCGCAGCAGGAGGGCGACGTCGTCTCCGGCGGCGAGCCGCAGGCTGCGCCGGACGTCGAAGCGGAGGCGGTGGACGCCACCGACGACCTGGTGGCAGCGCCCGAGGACACCGACCGCGAGCCGGGACAGCCGCACGGCTCCTCCGGCCAGGACGCCGGGCTGATGGACTGACGAGGCGCGAGGGAACAGCGGGCCCGCGCTACCGCCCGCGCGGCTCTCGCCGCAGGACACAGAACTCGTTGTCCTCCGGGTCGACGAGGACCACGAACGGGTCGTCGGGACTTTGGCCGACGTCGACGTGCCGAGCACCGAGCGCGACCAGCCGGGCCACCTCCGCGTCGACGTCGCCGTCGGTCGGCCGCAGGTCCAGATGACAACGGTTCTTCGCCGGCTTGGCAGTGTCCGTGCCCTGCAGCCACACGGTGAGCACGTCGGGTCCGGCGTCGTCCGACGGGTAGAGCTTCGCGGATCCGTCGTCCCCGCGGTCGACCCGGTAACCGAGCGCGGCCGACCAGAAGGCGGCCATGCGGTCGACGTCGTGGACGTCGAGCGTCCACTGGCTGATCCGGCTCGGCATGGCGACCTCCTCGTGGCCTGCTGTCGACTGCGCGCCACCGTGCCACGAGGCGCGGGGCGGTCGCCAGGGGTAGAACGGATGCATGAGTGAACAGCCGGACCAGGTCGAACGGCGAGCGCAGCTGCTGCCGGAGGAGCGCACCGTCGGCAGCGACGACCCGCGCGGCCAGGCTGAGGTGATCCTCGAGGAGTCTCGCGATCGCACCGAGAACCCTGACCCCGACGCGAGCACCCAGTCCGGTCGGCGCAGCTCGGAGGACACGGTCTAGCGCACGGCGTCGAAGCAGCGTCGAGGCAGACGTCGCAAGGGTTTGGCCTCCGAGCGCGGGGGGCAAGTGTCGCGCATGACAGATCCCAGCAGCTTCTCGCCCCGTACCGCCATCGTCACCGGCTCCGACTCCGGCATCGGCCGGGCCTGCGCCGTGGCACTCGCCGAGGCCGGGTGCGATGTCGGCATCACCTGGCACACCGACGAGGAAGGCGCACGAGCCACGGCGAAGGAGGTCGAGCGGGTGGGCCGGCGGGCCGAGGTCGCTCAGCTCGACCTGACCCAGCTACCGAAGGCAGCCGACGTCATCGACGACCTCGCGGAGCGGCTCGGCGGCGTCGACGTCTTGGTCAACAACTCCGGGACGGGCACGTCGACCCTCCTGCTCGACCTTGACTTCGAGACCTGGCGGGAGATCGTGAGCACCGACCTCGACGGCGCGTTCCTGTGCCTGCAGCGCGCCGCCCGGCGGATGGTTGCCGCCGGCCGCGGCGGCCGGATCGTCAACATCACCAGCGTCCACGAGCACCAGCCCAAGGTCGGCTCGGCACCCTACTGCGCGGCCAAGGGTGGGCTCGGGTTGCTCACCCGGACCGCCGCCATCGAGCTGGCGCAGCATGGGATCACGGTCAACGCCGTGGCCCCTGGCGAGATCGCGACGCCGATGACCGGCCAGACCGACGAGGACCCCCGGCAGGGCGGCGAGGACAAAAAGCGGCCGGGGGTCCCGCTCGGACGTCCCGGTGACGCGCGCGAGATCGCGGCGGTGGTCGCGTTCCTCTGCTCGCCCGGCGCCGCGTACGTCACCGGGGCGTCGTGGCCGGTGGACGGCGGAATGCTGCAGATGGGGCCGACGGCCGGGTCGCAGCTGACGTCCGACGACTGGCGCCGCCCCTGACGCAGCCCCCCACGGAGCCGGCCGCCGCACCCGCGCCCGGCGAACAGGACCGATCCGCCCTTTCCCACTGAACCGACGGGGAAGGGGGGATCGGTCCTGTCGTTGCGGCTCGCGCGTCAGGCCGTCGAGGCCGTCGAGGCCGCCGAGGACGCCGACCCTGCGCCGGACGACACGTCGTACACCGTGACGCCGTCGATCGTCTGCGCGGTGAAGGTGCCCGCGACCCACGACGAGATCTGCGCCGAGGTGCCGTCCGAGCCGCCGCTGGGAGCGCCGCGTCCACCCATGCCGCCGCCGGCGATGAAGTAGTGGATCCGGCCCTGTGTGACGTACTCCTGGAACTGCGCCAGCGCCGGTGACGGGTCGCTGCCGTTGAACCCGCCGATCGCCATCACCGACAGCTCGGTGACGAGCTGGTAACTGCTGGCGTTCTGGGAGCCGATCGCCGCGGCAGCCCAGGTGTCAGGCGGCTGGAGCCGCTGACGCGCGGCCGTGGTGGTGCGGTTGCCGCCTCCCGCGGCGGGGTCAGCGTGGCGGTCATGGTCGTGCCTCTCGTGCGGAGGCCGCGACGCTGGTCGCGGGGCCGCAGGTGCGGCGGTGGTCGAGAGTGACTCTGGGGCCCGATCTGTCCCGCTCCCCGCCTCGACCTATGCGCCATCTGTGACCGGATCACACACAGCCGACTCACAGGGACGTCGCGGCGTCGCTTCAGGACCGGGCTCCACAGTGGGGGCCATGACGACGAAGCCCTCCGCCCGCCCCGCCCCGCTGAGCCGCCTCGACGGCACCCCCGTACGAGTCCTGGTGGTGGACGACGAGCCCGCGCTGTCCGAGCTGCTCACCATGGCGCTGCGGTACGAGGGCTGGGACGTGCGCACCGCCGCCGACGGGCTGGCCGCGGTTCGCGCCGCCCGCGACTTCCGCCCGGACGCCGTCGTGCTCGACATGATGCTGCCCGACCTCGACGGCCTGGAGGTGCTCCGCCGGCTGCGGTCCGACGGCGGCGACGTGCCGGTGCTGTTCCTCACCGCCAAGGACGCCGTGGAGGACCGCGTCGCCGGGCTGACCGCGGGCGGCGACGACTACGTGACCAAGCCGTTCAGCCTGGAGGAGGTCGTCGCGCGGCTGCGCGCCCTGGTGCGCCGCACCGCGGTCCTCGTGGGCGACAGCGACTCGGTCCTGACGGTCGGAGACCTGACGCTCGACGAGGACAGCCACGAGGTCTTCCGCGGCGGCGAGCCGATCCGGTTGACCGCCACCGAGTTCGAGCTGCTGCGCTACTTCATGCGCAACCCGCGCCGCGTGCTCACGAAGGCGCAGATCCTCGACCGGGTCTGGAACTACGACTTCGGCGGTCAGGCGAACGTCGTCGAGCTGTACGTCTCCTACCTGCGCAAGAAGATCGACGCCGGTCGCGAGCCGATGATCCACACCCTGCGCGGTGCCGGCTACGTGCTCAAGCCCGCCAGCTGAGCGCCGTGCGGTCTCCCACCTCCCGGCTTCTCCCCCAGCGCCCCCTGACCCTGCGGGCCCGGCTGGTCGCGCTGGTCCTCGTGCTGCTCACCGCGGTGACGCTCGTCGTCGGCATGGTCACCGTGCTGGCGCTGCAGCGCTCACTGGTCGGCGGGGTGGACCGGCAGCTGACCTCGGCCGCCGGGCGCAGCGGCACGAACGCCGAACGGCTGGACGGCGTCGGGCGCCCGCGGCTGGACCACGACGGCGACGGCGACGGCGACGAGCACCGGCAGGGTCCCGGCTTCCTGGGCGCACCCGGCACGTCGGTCGGAACGCTCGGCGCCATCGTGCAGGACGGCACGGTCGTCACCGCCGCGACCGTGGGGCCCCGCGGCACCCCCCAGACCGTGGGCGAGGACGCCACCGCGCAGCTCGCCGCCGTGCCTGTGGCGCATGAGCCACGTACCTATGAGCTGCAGGGGATCGGCGAGTACCGCGTCGTGGCACGCCAGGCCACGGATGGCCGCGTGCTGGTGACCGGCCTGCCGTTGCGGCAGGCGGAGCAGACCGTGACCCGGGTCGCGCTCGTGGTCGGCGGCGCCGGCGCGCTGCTGCTGGTCGTGGCGGGTGTGGGAGGCGGGATCGTCGTGCGCCGCACGCTGCGGCCGCTGCAGCAGGTCGCGGCCACCGCCTCGCAGGTGGCTCGCACGCCGCTGGCCCGGGGCCAGGTGACGCTCGACGTTCGCGTGCCCGACGCCGACCCCCGGACCGAGGTCGGGCAGGTCAGCTCCGCCGTCAACGCGATGATCGGGCACGTCGAGCGCTCCCTGGCCGTCCGCGAGGAGAGCGAGCAGCGGGTGCGCGGGTTCGTGGCCGACGCGAGCCACGAGCTGCGGACGCCGCTCGCCGCCATCCGCGGCTACGCCGAGCTCACCCGCCGCAGCGGCGAGGCGGTGCCGGAGGGCGTGGCGCGGGCCCTCGACCGGGTCGAGAGCGAGGCGGCCCGGATGACCGTGCTGGTCGAGGACCTGCTGCTGCTCGCCCGACTGGACTCCGGCCGGCCGGTCGAGTCCGAGGCGGTCGACCTCACCCGGGTGACGGTGGACGCGCTGACCGACGCGCAGGTGGCCGGTCCGCAGCACCGGTGGAGCCTGTCGCTTCCGGACGAGCCCGTGGTCGTGCGGGGTGACGACCAGCGGCTGCACCAGGTGCTGGCGAACCTGCTCGCCAACGCGCGCACCCACACGCCGTCCGGGACGTCGGTCAGCGCGGAGCTGCGGGTCCTGGACGGCGCCGCCGAGGTGCAGGTCGTGGACGACGGTCCGGGCGTCCCGCCGGACGTGCTGCCCACGGTCTTCGAGCGCTTCGTGCGCGGGGAGTCCTCACGCTCGCGAGCACACGGCAGCACCGGCCTCGGGCTGGCCATCGTGTCCTCGATCGTGGCCGCGCACGGCGGGACGGTGGACGTCGAGAGCCGACCTGGCCGCACGTCCTTCCGGGTCCGGCTGCCGCTCGCCGGGGCCACCGACCAGGAGGTCCTCGCCCTCGCCGGCGGAACCACTTCGTGACGCCGGACGTCGGACGTGCCATGAGCGATCTCGCACACCTCGAGCACTTCTTCGTCCAGCAGCGGCTGACCATGATGGTGAACCGGTACGAGATCCGGGCTGCCGCCCCGGACGGCTCGGAGGGCCCCGTCGTGGCCTTGGCCCAGCAGAAGCGGATGGCCTTCCGGGAGCACGTGACCTTCTACGCGGACGAGGACCGCAGGAACCCGGTGTTCAGCTTCCGGGCGCGGCAGCGGATCGACCTCGGCGCGACGTACGACGTCCTGGACGCCGAGGGGCAGCCGATCGGCTGGTTCCGCAAGCGGTTCGGCACCTCGCTGCTGCGCTCCACCTGGGAGCTGAGCGCAGCGGACGGCAGCGCCGTGACGGGCACGGAGCGCAGTGGCGGCGTCGCCATCGCCCGGCGGCTCTGGGACGTCCTGCCGATCATCGAGAACTTCCCCTCGCCGTTCCTGTTCCACTTCGACTTCACCGACTCCAGCGGTCAGGTCGTGATGTCGTCCGAGCGCAAGGCCACGCTGCGCGACCGGTACGTCGTCCAGGTCCCCGGGCACCGGGTCGACGGCCGGGTCGCCGCCGCGATGGCCGTCGCCCTGGACGCGCTGCAGTCCCGCTGAGCGCCGCGGTCAGGCGGAGCGGCGCAGCAGGGTCTCCAGCACCTGCGCGACGCCGTCGTCGAGGCACGAGGGCGCGGTGCGCCCGGCCGCG
>DATFPQ010000049.1:0-3414 GCA_035264765.1 Actinomycetales bacterium | reverse complement strand
TTAACGGCGTGGACCTGGTCATCCAACCCGGTGAGGTCGTCGCCGTGGTCGGAGAGAGCGGCGCCGGCAAGTCCACACTCGCCGCGCTCGTGGCGCGCTGGGCCGACCCCGAGGACGGACGGGTGACGCTGGGCGGCACGGACCTGCGGGACCTGTCGCCCGACGGGCTCCGGCGGGCGGTCACCGTCGTCCCGCAGGAGGGCCATCTCGTGCGTGGAACGGTGGCGGACAACGTGCGGCTCGCTCGTCCGGATGCGGACGACGCGGAGGTGGTCGAAGCCTTCGCCCGGTTGGGCCTGAGCGGGTGGGTCAGCGCCCTGCGGCAGGGAGTCCGCACCCCGGTGGGCCACGGCGGCGGGTCCCTGTCGGCCGGCGAGCGCCAGCTCGTTGCCCTGGCCCGCGTGGCCCTCGCCGACCCCCGGGTCGTGGTGCTCGACGAGGCGACGTCCTGCCTCGACCCGGCCACCGCCGCGCTGGTTGACACGGCGCTGCATCGGGCGCTCGCCGGCCGGGCGGTCCTGATGGTCGCCCACCGACCCGAGAGCGCCCGACGCGCCGACCGGGTCGTGGAGCTGGTGGGCGGCCGGGTCGCGAGCCGGTGACCCTCCGGCAACTCAGCTGGCACGAACCTGTCGCCGGTCCGCTTCCTCGATCACCCGCCGGTGCGGCTCGGTGGTGAGGAAATGGATCGCGCCGGCCAGGTCGGCGTTGGTCTTGAGCTCCAGCTCCTGCTCGTTTGAAGTCGCGGTCGGCGTTGGCCTGGAGAAACTCCATCCGGCCGCCTCCGGCCCGTCAGGTGGTCGCCGCGTGGCTCACCACGGCGCCCTCGTGGAATCGGATCCGTCTACTGGGCGTACCAGTCCGACCAGTTGGCGTCCGCCTGGCCGGTCCGCGCCTTCTGCTCGCCCTCCGGGGCCGGTCGCGTCCCGCGCAGGCCCCGGAGCCTGAGACAGCCACTGAGCCGTACGCCGTGTCGCCGTCCACCCGGCCGGAGGCTCCCGCCGTGACCTCCTGCCGCAGCCAGGCGTTGCCGTCGGGATCCTCGAAGGACACGAACGACCCGTAGCCGACCTCGACACCAGCCTGGCCGGACCGATGCCGTACCGAAAGTCAACAAGTAGCCGCCCTGCGCACGCCTGCCAGGCTCGTGACGTGGCGCTAGTTGGACCTGCTGGCCTGTGCGAACTGCCGTGCCTTGACGCGCTCAGGCAGAAACTTGTGCCGGATGGCCGCCCAGCGGGTCTTGAGATCGCCGCCTACAACGTGGTCTTTGTCGGCGAACAACCCTTCGACGCCCTTGCGGGCGACCAGGGCTGGATCGTTCTTCCAGTCGTTGGAGCCGAACTTCGTGGCCCCCATACCGGCCCGCTCGTGGAACTCGGTCGCCGTCGCCCCGGGAAGGAGCGCCGTGACGGTGATGCCAAACTCGCGTAGCTCCTCACGAAGCCCTTCGGCGAAGCTGTACATGAACGCACGCGTGGGCCCGTAGATCGACTCGTACGGCGTGGGCGTGGTTGCCGACAGCGACGAAGTAATCAGTATGCGGCCCTGCCTGCGGGCGATCATGGCCGGCACGACCCTCTTTGCCAGCAGGACTTGTGACGTGACGTTGAGCGCGAGCATTCGTAGCTCGTCCTGGATTGGGGTGTCGGCGAAGCTCCCGCCCAGGCTTACACCGGCGTTGAGTGCGGCCACGTCCAGCGGCTGGCCAATGGCCTCGACGTGGGACCACAGCTCGTCCACTCCGCCGTCACTGGCAAGATCTACCGACACCGGATGAACCGTCACGCCGTTCAGCTTCTCGGGCAGCCCGAGGATGCGGTCGCTGGCGCCGACCCCCACGATGTCGTAGCCGCGGTCAGCCAGTTGGCGGGCGATCTGGAAGCCGATGCCCGCGGAGGACCCGGTGACGAGAGCGAGTTTTGCCATGGTGGCAGCTCCTTCAGGAGTAGAACGCGAGCGGTGTGGTCGGCTGCGTGCCGGTTCTGGTGCCGTGGCAGCGGGCTCGGTCGGGTTCGGGCCGGCCGCCGGGCGGACACGGCGCCCGGTCGGGGCCTCACCAGGTGTAGGCCTCGGGCGCCGGCCCACCCGGGCCGGGGAAGAGCGCGTCGA
This sequence comes from Actinomycetales bacterium, assembly GCA_035264765.1. GTDB lineage: Bacteria > Actinomycetota > Actinomycetes > Actinomycetales > Angustibacteraceae > DATFPQ01. The sequence continues at coordinate 1,302 of DATFPQ010000049.1, read as the reverse complement.
GCCGGGCGCTGATCTCGTTGCTGATCGACAGGTCGACGGCGGGCAGGGAGCCGGTGAGGTGCTCGAGCGTGCGCGGACCGAGCACGGGGGCGGTGACCCCTGGGCGGGACAACAGCCAGGCCAGTGCGAGGACGGTTGGTGTCGTGTCCAGCGCTGCGGCGAGGTCGGTATAGGCGGTGAGGGCCTGTCGCAGCGCCTCGATGTGCGCTGCGCGTGCGCCGTGCCCGAGCAGGGAACTGTCGTCGCGGGCGCGGCCTTCGTCGAGCTTGCGCTGCGACCCGGCGAGCAGGCCGCCGGCGAGCGGGCTCCAGGGAAGGAACCCGAGTGCGTAGTGCTGCGCGGCGGGGAGCACCTCCAGCTCGACCGTGCGCTCCATCAGGTTGTAGACCGACTGCTCGCTGACCGGGCCAAGGAAGTGGCGCCGGGCGGCGGCCTCGGCGGCGGCGGCGATGTGCCAGCCGGCGAAGTTGCTGGTGCCGGCGTAGAGGAGCTTGCCGTCCGCGACGAGGCGTTCGGTGGCCTCCCACACCTCCTCGAAGGTGGTGTCGCGGTCGATGTGGTGGAACTGGAGCAGGTCGATGTACTCGACGTCCAGTCGGCGCAGGCTCTCCTCGACCGCGCGGCGGATGTTCAGCGCGGACAGGCCGCCGAAGTTCGGCCACTCCTCGGTGGGGATGTACAGCTTCGTCGTCAGAACAACCTTGCCGCGCCGGCTGGCGTCCTTGCCGAGCCAGCGGCCAATGATCTCCTCGCTGGCCCCAACGGAGTAGATGTTGGCGGTGTCGAAGAAGTTGATTCCGGCGTCCAGCGCGGCATCCATGATGGTGTGCGCGGTGGACTCCTCGGTGTGCCACCCGAAGTTCATCGTGCCCAGTGCCAGGCGGGAGACTCGGATTCCGGCTCTGCCGAGCCTTGCGTACTGCATGGTGTTCTCCATCCGCTCTCGCACGAGGTTGGTCGCGCGACAATCGATGCTTGTTCGCCCGTGATTGTCGTATGAGGCGCACATGCGGCTACGGCAGCGTCGGCTAAGTCAGCGGCGTGCGCCCGGCAGTTCCTGCTTGCCCGGAGTCGCAGATCGATGACAGCACGCAGAACCCGGCATGTGCCAGCCGACCGGGGGGTCGGGCCTTGGCTAGGAAAGGCTGTCCCCCCTTCACGGCTACGCGCGCTGCTGGCCGCCACGCATACTGGCTTACGTGTCCAGCACATCCGAGGTCGGCGAGTTCCTGCGCAGCCGGCGCAGTGCGCTGACGCCGGAGCAGGTGGGACTCAGCCGGCGCGGGCGTCGCAAGGTCGCCG
>DATFPQ010000048.1:0-13983 GCA_035264765.1 Actinomycetales bacterium | reverse complement strand
TACTGGGCGGCCAGCCAGTCGTCGCCGAGGTGAAGGTAGATGCGGGTGGATTGGATCGAGGAGTGCCCGGCCTGGGCCTGGATCGCCTCCAGCGCCATGCCGGCCTGCCGGAGCCGGGTCAGACAGGTGTGCCGCAGCTGGTGACAGGTCGCCTCCGCCAGCCCGGCACGGCGGCGGGCGCCGTCAAGGACCTCGTCGACGCCGGCCGCCGACAGCGGCTGTCCACGTCGGGGGCCCTTCAACACCACGAACACGTGGTCGTCGGGTGCGTCGGGCGGCCGCTCGGACTCCAGATAGTCCTTGACCGCCAGGAAGAACCGCGCGGAGATCGGGATCAGCCGCTGGTGCCCGCCCTTGCCCTCGGCGACGAACACCCGACGCTCGGCGAACCGCAGATCGGCCAGTCGCAGGCCGAGGACCTCGCAGCGGCGCAGCCCGCCGAGCACCATCGCGGCGACCATCGCCCGGTCCCGGTCCATGCGCAGCGCGCCAGTGAGGGCATCGACCTGCTCGGGGGCAAGGATTGTCGGCAGAGTGCGGGGTGAGCGCAGCAGCGGCACGCCCTGCCGCGGGCGGGTCCGTTCCCGACGGGTCGGCAGCCCACGGGGCACCGGGTTCGCGGCAATGTCGCCGCGCGCCTGCAGGAACGCGAACAGCCCCGACACGGTCGACAGGCGGCGGCGGACCGTCCGGGCGGACACCGCACCGACCGCGTCGTCGACCACGACCACCGGGACGGCGGTCGCGCCTCCGCAGCGCTGGGCGGTGATGAAGCCCAGCACGTCCGCCGCCGTCACCTTCGCCGGCGCCTTGCCCACCACGGCGAAGAACACCTTCAGATCGAACGCGGCCGCCAGCACCGTGTTCGGCCGGCACCGGGCCGCGACGAACTCCAGATAGCCGTCCAGCAGTGGCTCCCCGAGCCGTGGCCCGCCCCCCGCGGCACCGGCCGGGCGAGTCACACACAGATCGACGTACGACATCCGCGGGACCTCCATCTCTGGGACGACCGGGCCACACGGCCCGTCGAAATGTCCACGAAGATCACCCGCATATCAAGCATGAGAGTGCGTTTTCGGCCGTCCAGAACGCCGCCGCGTCGACTCGTGTGGCGTTGAAGCGCGAGACCACGGAGGGAGGCCACAGCGCCGACCGGTCGCGCGGATGGTCCAGCGCCCGGTGGTCACGACCCACGAACTCCAACACGCTGCTTGGTACGTGGATCCGGCCCCCTGTGGAAGGTCAGGAGGCCCGACTGGGAGAGGGTTGGTCCAGCAGCGCGCATGCGCGGCGGGCGACGCCCAGCCGGGTGAGGACGGCCCCTTCGGCGGTGAGCTGCTCGCGGGCCAGCCGTTGGACGCGCACGCTGTGGCCGTCCGCTTCGGCGAGGCGGCCCTCCAGCTTCGCGAGTTCCTCGCTGCTGGACGCGCTGGGGACCGGCGACCGACCGCACTCGGCGGCCTCCCACCACGGACCCGGACACGGGAGCCGGCCCGGGCTCCTGGTTTCCGGATCGCCCGCCAGCGCCAGGATGGCCGGGACGGCGGCGTCGGCGGGCCACCCGTGCTCGATGACCGACCGGTGCAGAACCCGGGTGATCGCTGTGGTGGTCCACAGGCTGGCTGGTAGGCCGAGTCGCCGGCGGGCGGTGCGGCAGTCGGCGGCGACCTGGGCGACGTCGTCGACGCCGAGCAGGTGGCGGAGCTCGCCCTCCGCCGTCGGCGCTCGGGAGCGGCCGGTGCATCGAGGGGGACGGGGAGGGGGTGGTTCTCTCTGGGTAAGAAACTTTGGGTTGGGCCGCAAATCTGCGGCCACCCCCTGAGGACGCCGCCTCCCTGCTCTCAGCGCCGGGAGCGACTGCGACTGCACTGTCTGACGCGTCGTCCGACTCCTGGACGACCGCCGGCACCGGACGCCGCTGCGGCGGCGTGTTGCGCACGACGTAGCGGTTGGTCAGGTTCAGCGTGCCCTGACGGCGATGCTGCACGACGACGGCGCCGATGCCGACGAGCTCCTTGAGCGCGCGGTCGACGCTGTCCCTGGACCGCTTGTGCAGCCGGGTGGCCAGGAGCCGGCGCCCCGGCATGCGATGGCCCGAGGTCTGCCCGTACCGAAGCAGGACCGCGTACAGCCGCAGCGCGGCGTCGGAGATGTCGGCGTCGAGAACCCACTCGGGGACGATCGCGAAGTGCTGCTCCAGGACGAGGACGCCCTCGTCCTCACCCGCGTCGAGGGAGTCGGTCTGGGTGCTCACGCGACTTCACCGCTGACGCACGTCCGGTCTGCCTTGGCGAGCTTGCGTAGGCAGCCCCTGGCCGTGGCAGCCTCCACCGTCCGGCCTCCCGGCCAGCTGTCCAACCGACCCGAGAAGAAGTGCCGCCCTCGAAGGCCCCTCCCCCACGTCATGCAGCCGATAGGTGCGTGGTCCGGTCCGTCGTGGACCACCCACGACGTCAGGTCGCCGCCGTACCGGTCCCCGCCAACCTGCTGGGCGAACAGACCGCCGGCGCGCAGCGGCTCAGGATCGACGCGTCGAGGTCCCCCTCCGCCGTCATCGTCCGTGAGTCCCTCGAGGCGCTCGATCCGGCCACATCGCACGCAGGTGAGGACCAGCCGAAAGCAGAGTCGGTCTTCCTCCTCGTCGTCGTTCTCACGATCCGCTGCAACCGCCGGTGCGGTGGCGACGATGGCGTCCCACAGATGTCGTCCATGCGGGCACTGGGCGGGGCGGTCCCAGTACGCCAGGAGATGCGCCGGCCGGACGTGCGATAGGCGAATCGGGATGCGGTCGTCGCACAGCAGTCGGTGACCGCTCACCTCGCCTGAGGCGGCCTCGGCCGTTGGAAGGATCATGCGATCGGGCCGTTTGGACGTTCGGCTCATCGCCGTGCCCCCAGGCGGTGACGGCCGCGCTCTGGCGGCCTCGACTGCCAACGCCGTGCTAACGCGACCACCGGCACATCCTTGTACGCGCCGGTGCATTGCAGCACGACAAACACACGCTGACCAGCGGAGACGGTCACCACTGGTCCAGCCCCTCACGGCGTGGAACGGCGGGCTCCGTTCTCTTAATCAGGCGGGTTCGGGGTTCGAGTCCCTGATGGCGCACCACCTCTGACCGGGGGCGTTCACCCTTCCGGGTGGGCGCCCTTAGTCGTTCTCGGCCCCAAACTGCCAACGGACTGCCAACGCGCCCGCGCTGGGTTCCTCAGTGGCCACCCCTGTGCGGGGCTCAGCTGCCCGTCGGTGCCGAGCCCTGCGCTGGCCCGTCGGGTCCTCGGCACGATCCCCGCCACAGCCTCGGCGGCGGCCTGGGCCACGGCCGGCAGGACACTCGTGTAGGTGTCCGCGGTGATGGCCAGCGAGCTGTGGCCCAGCTGCTCGGACACGACCTTCATCGGCACTCCTGCCTGGAGCGCCAGGCTGGCCGCCGTGTGCCGGAGGTCGTGCAGCCGAATAGGAGGCAGCCCCCCTCTCGCCGACACGGCCTGGAACAGGTCGGTGACGGAGGCGGGGTGCAGACCGGCGCCGTCCTCGCGGGTGAACACGAGCCCGCTGTCCGTCCAGGCGGCGCCCCAGGCCCGAGCCTCGGCATGCTCGGTCTGCTTCCACTGCCGCAGGACCGACAGCGTGTCATCGTCGAGCGACACCGTCCGGGTGCCCGTGTCGGTCTTCGGCTCCCCCACCTCGGTCGCCCATCCGAGCTGGACCACCTGTTGCGTGACCGTGAGGGCACGGCTGTCGGCAGCGGGGGCCAATCGGTCCGCAGGCGCCTGCCGTGCGGACGCATCTGCTGGCCGTCGCCGCCGAGGTGGCGCCGGTGCTGCGCTTCGAACCACGGATGAGCTTCGTCGGCCCGGTCGACGCCCTCATCCCCGACACCGTGCTGGAGGATCTGATCGCGGTGCTCCGCGAGGGCCTGACCAACGTCGCCCGGCACGCGCGGGCCTCCCAGGTGGACGTCGACCTCACCGCGACGTCGGGCGCCGTGGTTCTCCAGCTGACCGACGACGGGGTGGGAATGCAGGGCGCGCAGCGACGCAGCGGCCTGGCGAACCTGCGTCGGCGCGCCGAACAGCACGGTGGAGCACTATTCCTGGTCTCACCACTGCCCCAGGTACCGCCCCAACGGACCCGGCGAGACCTGCCTGCGATGGACGGTTCCACTTGATTGATCGGCCCGTGAGCGCGTGGTGTGCGAGTTAGCCCTCGGCAACTACGAGAGGGTCCGCCGCTCGCTGAGCCGGCACAAGCCGATCCGGCGACAGCTCCCGCGACTCTCGCTCCTCCCCAGACGTCACCGCGGCCGCGAGCAGCCTCGACAAGCCGAAGTGGATCGCCATGGCGGCGATGACGACGGTGATGCTCTTCTTCCCGCTCATTCCAGCTCCTCGACTGGTGGCACGTGTCGCCGGCCGGTAACGCCCCGGGTTCAGGAGGCTCGGTCCCGCCTACGACCTCAGCCTGTCCCCCCATCATTGACACCAGTCAGGGAACAAGGTCCCTAGAAGCTGAACCCCATTGCAGTCGACAACCGACGTACCCGTGTGCGGACCGACCCGGGTCCGCTACCGAGTCACCTCGTCGCTTCCACGGACGCTTGCCCTCATGGAGCGAGTTGCGACCGGGACGTTCGGCCCTGCGGGAGCACGACCCGACGTGTCAGCCTGAGTCCATGCGTGACAAAAGAGTTGGCGTCCAGGCACGGCCCCGCACTCCTGCGACGCGTGGGACGTCCTCGCCGCGGCTGCGTGCTCGCCGCCTGCTCGTGCCGGTGGAACTGCTGACCGGTGGCTCTGCGGTGCTGTGCGGGGGCCTGCTGGCGATACGACCTGACGGGTCGTTGATCGGTCTGCCGACGAGGGTGCTCGTCGGCTCGCCCTTCGTCGACTGGCGGCTGCCAGGGCTCTTGCTGGGTGGGCTGGTCGGGGCGGGATACCTGACCGCCGCCGCTGTGGAGCGGGGCGGTTCGTACCGGCACGGCAGCGGGCTGTCGGTCCTGGCGGGCGTCGGGCTCATCGCCTTCGAGGCGGTCGAGTGGAGGTGGCTGGGGTTCCACCCTCTGCAGGCGGTCTTTATGGGCGTCGGTGCCGGCGTCGTGGGCCTGGCTGTTGCGGCTGAGGCCGCCGAGAAGAGCGAGCCATCGACCAGCCGTGGTGTCCGCCTCAGCTCGGCCCACGAGGTGCGACGGTGAGCTCGCCGGCCGCCGCGATGGACCTGTACTGGCTGCCCCTGGGGGCAGGCGGACACTCGGTCCGGTGGAACGGGCGCGTCTACGAGGCGGTGAGCGCCCTGCTCGAGCGGCGCGCCACCACCGCCCTGTACCACTCCGCTCTCACGGTCAGCCTGCCCCCGGACGCCTGGGTCATCGAGATGACCCCCGCGTGGACCCCGACCGGCGGCTGCGACCGCGGCGTGGTGGCTGAGGGCGCTGTCGGGGCCCGCTGGGCGGGCCGCTCGCGGCTCTTCCGCTATGAGGTCCACTGCTGGCCCGGCGGCGCTATCGCAGACGTCGCCGAGGCCGTTGCGAGCCCGGTCCGGCTGACCTGCGACGAGGCCACCTGCCGGCGCCTGCTCGCCCTGCTCCCCGACGTCCCGCGGCCGGTCTGGGGCCGCGACGAGCTGGACACCGGGGAGATGTGGAACTCCAACTCGGTGACGTCCTGGGCGCTTGCCCGCATCGGCCTGGATGCCCTTGCCATGCACCCCCCCATGGGCGGCAGAGCACCGGGGTGGGCCGCCGGTGTCATCGCCGAACGCCGACAACACCACCCGGCCGGAATGCTCAGCGGAGGTCTCACCTGACCAGCTGGTCCGAGCCTGCCGCGGTGCCTCGGCCGCGTTCGGGCCATGGCGGGCCACGAGGGACGAACAGCGCAGCGCCACGCTGCCCCGACCGCGGGGGGATCACGCCCAGCACCTTGCTCGGTGTCGCGGCCCACTCGCCACGTCGCGCGATCACACCGACCCTTGGGGCGCCGGGCTCGCGAGTAGCGTCGCGGGCATGGCGGAGTGGAGCTTCTTGACGAGTCCACGCGCAAGCGCTGCTGTGCATCGCCCACGACCCGGGGACTCCCCTCATCGATATCGCGGCGGCCCTGTCGATCACCGAGCGCAGCGCCTATGCCATCGTCGATGACCTTGCTCGCGCCGGATACGTCGTGAAGACCGAGGACGGGCGGCGGAACCGTTACGAGGTACAGGGACATCTGCCGCTGCCGGACCGGGTGAGCCGCTCCGGCACGATCGGCGAGGTCCTTGCGTTGTTGGCCGGCGACAGCGGTGCGATGCCGTCTGTTGCTTAACGTAGACCGTTGAAGCGCGCGCACTCCTTACAGAGAGTTTATGGGGGCTGCCGATACTAGAGGTGTATTGCTAGTGTTCTGAGTCGTTAATTCGTCGGCAGTACCTGGCGATGGATTCGAGGATCTGGTCGGCGGTCTTGGTCCACACGTAGGGGCGGGGGTCGTCGTTCCAGGTGGTGATCCAGCTGCGGATGTCGGCGTTGAGGGCGCGCACGGAGCGGTGAGTGCCGCGCTGGAGCTTCTTGGTGGTGAGCTCGGCGAACCAGCGTTCGACGAGGTTGAGCCAGGACGAGTGCTGGCTCGGCCCGAGCGAGGCCGTGCCGAAGCCTGGTCGGGGTGAAGTGAAGGGCGAACCGCGGGTGGGCGGCGAGCCACTTCTTGATCGCTGGGGTCTTGTGGGTCGAGGCGTTGTCCAGGACCACGTGGACGGCCAGGTCGGCGGGCACCTGTTGGTCCAGCGTGGTGAGGAACTTCTTGAATTCAACCGCCCGGTGTCGTGAGTGCAGGGACCCGATGACCTTGCCGGTGGTCAGGTCCAAGGCCGCGTACAGGCTGGAGGTGCCGGCCCGGACGTAGTCGTGGCTGGCGCGGGCCGGGACCCCGGGCATCATCGGCAGGATCGGTGCGGTCCGGTCCAGGGCCTGGATCTGGCTCTTCTCGTCCACGCACAGCACCACGGCCCGTTCGGGCGGGTTCAGGTACAGACCCACCACGTCGCGGACCTTGTCGATGAACTGCGGATCCTTGGACAGCTTCCAGCTGTCCTGCCGGTGCGGCGCAAGACCGAACGCCCGCCAGATCCGTGAGACCGCCGTCTGGCTCAGGCCGGCGTGCTCGGCCATCGACCGGGTCGACCAGTGCGTGGCGTTCCTCGGCGTCGACTCCAGCGTCGCGGTGATCACCCGCTCGACGTCCTCGTCGGCGATCGTGCGCGGCCGGCCCGGCCGCGGCTCATCCAGCAGACCCTCGAGCCGGTCCACCGCGAACCGGTTGCGCCACTTGGTCACCGTGCCGCGCGAGACCCCCAGATCCTCGGCGAGCCGTGCCCTGTCATCGACGGTCAGCCGGGACCATGTTGGGGTGAGCGGGCCGGCTGGCGACGCCGACCATCCCGGCGGTGATGGGAGAGGGCTTGAAGCCCTTGAAGGTCAGCCACAGACCCAGCGAGAGCTCCCATAGGGCCACCGGGACGGTTGCGATCCCCGACCACGCGGAGATCTGCGCGATGACGCCGAAGAACGCCGCGATGGTGGACGCGATGAGCAAGGGGGCTCCGATGAGTCCCATCAGGGGGATGGCACGCGGCACGAGGCCCGATCGGTACATCAGGGTGCCGAGCAGGATCGCGCTCATGCACGGCATGAGGGTCTGTCCGAGCAGCAGGGTCCCGTTGTAGGTCGAGACGAGCGAGGCGCCGGTCGTGACGAGCGAGGCAGGGTCCGCACCGGCTGCCGTGCCGAGGCCCTGTCGCAGGTGGACGAGCGTGAGGAGGCTGAGGACGCCGGTGAAGATCATGGCGGCCTCGAGGGTGCGGATGGCGGCGAAGCCGAGAGCCATGCCTTCGTTCTGCCGCTTGATCACCGGGAACAGCGTGACGGCGGTGCCGATGCCGGCCAGCGCGACGATCACCTCGAGGAAGGCGCCCCAGAGCACTCCGGTGCTGCTGCCCGAGCTGGTGATGAAGTTCCGGTCGGTCTTGAGGTTGCCGTACAAGAACAGTGTGGGGATCGAGATGAACGTGATCAGGTAGAAGATGCCCGCAATGAGAGCGGTCTTCCGTAGCGCCGTCATCGGGTCTCCCCTTGTTGTCGCTGCGCTTTGCCTGGGAATCGTCATGTCGGTCTCCTACCTAGGGTGCTGACGTACTTGTACACGCTCAATTGTGAGCACCGGCGCACGGCCGAGGCGGAGGTGAAGAACGACGTGAAGGGCAGGGACCAACCGCAGGCTCAGGTGCAGGCCTATCGGCCTGCTCTCGTGGTGCCGCGGTACCGTCACGGTCCTCCTCGCGGGTCAGCCGTTCATGAGGATGGTGCCGTAGCACGGGTTGCGTCGCTGCAGCCGTGCTGGGCCAGAGCGCCAAACGCTGCGCTGGGCTCTGGTGGGGATGCACCGGGCGCTTCAAGGGCTGCCAGCGGGAAGGATCACCAGCAGGTCCATGCACCTGTTGCTGCCGCTGAGGAAGAGGCGTAGCAGGCGGGGATGGAAGGCACTGGACGGGCTCAGATCGACTCGTCGGGAGTCGCTGACGAGCCGCCGCGGCGCAGCCAGCCATGTCGTCGGGTGGTACACGACGCGCCTGACCAGGAGGTTCTGCTCGCCGAGCGCGGCGAACAGCTCCGGAAGCGTGGCAACGAGGTCGTTGGACCGGGGGCACCATGCGCCGACCGGAAAGCCGTCACGGGTCGGCGCCAGGTCGATGAGCGGCGGCCGCAGATCGGTGCCTGCGGCGGCAAGGGAGGACGTGAGGTTCGTCGTGGGGTGTGACATCTGAGACCCAGTCCGTCCGTGGCCGCACATGACCGTCGTGGGGGTGCGCCGGGGGCGACAAGGGCAGGCGTCCTCGTGGAGGAGGTCCTCGGTAGCCCTGAGTGTACGCCCCGGTATCAGGGCAATCGCAATCGCGGTCAGACCAGCGCGGGCGGGTATACACTGAGGCAAGTCTCAAAGTGAGGCAACAGCCCTCCCGCTCACGGGCGGAGATAGGCGGTCCCGATGGGACCCTCAAAGACCTCACGATCTGCTGCACCCGAAGACAGCGCCGGCTCCCGTAACGAACCGCCATCCACGCAGCCCCCAGCTGGCCCGGCTCTGCCTGGCAGCCGCGTCGGCCGGACCTGGGTCGCGCTCGCCCCAGCTGCCCTGGCACTGGTGCTCGTTGTCGTCTTCGTCCTTCAGAACCTTCAGGCCACGACGGTCCGCTTCGTGGTCGTGTCTGGTCGTTTGCCGCTCGGCGTCGCATTGCTCGTCGCGGCCGCCCTGGGCGCCCTCGTGGTGTTCTGCCTGGGCTCGGTCCGGATCCTGCAGCTGCGCCACCTCGCGGCCCGCCGGTCCGCCCGCTAGCACCCTGTCCGGCCACCGCAGCACTTCGCCGTCCACACGCTCCGGGCCCAGCGCCCGACGCCGAAACAGGAGGTTCCCCATGCAGATCCGCCGCACAGACACCAAGACCACCGAGCATGTCCTCACCGTCACGGGCGACGTAGGGGCCGCCGACGTGGTGGAACTGCAGGCTTGCCTGGTCGAGGCAGCGACCGAGGGTGACGCCGACGTCGTCCTTGACGCTCGCGGCGTGACCAGCTTCGCCGACTCCGCACTGGCGGCGCTGACGGCCGGCCGCAGCCGAACCAAGTCGCGGCACCACCGCATGGCGATTCTCGACGGCGACGGCGGTGCCATCACGGTCAGCCTGCACCGCACCGGCCGACAGTTCCGGTTCCCGGTCTACGGGGACGCAACGGCCGCGACGCGCGGCCTGTCCGCGGACCGCGCGGCGCTCGCCCGGCTGGGCGGCATCAGCGACGCGGCCAGGGCGCAGTACTCCGACAAGGTCACCTCGCCGATCGCCTAGCCGGAGCGCCTCAGGCGCCTGAACCCAGCCTCCGCGGAGGCTGCCGCCTCCCTGGGAGACGAACGGCGGTCACCTGCACCGCTGACCATCCGCCCCGTGCCCCCTCCGCCCGCTGCGAACTGGAGTTCCTTGGCTGCCCCATCTGCGACCACGGCCGACCCCGTGCCCGTTCGATCCGCCCCTGCCCTCCCACCCGGCGGGCCCGGCCACGACCTGGTGATCGTGGCCAACCGCCTGCCGGTCGACCGCGTCGTCGGTGCCGACGGCTCGACCACGTGGCAGACCAGTCCCGGCGGCCTGGTGGCGGCGATGGAGCCCGTCATGCAGCGCGCCGGCGGGGCCTGGGCCGGCTGGTCCGGCTCCGCCGGTGAGGCTCCATCGCCGTTCGACGTCAACGGCATGCACCTCGTGCCGGTGCCCCTCACGGCGGCCGACGTGACCGACTTCTACGAGGGCTTCAGCAACGCCACCCTGTGGCCGCTCTACCACGACGTCATCGCGCCTCCGCGGTTCGAACGCTCGTGGTGGCACGCCTACGTGCGCGTCAACGAGCACTTCGCCGCCGCGGCCGCCGCCGCCGTGAACCCCCGCGGAACGGTGTGGGTGCACGACTACCAGCTGCAGCTCGTACCCGCGATGCTGCGTCGGCTACGCCCGGACCTGCGCATCGGCTTCTTCAACCACATCCCCTTTCCCGGGTACGAGATCTTCGCCCAGCTGCCGTGGCGTCGGGAGGTCGTCGAGGGGCTGCTGGGCGAAGATCTCATCGGGTTCCAGCGCCAGGCCGATGCCACCAACTTCCTGCGAGCCTGTCGGCGTGCTGCGGCGCTGCAGACCCGTGGGCGCACCGTGTGGGTGGCCGACCCCACCGAGGGACACCGCGGAGACCGCGGTGCTTCGGCCACCGACCGGCACGCGGTAGGGGCGGTCCACGGGCGAGCGGTGAGGGTCGGCAGATTCCCCATCTCGATCGACTACGGGGCTTACGGCCAGCTGGCCCGGCGCAAGGACGTCCGAGCCCGGGCTCAGGCCATCAGGGACGCCCTCGGAAATCCGCGGCACGTCCTGCTCGGTGTGGACCGGCTCGACTACACCAAGGGCATCGGCCACCGGCTCACGGCCTACGAGGAGCTGCTCGACGAGGGACGGCTGGGCCCGCCGGCGTCCGTGCTGGTGCAGGTGGCCAGCCCCAGCCGGGAGCGCGTAGAGCAGTACCGTCTGCTACGCGAGCAGGTGCAGGGTACGGCCGGTCGGATCAACGGCCAGCACGCCACCTTGGGCCAGCCGGCCGTGCACTACCTGAACCACTCCTACCCGCGCGAGGAGATGGCCGCCCTGTACCTGGTGGCCGACGTCATGCTCGTGACCCCGCTGCGCGACGGGATGAACCTCGTGGCCAAGGAGTACGTCGCCTGCCGCACCAACGAGGACGGGGCCCTGGTCCTCAGCGAGTTCACCGGTGCGGCCGACGAGCTCGGCAGCGCATTCCGAGTCAACCCCCACGACATCCAGGGGATGAAGGACGCCATCATGCGCGCGGTGACCGTCACCCCTCGTGAGGCGCAGCGACGCATGCGGTCACTTCGCACCCGCGTCCGAACCCACGATGTGCACACCTGGGCCGAGTCCTTCCTTCACGGGCTTGCTGGCGACCGCCCGGCGGCGGCGCAACCCCATGAGGCGACGGCCCGGGGCTGACGGCGTCCCCTTCCAACCGACGTCCTCGAGCCCCGTCGCCGTTTCGCCGCAACGACTGTCACCGGTCCCGGCGGTCCATGGGGGTCGATGGTGGCGGTGGGATGGCGATACCGACTGGCTCGTGGCCGTGGTGGTCGGTGTGGTAACGGATGTACGCAGCCACCGCGGTGGGCAGCGTCAGAAATACATGGTCCTCCCCCACGCGGTCGAGGAAGCCCGACGACGCCAGATCGTTCCGCAGGTCCTGCTTCACACGGGCGAGCGCAAAGGACGATGTCCCGGCGCTCGAGCTCCTCGCGCACCTCGTCGAGCGCGTCGACAGACGTGAGGTCGACCTCGACGTTCACTTCCGCGTTGAGGATCAACCATTCGACTGGCTCGTCAGCCAAGTTGAGCGAGGCCAGCGCGCGACGCTTGAAGTCTTCTGCGTTGGCGAATAACAGCGGCGCGCGCCGCGGCGGTCTCGCTGGCCGCGACGTGGCAGCCCAGCACCTCCCGATGCCCGTCACCGTTGACATCCGTGGCGACCCAGGACCGCGGCGTTGACCAGCCGCCCGTCCTGGCGGACCTTCATGGTCAGCGCGTCCGCGGCCACGAAGGTGTACGGGCCCGCGTCCAGCGGGCGGGTGCGGAAGGCCTCCACCTGGGCGTCGAGGTCCTCGGCCATCTCCAGCCTTGAGTCGCCGGCCTTTTCTTGCACCGCGCCAAGGACGACGACGCGGCGCGTGGCCCTCGTCGGGTGTCGGCGTGAAGCCGATCGGCCAATCGCTGCTGCGCAGTCCGCCATGGCCGCGCGGTCATGCGTCGTGGAAGCGGGAGTCACGCTGGTGCCCCGGATCGAGCCGGTCGGGCTCATTGGCCCACATGGCGGCACGGAGGAACTTCGTCAGGACCGGTGAGGGGCGTTCGTGCTGGCGCCACACGACGGCGGCCTCCACTGGCGGCAACGGCTCTGCGACGGCGGCAGTAGTGGCGCCGACCGACTGTGCGAAGGGCGCCAGCGATGCGGGGACGAGGGTGACCGCGTCGCCGGCGGCCACGAGGCGCACTCCTGTGACAAGGCTGGCGCAGGTGCGAGTGCTGCTGGGGGCGATGCCCGCACGCTCGCACGCCTGCTGTCAACGATCCGAGCCAGTCCAAGTAGGGCTCGACGAGAAGAAACCCAGGCAAGCCAGCGGCATCCGCTGCCGCGCGGTCACCAGCGCGGACCTCTTCGGAAGAGCGCTCGGCGTCGTAGCTGGTCTCACCGTCGGCCGGCACGAGGGCATCGAGGTAGACCAACTGCGCCAGGCGCTCCGGCACCCGCTCAGCCACCCCGGTGATGATCATCCCGCCGTAGCTCCAGCCGACGAGCGTGACCTCGGTCAGGTCCTCGAACGCGAGTACGTTGACGACGTCAGTGATGTGGGTGTCGAGGTCGACTGCTGGGCCGGCCAGATGAACGCGATCGCCGAGGCCAGTCGCGGTCGCGGCATGGACCTCATGGCCAGCCGCCCGCAGCAGCGGGATGACCTTCTTCCAGGCCCAGCCGCCGCCCCAGGCGCCGTGCACCAGAACGAAACTAGACATCAGACCCTCCCTCTTCTGTGCTCGTCGAGCCGGTTGCCGGGTGCGGTCAGGAGCAGCGGCACGGCCGCTGCGGTCAAGGCGGCGCCGCTGGCGAAGGCAAGCGGGATCCCGGCCGCGGCGGCGACAAGGCCGAGGAGCAGCAGACCACCCCAGAAGCCCAGATCGATGAACACGGTCGCCGTGCCCGCGGCGACACCTCGCTCGTGCGCCGGCACCATCCCGAAGATGGCAGCGAAGATGGCCGGCGTGAGGCAGGCGACCCCCACCCCCAGCACGGCGGCGCCGGCCAGCATGCCCCCCGGGCTCGACACCCCCGCCAGGACAACCAACCCCGTGGCGCACGCCGACAGTGAGCCGGCGCCCAGACGGAGCGCAGGTAGCCTCTCCGGAAGCCGAGCGAACACGATCCGGCAGCCGACCACGACGGCGCCGTAGACCATCGGTACGACGCTCCACGTTGCGAAGCCGATCTCGGTAGCACGTAGTCCCTAGCGCCAAGAATCCGGCCGTGGCCGCGACACCGGCGAACAGCGCCAGCCCGGGCCGAATCACCGCCCGATGAATCAGCGGTGCCGGCGCAGCGTCGTCCGGTCGCGGCTGTCTGGTCTCGGGGACCCGCAGAACCAAAACGACCGCAAGGCGACGAGTCGCGAGCTGGGTGACGCAGCCACGGTGACCCGGTGGTCTGCTCAGCGTGTCTCGTGTCACAGCGCGAACCTCTCCTCGTGCAGTTGCTGCCTGGGCAGCCCCAGCTGGGCCAGCGAGCGGCGTACCGCGGCGGACATCCCAGGCGGCCCGCACAGGAACACATCGCGGTCGACGAGCCCGGGCACCAGCCGG
>DATFPQ010000047.1:0-2999 GCA_035264765.1 Actinomycetales bacterium | reverse complement strand
TGGGAGCTCCTCATTCACCGTGACTCGCCTCGCGATCGGGCATGCACCGGACACGGCCTTTGGCCGGCAAGAGCTGAGCCACCGGACCGACAGCGGAGCACAGCAGCGCCGCGGTGTCGGCGTACGACCTCACGTGTCGGTTGGGGTACGACCTCACGTGTCGGTCCTCGACATGCTCGAGGCTAGGGCAGGGGGTCACCTCCGGGTAGTCCGTTGCGGTTCTTGAGCCGGTAGCTGGGGCCATTGATGGCCAGGACGTCGCAGTGGTGCAGGAGCCGGTCGAGGATGGCGGTGGCCAGGACGTCGTCGCCGAGGACGGCGCCCCATTCGGCGAAGGTCTTGTTGCTGGTGACGATGAGGCTGCCGCGCTCGTAGCGGCGGGACACGAGCTGGAAGACCATGTTGGCCTCGGCGCGGTCGAGTGGGAGGTAGCCGACCTCGTCCACGACGAGCACCGCGGGCCGCAGGTAGACGCCGAGCTGACGGGCGAGGCGGCCGGTGGCCTCGGCCAGCTTGAGCTTGCGGACCAGGTCGTCGAGGGTGGTGAAGTAGATGGAGTAGCCGGCCTGGCAGGCCGCCACGGCCAGGGACACGGCCAGATGTGTCTTCCCGACGCCCGGTGGGCCGAGGAGGGCGACGTTGGCCTTGGCCGCGACGAACTCGAGCGTGGCGAGGTCGCGCACCTTGCGGGGCTCGAGGTCGGGCTGGAAGGCGAAGTCGAACTCGTCGAGGCTCTTGTGGTGCGGGAGGCCGGAGAGTTTGAGCGCGTTGCGGAACCGGCGGCCCTCGCGCAGGCCGAGCTCCTCCTCCAGCAGCAGGTCGATGAAGTCCAGGTAGCCGAGCTGGTCGGCCTCGGCGCGGGTGACCAGCTCGGTGACGGTGCCGGCCAGGTGGGTCAGGCCGAGGCGGGCGGCGTGGGCGCGCACGCGGTCCGCGGTCAGCGCGCTCACCGCGAGGCTCCAAGGGATGCGGCGGGTGCGGTGGAAGTGAGCCCGGCGGCGGCTTCGTAGTCGGCGAGCGGGCGGGCCGTGACGGTTACGGCCGGCGCCGACGCGAGCAGCGTGTCCAGCGGGCTCGGCGCAACCGCAGGCTCCTGGGCCGCGGTGGCCGGGGATGCCGGCGGCGGCACCTCGAGCGTGGTGGCTCGCCCGCGCCCGTCGGGCAGCCCGTCCCAGTGCGCCTGGTCCACGACCCACGCGCCCTTGGCACGAGCGCGGGGATGGACGGTGAGTGCTTTCCCGCCGTCGACGTCGAGCGCGTGGATGGCGACGGTGTCGGTGCCGGCGCGGATCTCGACCCGCTGGCCAGGGCGCACCAGCGTGGCGGGAACCGAGTAGAGCGAGGCCTCGAAGGACACCAGGCAGTCCTTGCCGACCCGGCGCAGATGCCGGTCCGCGACCAGGTACGGGATCGCTGGCAGCGGCCCGAGCGCGCCCCGGTCCACGGCGGCGCGGTCGGCGATGACCTGGCCGTGGGTGCGGTGGGTCAGCGCCCGCCGCAGTGGCAGCCATGCCGCGAAGGCGGCGTCGATCTCGGTCAGCGAGGCGAAGGTGCGGCCGGCGAGGACGTGCTGGCGGACGATGTTGACCTGCCGCTCGACGCGGCCCTTGCCGGTCGGGCGGTAGGCGGCGAGCACGTCGATCACGAACCCGTAGTGCTCGGCGAACGCGGCGGCCTGCGGATGCAGCGGGACCGCCACCCCTGGGGCGACGTGCCGGCGGACCACGGTCTTGGTGCGGTCGTAGACGATGCTGCCTGGAACGCCGCCGAAGTGGGCGAAGGCCCGGCGGTGGCAGTCGAAGAACGTCGCCAGATCCATGCTCGTGGTGAAGCAGCAGAACGGGTCCCGCGAGTACGACAGGACCATGTGGAATGAGTAGACGTGCGGGACGCCGACGTGGGCGAGCAGGTCCCCCTCGTCGCCCCAGTCGACCTGGGCCTGCCCGCCGGGGACGATCTCGAACCGGCGGTGCAGCCCGGCGAGCGGGTTCTCGTCCCGTTCGGCCAGTTCCGCCGCAAGCCGCGGGCGAAGCTCGGCCAGGAGCATCTTCACCCGCTGATAGGACCCGGCGAAGCCGTGCTCGGCGACCAGGCGCTCATGCACCACCGTGCCCTTCAGGGCGATGTCGGCGCGCAGCCAGGCCTCCACCACCGGAACCAGCGGGGTGAGCAGGCGAGGCTGAGTGCCCGACCGGGGCGGCGCCGCCGGCGGCACCGGGTCGGCGTCGGCGGCGAGGTACTTCTTGACGGTCCGCCAGTCGCACCCGCACTCACGGGCGATCACGGCCAGCGGCACCCCCTTCTCGTGGAGGGCGCGGAAACGACGCACGTTCATCCAGGACTCCGCATCCAGGATCATGGGCAGTGGTCACCCTTCGGGCTCGTCGACTTGGCGGAAGACGAACCGAAGGGTGATCACTAACTCCGGGCGAGTGGGACAGGCTCGCCGAGGACCGACCTACACGTCAGGCCGTACGGAGACCTACACGTGAGGTCGTACGCGGACAGGTGTCGGCGGTGCGGGTGCCAGGGCGCTGCTCGCGACACGGTGGTGCGGCGGCTGGCGCACGAGCCGCTCGGCTGGCGGCCCTTGACGTGCTCGGGGTCGCGGTAGGCGGCGATCATTCGCTGGTAGACACCCCAGGTCGCTTCGACCTGCACGTGCTGGTCGATGGCGAACAGGGCGGTGAGTCGGTCCTGCTGCTTGTCGGTGAGCAGGTCGGCGCCGGTGTGCAGGGTCCGTCGGGCGCGGTAGAGCGGGTCGTGCTTCATCCCGCGGTGGCCGTGGATGGCCTGCTGGACCCGGCGGCGACACTCCTCGAGCGCCTGACCGGCGAGCCGCACCACGTGAAAAGGGTCCATCACCGCCACCGCCTCGGGGAGCTCCTCGGTGGTCGCGGTCTTGAACCCCGTGAACCCGTCCATCGCGACCACCTCGACGGCGTCGCGCCACGACGCCTCCCGCTCGGCGAGCCACTGTTGGAAGGCCTGCTTGGAGC
>DATFPQ010000046.1:0-19503 GCA_035264765.1 Actinomycetales bacterium | reverse complement strand
GGCAATGCCACCAGGCTGCTGCTAAGGGGTCCCCCGCGCGTCGGCGGTGGTGCCCGTGCCGAACTCCGCATCGGACGCCGGCAGCTTCGTGTCGGACGGCGCCGGCAGCGCCGGACTCATCCGGTGCACCGCATTCGGGTGGCCGAAACCGACGTACAGCTGACGGGTCTTCGCGTTGACGGCCAGCCCTTCACCCTCCCGTGCCACGGGCACGCGAATGGCTCTGGCGACCTTTCCGGTGTCGCTCATCAGGGTCAGAGTGTTCGAGCTCAGGTCCGGTGCGCTCGTGTAGAGCGCGATCTGGCCGGCCACGACCTCTAGTCCCTGGCGCACCCCCGGGACTCTGGAGGTGAAGCGGCGCTGGACCCGGCCGTCCATTCCGACGAACGCAACCGTGAACGGCCCACCGGCGGGGCCGGCCGTCACCACCATGCGATCGCGCGCATTGTCGATCGCCACCATCCCGCCGGCGCCCAGCGCTGAGAAGTCGTATCTCCGCACGATGCGCGGTGGATTTTGGCGCATGTCGACCACCGTCACGCGGCAAGGCCGCCCTGGTGTGCCGTCGGCCACGTACAGATTGCCGTTGGCCTGCCGGTAGCTCAGCTCGGCCGCGTGCCCCAGCGGCAGCCCCCCGCTACGGCGGACTTCGTGGCCCGCCGCGTCGTACGCCACGATGCGGGCGCTTCCCTTGCCGTCCAGGTCGAACGCCACGTAGAAGCGCCCGTCCCCGTAGGCGAGGCCCTGTTGGTTCCCGCCCTGCGGTACGGCGAACTGCCGCGGAAAGGTGAAGCCGGCGCCATGGGCCACGGACGCTGCAGGGACTACACCGACGGCAGTGGCCGCCAGCGTCGTCAGGGCGAGGACCCGGCGCATGGGCACCACGCTACTGCGGCGCCGCCCGGACCCCCAGCGTCCGCGTACCGCAAGGGCGCCGAGAAGGCGGCCCCAACCGGCTTTGATCAGCGAGTCGGCGCACGCGCCGCGACGCCTGGCGAACAGGCGACACCCCATGACTCCCCCTCCCTGGCGTGTTCTCAACCCGGTATCAGAGGTCGGGGGCGCAGAGCCGCCACGGGGCCCGCCCACCGACGTCAGCACGTCGGGCCCTGGCCGCCACCGCAGCTGCGCACGGTCACCTCACGAGTCAGGCAAGTGGACCGTGCACCACACCACCTTGCCGCCTTCGGGCCGCGGGTAGGTCCCATCAGCGGTGGACAACGCCTCCACGAGATGCAGGCCACGGCCACCCTCCTCCATCAGGTCCGCATCGCGATGCACCGGTGGGACGTCCGCACCGTCACGCACCGCGATGGTCAGCTGGTCGCCTAAGCGCTGCAGCGTCACCTCGGCAGCGCCCCCTGCGTGCACGACCGCGTTGGTGACGAGCTCGCTGACCAGCAGCCTGGCCTCCTCGACGACGGCCTCCAGCTGCCAGTCGGTGCAGACCCGAGCGAGGAAGGCCCGGGCCCAGCCCGGCGCCGCCAGGTCACACGTCAGCGTGAGCTGCGACCACCACATGGCACCGGGCGAATCGTCGATCGCCTCCGCCACGCTCCGGTACAGCGGCAGGGTCCTCCCCGCGTCCATGTCCGCGAGCACCTGCTGCGGCTGGCTGGACGCCCCGCAGAGCACCACCGCCGCCGGACGCGGAGGCCGGGCGGCGGCCACATGGACCAGCTTCTGCACGGCCTGCGGGCTCAAGTAGTCCAGCTCGCTGACATCGCAGGGAACCCTGGACTGGTCACTCGCCAGGAACTCGGTGAGCATCGCCTCGAGGACGTCCACCCCACGCCCGTCGAGCCGTCCCGACAGCGTGAGCACCGGCACACCGTCGCGGAGCCTGGCGCGGATGGACAAACCCGGCGTCCCCCGTCCCGCAAGCGGCACGACCAGGTGCCTTTCCTCCCCCTCGGCCGGTCGGTCAACCTTCTGATTCTGCATCGGGCACTCCTTGTTTGAAGCCCGTCGACCCCTCGCACCCCTGTTGCGGAGCGCGACCCACCCCTACCCGACACACAAAAGGCGCCACCGCATCCGGCAACACCACGTGTCCCGTGCGATGGCGCCGCACAGCCCCTGGCTGTCGGTGCCGTACGCCCGCCCCGCGGACGCAGTAACGCTTGACCAGACAGCACCCTACGCGTTACCGGACCGGGACACACCTTCGGGCGCGTGCCGGACGGCGGACCGCAGCCGACCGCGGGGCAGCCGAAGCGCACACCGAGCCTGCAAGAAGGCGCAGACCGAGGCCAGATCGAGGCCCAGACCGACGCCCGGAAGAGCCCCCGACCGAGCCTCAGCCCAGGCCGAAGGTCAGCTGCGCCCCACCCGTCAGGTAGCTCATCTCGGTGAGGTCGTTCGGCATCCGCGGCAGCCTGATCACCAGGTACCCGTCCACGCCCCGCGTGCCGCAGGCGGAGACCGCCGTCTCCAGGGCCCAGCGGGACTCCTGCCGCAGGTGGCGGAACAGACCGCCCGCCAGCAGGGCGGTGTCCAGGGCCTGGGCCCCGTACTCGCGGATGAACGCCTCTACCGCGACCAGGTGCTCCTCCGCCAAGACATGATCTAGGGCGTCCCGGTCCGCCTCGGCCGCCGCCATCCCTGCCAGCTCGCTCTTGTCCGAGTCCAACCCGCCAGCCCTCCCTGGGTGATCCGCAACTGCCAGCAAGATCCTTTCGGATCCCACAGTCGAACACCAGCGAACCTCGCATCGGGCGAGACGGCGAGTCGGCGCCGCTACGTGACCGGGATGTCCCGCCGGCGGAAGCCGACGAGCCCGACCAGAACCAGCGCCACGGCGAGCCCCGTCAGCACGACCAACGGTGTCATGGGGACCGCGCCCCCCGGCGCGTGCGGGATGTGGGTGAAGGGAGACACGTCGAGCAAGGACTGGCTCAGCCGCAGCGCGGCCCCGACCTGGCCGACCAGCAGGCAGATCACCAGCGCAAGCCAGCCGACGGCCGGCGCTAGGCGCGGCCGCAGCCCGAACACGGCGACGGTCAGTGCGGCCAGCACCCAGATCGCCGGCAGCTGCACCAGAGCCCCCCAGAGGACCCGCGGCACCTGGCGACCGACGTCCCCCGTGCTGAGTCCGTACACCACTCCCGCGGTCAGGCCGCTTGCGGCCATGGCCACCACTGGGCCCAGCAGGGCGAACACCACGTGGCTGCCCGCCCACCCCAACCGGCTTGCTCCGGCCACCAGCACCGGTTCACTGCGCAGGCCCGCCTCCTCGACCCGCATCCGCAGCGCGGCCGAGATCGCGTACGCCGACACGATCAGGGCGGATATCCCGAGGCTGCTCGCGATGAACACGTCGCTCAGCGCGGACTGCCCACCGAGCCGCTCCATGACTGCCCGCAGCTGCTGGTTGTCCCCCACCAGGTCGCCGGCGGCGTCCGCAATACCGCCGATGAGCAGGCCGTAGACCACGAACCCGGCCGTCCACGCGTAGAGCGTGCCCCGGTGCAGTCGCCAAGCCAGGGCCAGCGGCGTGCGCAGGCTCGGTGCGGCGACGGCGGGTCCGAGCCGAGGCGCCAGCAGCCCGGCGCCGAGGTCGCGCCGGGCCGCGAGGCGGAACGCGACGCCGGACAGCGCCACGGCGAGCACGGCGGCCATCCCCAGCACCCACCAGCGGTCGCCGTCGTACGCCCGCACCTGGTAGGCCCATCCGAGTGGCGGCACCCACGACAGCCACGAGGGACCACTCCCCTGCTGGGCCGCCACGTCGCCGACGGCGCGCACGGCGAACGCCGCCGCGAGCACGGCGATGCCCAGGCCCCGCGCCGCCGCGGCCGACTGGCTCAGCTGCGCGACCACCGCGCCCACCGCGGCGAACAGGATCCCCGCCGCCGCCCAGGCCAGCCCCATCGCGACCGCTCCCGGCACGGGTGTGCGCTGGCTGGCCATCCCGAGCGCCACCAGCACCGCGAGGACGAGGAAGGCTCCGCTCGTGGCCACCAGCGCGGCCGTGAGGTCGGCATAGCGGCCCACGGCGGCCGACCCGACCAGCTCGCGGCGTCCGGCCTCCTCCTCCACCCGGGTGTGGCGGATGACTGTGAGCAAGCCGATCAGGCCCAGAATCACCATGCCCGACGCGGACCGCCAGAAGATCAGCGACCCGAGGTCCGGAGTCGGCGTCCGACCGTAGAACAGGATGAGCAGCGAGCTCCGGCTGAGGTCGTCGATGTAGCCCTGCCGAGCCTCGTCGGTCGGGTACAGCGCGGCGGTCCCCGAAGCCGTTCCCAGAGGCACCAACGCGACCAAGAGGATCCAGGCGGGCATCACGACCCGGTCCCGGCGCAGGATCAGGCGGACCAGCGCGCCGGTCCCCGTGAGGGCGCTCATGGTGCCTGGACCGGCTGCGCCCCGTCGTACTGGCGCAGGAAGAGCTCCTCGAGCGTCGGTGGCCGGCTGGTCAGGCTCCGGACGCCGCACGCCGTCAGCTGGCGCAGGACGAGGTCGAGCTCCGTCGACTCCACCTGGAGCTGGACGTGGTGGTCCTGGACCTGCAGGTCGTGGACGCCGGACAGACCGGCCAGTCCGTCCGGCAGCCGGGCGACGTCCGCGGTGATCGAGATGCGAGTGAGGTGCCGCAGGCTCTCCAGCGTGCCGGTCTCGACGGTCCGGCCCCGGCGGATGATGCTCACCCGGTCGCAGAGCGCCTCCACCTCGGAGAGGATGTGGCTCGACAGCAGGACGGTTCGGCCCTCTTTCTTGGCCTCCTCCCGGATGACCTGCCGGAACACGTCCTCCATCAGCGGGTCCAGCCCGGACGTCGGCTCGTCCAGCACGAACAGCTCGACGTCGCAGGCCAGCGCCGCCACCAGGCCGACCTTCTGCCGGTTCCCCTTGGAGTACGCCCGCCCTTTCTTGCGCGGGTCGAGGTCGAACCGCTCGAGCAGGTCCGCGCGCCTCCGGGGGTTCAGCCCTCCGCGCAGCCGGCCCAGCAGGTCGATGACCTCGCCGCCGGTGAGGTTGGGCCAGAGCGTGACATCACCGGGTACGTACGCCAGGCGCCGGTGCAGGGACACGGAGTCCCGCCACGGGTCGCCGCCCAGCAGCCGCACGGTGCCCCCGTCCGCACGCAGCAGGCCGAGCAGGACGCGGATCGTGGTGGTCTTCCCGGCGCCGTTGGGCCCGAGGAAGCCGTGGACCTCGCCCTGTGCGACGTTCAGGTCGAGGCCGTCCAGAGCGACGGTCTCGCCGAAGCTCTTGCGCAGATCGGACACCACCACCGCGTCGTCCACTCTTCGGAACCTACGCCTGCTTGTCAGCCAGGTGGAAGATCCCGGACAGGCGACCGCGTCTCAGCGGCGGCTCCCGCTCAGCACGGTCACGACGTCTCCGACCGGTCGCTCCCCGGTGGTGTCGGAGGGACGCCCGACGAGCCGGCCGCGAACGGCCATCGTGGTCGACCCACCGCCGTCCAGGTTGAGCGCGACGCGCGCACCGAGGGCATGCATGACCCGGGCCTGTTCCGCAAAGCTCATCCCAATGCTGTAGCCCGGAGCGCGCCCGTCCACCGTGACCAGCACCAGGACGCCGCGCCGGGTGAGCCCCGCCATGGTTCGCGGGTTCCGCGAGACGCCGAAGCCGAAGTAGAAGGCGGGGTCGTCCGGGTGGACGAACCCCTCGTGCCACGCGTCCACGTCCACGCGGCCGGCGCGGACGAGGAACGGACCGCCGTTGACGATGCCGGTCCGGTGCCGCAGCACCAGCCGCCGGCCAGCCGCTCGGAGCACCTTCGTGACCCGCAGCGTCCGGCCGACCTGCGCATGCTCGGTCAGCCAGGTCGCCCCGGCGCCGATGGCCTCGACCACCCGGCCGTGAGCGGGGATGGCACCACCGCGCTCGCGGCGGACCTCGAGAACCCGGCCCCGGCGGTCCAGTGTCACGGCGACCCCGGGACCCTCCTCGGCCGTCTGGCCGTAAGCGCCGTCGAACGCGACGATGTCATCGGGGTTCGTGCAGGTGATGTCCTGCTGCGGCCGCTCGGTCGGCTGGTTCCCGGGGGCACCGCAGTCACGCACCCGGCCGATGCTCCGGTCGACACCGTCGAGCGTCTCGACCGCGCCGTCGGACGACGTCAGGCGCAGCCGCGTGGTGACGGCGGCGATCACGGTGGCCCGGCCGTCCACGACCAGTGCGGCCCGGTCGGCGACGGCCTCGCTGTCGAACCGGCCGTCCTGGACGGCGACACCGGCCAGGTCGCCCGGCACGCCGTCGGCGCTGCCCACGACGAAGTACCCGCCGTTGACCGCCGCGACGGCGCCCAGTCGCTGCGCCACCGCCGACGTCGTCTCCCGGCCGGGCACGACGTCGGTAGCCAGGTGCGCGCGCACCTGGCGCAGCTTCCGGCGGTCGACGGTGAGGATCCGCACCACCCACGGCCCGGTGGCGTCTGTCCGGTACAGGGCGGTGTTGCTCACCCCGAGCCCGGTGACGCCAGACCTCGCGAGCTCCGCGCCCGCGCGCTGAGCCGCTGCCTCGGTCGGGTAGCCCGAGCTCACGACGAGCCAACCCAGCGGGCCGGACGCAGGGTCGTCCGCCGCCCGCTCGTCGATCCGCTGCACCGTCGCCGGCCTACCCTGTGCCCGGATCCTCGCGGCCAGGTCGTCGGCGGCGGCCCGGGTCGGCTGCAGCGACCGCAGCACCCACGAGTCCTGGCTCGACGCTCGGCCCCGCACCACGGTCGTCAGCCGGACGCCGGGCCCCAGCCGCTCCCGCGTCGCGGTCTGGGTGAGGCCCGCCGGACCCAACGGGAGGGCGGGCACCGTCCCGGTCGGGTGGCGGCGCACGCTCGTGTTGCCAGGCAGGGTCGCGACGGCCGAGCCCGCGCCGATCCGCACGCCAGCACTCGCGTGGGTGCTCGCGCGGACGTCCATGCCGACGTCGGCAGTTGACGGCGAGCCTGTCCCCGCGCCGGCGGGCGCCGGTCCGGCAAGCGGCAGTGCGATACCCAGGGCAGCGGCCAGAACTGCGGTCGTGGCCCGGCGGAGAACGACCATGGGAACTCCCGACGAGGGTGGCGAACGAGCGCGCCGGTCGCTCCGGCCGCCCGGCCGTCATCGGACCGAACGGACGTTACGCCCGTCCCACGGCCGCATGTACCCCGCGCGACCACCGCCCGTCGAGCGCAGGGCCGCGCCCGCGCGCCCGACCGGCAGGACCAACCGAGGGTCGACGGGCTCCAGCACTGCGAAGCGGCGACCGCTCCTGTTGGTGTGGCCGCACCCTCACCGCGCCGGCGGGCTCGGCGTCCGGGTCAGCAGCCGTCCGATCAGCAGCCGTCCGGCCCGCAGACGTCGTCGCTGGCCGCGCTCGAGACGACGGGGGTGATCAGCGCCGGCTTGCGGTCGTCCCACGCCTGCCGCAGCGCCTGCTCGAACAGCTCCACCGGCTGTGCCCCGCTAACGCCGTAGCGACGGTCAATGACGAAGAACGGCACGCCGGTGGCGCCGAGGGCCGCGGCCTCGCGCTGGTCCCGGTCGACGTCGGCGTCGAACTCCGACGACGCCAGGACCTCGCGCACCCGCTCAGCGGGCAGCCCAGCCTGCACCGCCAGCCGCTCCAGCACGGCGCGGTCGCCGACCACGAGCGTCTCCGTGAAGTAGGCGCGCATCAGCCGCTCCTTGACCGCGCCCTGCAGCTCGACGCCACCGATCTCGTGCGCCAGGTGCAGCAGCCGGTGCGCGTCCCTCGTGTTCACGAGTGTCGTCCGGTCGAGGTGGTACTCCAGACCGTCACCGGCGGCCACCGAGCTGACCTGCGCCATCATCGCCAGCGCCGCCTCGCGGCCGCCGCCGTACTTGCGGCCCAGCGCGGCCGCCATGTCGCCTCCCTGTGCGGGGGCGGACGGGTCGAGCTGGAAGGACCGCCAGGTCACCTCGACGGGGTGCTCGAACCGGCTGACCGCGGCCTCCAGCCGCCGCTTGCCGATGTAGCACCAGGGGCACACGACGTCGGACCACACCTCGACCTGCAGCGCATCACTCATGGACGCACGAACACCGGACGGCGCGCCCGGTGTTCCCCAGGGAACGCGGCTCTCAGGCCGCCAGCTGCAGGAACTCCTCCCAGCGCGGGTCGACCGCCTCGGTCCCGCGCAGTGCCCAGAGCGGCCCGGACGGCGCGTGCGGTCGGTGCCGCAACCGCCAGCCCATCTCCTCGGGCGTCCGGTCCCCCTTGACGCCGTTGCAGCGCAGGCAGCACGCGACCAGGTTGGTCCACGAGTCGCCCCCGCCGCGTGAGCGCGGGTGGACGTGGTCGACGGTCTCCGCGTGGTTGCCGCAATAGGCGCAGCGGTGGCCGTCCCGGCGCAGGACGCCACGACGGCTGACCGCCACCGAGTGCCGCCGCGGCGTACGGACGTACCGCACCAGCAGGATGACCGACGGAGTGCCGAGCGCGAGCTCGGCGCTGTGCAAGTAGTCCCCTGTCTCCGCAAGCACCATGGCCTTACCGGCCAGCACGAGCACCACGGCCCGCTTGAAGGAGACGACCGACAGGGGTTCGTAGCCGGCGTTCAGCACGAGCGTCCGCATAGCGGGCCCCTCTCTCGCCGACGGGCCCTGCTGGCGTGCGGGACACGTCGGCGTCCGGGCCCGCCCGAGGTGACGGGCCTTGCGCCAGGGTAAAGGCCGATCCGCGTCCGGTCATCCCGGTTGGCCCATCCCGTCACTCGTGTCCCCGGCCCTGACGGCGCATGGTGCAGCGTGCGGACGCACGACGGCCCGCACCGTGCGGTGCGGGCCGTCGAGATGCAGTCGGTCAGCCGACCCGGCCGAACGTCGCCGAGCTGCTCCAGATCGCGCGCTTGCTGATCGCCTTGCCGCTGCGGGGGGCGTCCCACATCTGGCCGTTGCCGGCGTAGATGCCCACGTGGCCGGGCATGAACACCAGGTCGCCGGGTACGGCCTCGCTGCGCGAGACCCGCCGGCTCGCCGCGCGCTGGGCGCTCGAGGTGCGCGGGAGAGAGACGCCGACCTGGCGCAGCACGTAGGAGGTGTAGCCGGAGCAGTCGAATCCGGCCGGAGTCGTGCCGCCGTAGCGGTACATGATCCCGGCGTAGCCGGCGGCGATGCTCATCACCGCATCCCCGAAGGACGCCGAACCCGGTGCGCCCGCACGGACGTCCGCCGACCGGTGCGACCGGCTCTTCCGCTCGGTGGAGCGGCTGACCCGGTGGCTGGACCGGGTGCGCCTGCCCTCCGTCCGCACCTGCTCGGCCTTGGCGCGCTTGGCCTTTGCCCTGCGCGTGGTCCGGCGCTCGGCCACCGACTCCTCGCCGGCAGCGGCAGCCGCCAGGGTGTGGCGCGCCGCGCCCTCGGACGTCGCCTGCTCCGGCCTGGGCTTCGCCTTGGGCTTCGCCTTCGGCTTCGGCTTGGGCTCGGGCTTGGGCGCAACGGTTGCGGTGGAGCCGATGTCGCCGTATCGCGGGGCGGCGGGGACGACGTCCACCAGGGCAGCGGGAACGCGGGCCGAAGCCTGGACCCCGAGTGCTGGCGCGGCACTGGCCGCGGCTGCGGAGCCGGCGGACCGGACCTTCGGGGCCGCGTTGGCCTGCAGCCCGAGCGCGGCGACCAGCCCGCTGGAGACGACGAGGACGGCGCCGGTGCGAGCGACGGTGGTGGAACGAACGGGCGCGGGCGCGCGATGGCGCCCAGGGGTGCGTGACGACACAGCCGTACCTCTCCGGACGCCTTCGAGGTGAGCTGTCGGGTTCGGGTGGGAGAAGCACCCGGCCACGTCACGTCAGGGCCGCTAGGCCGTGCCGCTGGTGGCTTCACCCCAAGGACGTTCCGGATCAGGTCCGGGAACGACCACATACGTGGGTCCCCCGCCCCTGCCAGACGGTCTTCGTTCGTTTTCCCGCGTGCGGTGGCAGGGTTCGGCGTCCGCCCGAGAAAGCCCCAGTTCAGCCCGAGGCAGGGCTAACCGTACACGCGCGTTCGCACGGGCGTCACACAGCGTCCACAGGCGTGTCACCGGCGGTGAGCCATGCGCCGGCGGGCTGGCCGACGGCCACGTACACGTGCTCCGCGACGCCGATCGGCACCTCCACCTGGGCGCCGTCGGCGTCCACCACCACGCCGCCCCCGACCCGGTGCACCGTGACCTGCGCCCCGGGACGCAGACCGGCGTCCCGCAGCGACCCGAGGACCTCAGGGAACGCCTGCGCGGGCTCGCCGATCCGCCGGACGACGACCGGGGCGGCCTGCGCGGACGCCACCTCGGTCAGCGGCAGCAGGCCGCCGACGCGGAAGTCCTCGGCCGCCAGGTCCTCCCCCAGCTCCTCCAGCCCCGGGATCGGGTTGCCGTACGGCGACTGGGTCGGATGGTCCAGGATCTCCAAGAGCTTGCGCTCCACGCGCTCACTCATCACGTGCTCCCAGCGGCACGCCTCGTCGTGCACGAACTCCCACTCCAGCCCGATGACGTCGATCAGCAGCCGCTCGGCCAGCCGGTGCTTGCGCATCACCCGGGTCGCCTTGCCCCGCCCGTCGTCGGTGAGCTCCAGGTGCCGGTCGCCGCTCACCACGACGAGCCCGGCCCGCTCCATCCGGGCCACCGTCTGCGACACCGTCGGGCCGCTGTGGCCGAGCCGCTCGGCGATCCGGGCCCGAAGCGGGACGATGCCCTCCTCCTCGAGCTCGAAGATCGTGCGCAGGTACATCTCGGTCGTGTCGATGAGGTCGCTCACGGGCCGGCCCTTCCTGGTGCGCTGCTCGTCCTGGTGCCGGCGGTCGCCGCGGCGCGCTGTCGATCCATCAGCCTACGCGCTGCGGAGCGCGCCACCGAGAAGCCGTCCGCGCTCGGCCCTCCTAGCGTGGCGGCGTGCCGGACACCATCCTGTGGCTGCGCCGCGACCTGCGCCTCGGCGACCATCCCGCGCTGCACGCTGCCGCGGCGGCTGCGGACGGCGGCCGGGTGCTGCCGCTGTTCGTCGTCGACCCGCGGCTCTGGCGGCCGGCCGGCGACCCTCGCCGCGCCTGGCTGGTGCGTTCGCTGCGCGCACTCGACGCCGGTCTCGACGGCTCCCTTGTCGCGCGCGTGGGCGATCCTGCCGCCGTCCTGCCCGCCGTCGTGCGCGAGCTGGGCGCGGCGTCCGTGCACGTGACGGCCGACGCCGGACCGTACGGGCGCGAGCGGGATGCCGCGGTCGAGCGCGCGCTTGACGTGCCGCTCGTACGGACCGGGACGCCGTACGCCGTGGGGCCGGGGACCATCACCAAGCCGGACGGCTCGCCGTACCAGGTCTTCACGCCGTTCTTCCGGGCCTGGCGCGACCACGGCTGGCCGCGTCCGGCCGGTTCGCCGCCGACCGGGCTGCGGTGGGCGCGCGGCGTCGACTCGGCCGGCCTCCCGGACGAGCCGGACCTCGACGGGCTGCGGCTTCCGGACGTCGGGGAGCGGGCGGCGCTGGCCCGGTGGGAGGCGTTCGTCGGATCCGCGCTCACGTCGTACGACACCGACCGCGACCGGCCGGACCTCTACGGCACCTCGCAGCTGTCGGCGCACCTGAAGTACGGCGAGGTGCACCCGCGGACGCTGCTCGCCGACCTGGCGCGGCACGGCTCCCGGGGCGCCGAGGTGTTCCGCAGCGAGCTCGCGTGGCGCGAGTTCTACGCCGACGTCCTGTGGCACCAGCCGGGCTCGGCCCGCGAGTACCTCCGTCCCCAGTACGCCCGCCTGACGTACGACCAGCCGGGCGAGCCGTTCCGGGCCTGGTGTGAGGGCCGCACCGGCTTCCCGTTCGTCGACGCCGGGATGCGGCAGCTGCGCATGGAGGGGTGGGTCCACAACCGGGTGCGGATGGTCGTCGCGTCGTTCCTGGTGAAGGACCTGCACGTGGAGTGGCGGCACGGGGCCCGGTACTTCCTGCGCTGGCTGCGCGACGGCGACCTGGCGAGCAACAACCATGGCTGGCAGTGGGTCGCCGGCAGCGGCACGGACGCCGCGCCCTTCTTCCGGGTCTTCAACCCCGTGACGCAGGGCAGAAAGTTCGACCCGGACGGGGAGTACGTCCGGCGCTACGTCCCGGAGCTCGCGCACCTGCCCGGCGCCGCCGCACACCAGCCGTGGGACGCGGACGACGGCTACGCACACGGCTACCCGCGGCGGATCGTCGACCACGCCGTCGAGCGACGGGAGGCTCTGGACCGGTTCGCCCAGCTGCCGTCCTGAGCGGGTGGTCGCCTCGCTGGGGATGGTTTGCGCCTCCGGCCGGGCCCCAGCTCCCCGTCCTGAGCGGGTGGTCCGAGGTCGGCTCGTTCCACCTGGGTTGCGCCTCCAGTCGCGGTCTTCTTCGTGCGTGGTGGGATGGCGCACGTGGAGCCCCTCGTCGTCCCCGGCCGGTTCAACGGCCCACCGACGTCCGGCAACGGTGGCTGGGTCAGCGGCAGACTGGCGGCGCTGCTCGAGCCGGGGCCGGATGAGGCGGTCAGGGTGGTGCTGCGCTCGCCGCCCCCTCTCGACGCCCCGCTGCAGGTGCAGGCCGGCGCGGACGGCGGACTCAGCGCGTGGTCCGGCGAGACCCCGGTCGCCTCAGTCAACCGGGTGCCGTCGCCGTTCGCGGCCGCGGCTCCCGACCCGGTGCCGTGGCCGGTGGCACAGGCGGCGGCCGACGCCTACGCCGGTGTGGACTCGCACCCGTTTCCGACCTGCTTCGTCTGCGGCCCGCAGCGCGAGCCCGGCGACGGGCTGCGCCTCACCCCCGGCCGGCTCGTCGACCGGCCCAGCGACACGGCGGCCGCCTGGGTGCCGGACGCGTCGTTGTGCGCCGCCGAGAACTTCAGCCCTGTCTCCGACTCTGACTGCATCGACCTGGCCGTGTGCTGGGCGGCGCTGGACTGCCCGGGCGGTTGGTCGTTGGACCTCGTGGGTCGTCCGATGGTCCTCGGCACCATGACGGCGCAGGTGCGCGAGGTCCCTCGCGTCGGCGGGCGCTACGTCATCGTCGGCCGTGCCCTCGGCGAGCAGGGGCGCAAGGCGTTCACCGAGACGGCCCTGTACTCCGCGGCGTCCGACGAGGCTGCACCGTTGTCATCGGCGTCCGGCGCCTCGGCGGCGTCGGGGACCTCGGGGCCTCTCACCGACCGCCCCTCGGCAGGCGTCCCGCTCGCCCGCGCTACCGCGGTGTGGCTAC
The DNA here is from genome assembly GCA_035264765.1 of Actinomycetales bacterium. GTDB lineage: Bacteria > Actinomycetota > Actinomycetes > Actinomycetales > Angustibacteraceae > DATFPQ01. The sequence goes on along the minus strand of DATFPQ010000046.1, from coordinate 6,350 downwards.
GCGTCGACCCGGCGGCGGTGCGTCCCGTCTGACCCAGCGCTTGCTCGCGCGCGCAATGCCCAGCAAGGCCGCTCCGCGCCGTGGGTGCATCGGCCTGGGTGCAGCATCGCGGCACGAAGGAGCGGACCGCCGGCGTGAACCGGGAATGTGAGGGTGCTAGTTGAAGCTTCAACCCAGCATGACGACGTACGCAGACGACACCCGCACCGACCTGCTGGAGCTGTCGCCCCAGGGCCAGGACCTGCTGTTCCGCGAGGCGCGCACCGCCAACACGTTCACCGACGAGCCGGTCACCGACGAGCAGGTGGCCGCCATCTACGACCTGGTCAAGTGGGCGCCGACGTCCATGAACACCCAGCCGCTGCGGGTGCTGCTGGTCCGCAGCGACGAGGCGCGCGCCCGGCTCCTGGGTCACCTGGCCCCGGGCAACCGTGCCAAGGCCGGGTCGGCTCCGCTCGTCGCGGTGCTCAGCGCCGACCACGACTTCCACGAGCACCTGCATCGCACCTTCCCGCACTTCCCGGGCGCCAAGGCGATCTTCGCCGACGACACGGTGCGCGCGAACGCCGCTCAGCTCAACGCGACCCTGCAGCTGGCCTACTTCATCCTCGGCGTCCGCGCGGCCGGCCTCGCCGCAGGCCCGATGACCGGGTTCGACGCCGCCGGAATCGACGCGGAGTTCTTCTCCGGCACCAACCAGCACGCGCTCGCCGTCGTCAACATCGGCCACCCGGGCCCGGACGCGTGGTTCCCGCGCAGCCCCCGGCTCGACCTCGAGGACGTCGTCACCACGGTCTGAGGCCGACGTCGGATCCCGCATCTCGTCAACTCAGCATCGGCGGGCGCTCACGGAGGCGTACCTGGCCCGATGTGTCCGCGGCCCCGGCACCATCCGCCTGATCGTGGCAACGAGCGTCGTCGCGTGAAAGCTGGTTGCCACGATCAGGCCCCACCGGCGAGGCCGCAGACACAGGACACGGACCACCGCGGCTCCAACTGCTTTGCGCCCCAAGGCGACTCGTCGTACCGTTGCGCTACACGGGAAAGGAGGTGGTCCGAGAAGTGAGTGATCTACGGACGCGTGAGGTGGCTGCCCGCTAGCCGCCGTCTACTCGGACGGGCTCCTTCGATCCCTCCGCCGCGGTAGCGGTTGGCGAGATCCAGGCAGTCACCGAAGCCCGCAGGAGCCGCGCCTCGTCCAGCGCGGCAGCTCCTCACCCGAGGAGCAGCCTGCGGGCTTTCCCGTGCCCGCGGCAGCTCTTCACCCGAGGAGCAGCCTGCGGGCTTTCCCGTGCCCGCACTGCACCCGAGGGGAGTCGCAGGCGGGCGCAGCGCGCAGCACCCGCTCCGAGCTCAGCCTGCGTCTCCGTGCCGAGCGCGCGCCCTCATCTCAACTCAGGGCAGCGGCCTCGGCGTCTCAGCGCAGCGCAGCGGCCTCGGCCGCGAGCCGCTCGACGCGGTCCCAGTCCCCCGACTCGACGGCGTCGCGCGGGGTCAGCCACGAGCCGCCGACGCAGCCGACGTTCGGCAGCGCCAGGTATTCCTGAGCCGTCGCAGCGGAGATGCCACCGGTCGGGCAGAACCGCAGGTCTGGCAGCGGCCCGGACACGGCGGAGAGGTACTCGCGGCCGCCGCTCGGCTCGGCGGGGAAGAACTTCAGGCTGGTGAGCCCGCGCTCGGCGAGCCGCATCATCTCGGTGACCGTGCTGGCGCCTGCGAGCAGCGGCAGGCCACTGTCCAGCGCTGCGCCGAGCAGCCGGTCCGGGGACCCCGGCGTCACGAGGAACCGCGCGCCCGCGTCCCGGACGGCGTCCACCTGGGCGGGCGTGGTCACCGTGCCCGCACCGGCCACCATGCCCGGGACCTCACGGGCGATCCGCTCCAGGGCCGGCAGGCCGGCCGCGGTGCGCAGGGTCACCTCGATGATCCCGATGCCACCGCGCACCAGCGCCTCGGCGAGCGGCACGGCGTGCTCGACGTCGTGCAGCACCACCACGGGGACAACCGGGGCGATGTCGAGCAGGTCCCCGACCAGGACGTCGGAAGGAAGGGTCGTGGTGGTCATCGTGCGCTCTCCTGCAGGTCGGCGGTGAGGGACTCGGTGGCTCGGGCCGGCCGCGCCAGCGGGCCGAAGACGTGGGCGCCCTCGTCCGCGCGGCCCACGGCGCGGCGCATCGCGCCGAACAGCTCGCGTCCGGTGCCCTGGTGCTCCTGGTGCGACGCCGGCTCAGCCGTGCGCAGCTGCCACTCCGTGGGGTCGACGAGGACGTCGAGGGATCCGGACCCGGCGTCCAGCCGGACCAGGTCGCCGTCGCGCAGCCGCGCGATCGGACCGCCGTGTACGGACTCCGGGGTGACGTGGATCGCGGCCGGGATGGCACCGGACGCGCCCGACATCCGGCCGTCGGTCAGCAGCGCGACCTTGTGCCCGCGCCGCTGCAGCACCGACAGCGACGGCGTCAGCTGGTGCAGCTCCGGCATGCCGTTGGCCGACGGGCCCTGGTCGCGTACGACGACGATCACGTCTTGGTCGAGCTCGCGCCGCGAGAAGGCCTGGAGCACACCGGCCTGGTCGCTGAAGACACGGACCGGGGCCTCGACGACGAGGTCGTCCGGTGCGACGGCGGAGACCTTCACGACCGCGTGCCCGAGCGAGCCGCGGACGACTCGGAGACCGCCGTCCGGCGCAAACGGCTCGTGCGCCGGGCGCAGGACGGCGAGGTCGCGGCTGACGGTGGGCGCGTCGACGTACGTCAGCGCGCCGGACTCGTCGAGCGCCGGCATCCGGCGGTAGTGGTCGAGTCCCGGCCCGGCGAGCGTCAGGACGTCCCGGTGCAGCAGCCCCGCGTCGAGCAACGTGGAGACAAGGAACGGCGTGCCTCCCGCAGCATGGAAATGGTTAACGTCCGCGGTACCGCTCGGGTACAGGCGCGTGCAGAGGGGCACGACCCGCGACAGGTCGTCGAAGTCCTCCCAGGTGAGTACCACACCCGCGGCCGCCGCCATCGACACCAGGTGCATGGTGTGGTTGGTCGATCCGCCGGTCGCCAGCAGCGCCACCACGCCGTTCACGACGGCCCGCTCGTCCACGACGTGACCGATGCCGTACGGCGCGTCGCCGGCCGCGATCTCGGCGACCCGCGCGGCCGTGGCGTCGGTGAGCGCGGCGCGCACCGGGTCGTCCGGCGAGAAGAACGCGGCACCCGGCAGGTGCAGGCCCATGACGTCCATGAGCAGCTGGTTCGAGTTCGCCGTCCCGTAGAAGGTGCAGGTACCGGGCGAGTGGTACGACGCGACCTCGGCGGCGAGCAGCTCGGTGCGTCCCACCTCGCCCGCCGCGTGCCGACGTCGGACCGCAGCCTTCTCGGCGTTCGGCAGCCCGCTGGACATCGGCCCGGCGGGCACCAGGGCGGTCGGCAGGTGCCCGAAGGCCAGCGCGGCGGCGACCAGCCCTGGGACGATCTTGTCGCAGACGCCGAGCATCAGGGCGGCGTCGAAGACGTCATGCGAGAGCGCGATCGCCGTGGACATGGCGATGACGTCGCGGCTGAACAGGCTCAGCTCCATGCCGGCCCTGCCCTGCGTGACGCCGTCGCACATCGCGGGGACGCCACCGGCGACGCGGGCGACCGCGCCGACCCGCTCAGCCGCCGCCTTGATCTGCCGCGGGTACGTCTCGTACGGCTGGTGTGCGGAGAGCATGTCGTTGTACGACGTCACGATCGCGACGCTGACGGCCTCGTCGCCGGTCAGGGCTGCGCGCTCGCCGGCGCCGCACGCCGCCACGGCATGGGCGAGGTTGCTGCAGCCGAGCGCGGAGCGCGCGCGGCCCTCGGCGCGCGCGCTCTCGATCCGGTCGAGGTAGGCCGCGCGGCTGTCGCGGCTGCGATCCGCGATGCGCTCGGTGACGTCGAGCACGACACGGTGAAGCGGGGTGGAACGTGGGCGGCTCACGAGTGCCTCCTGGGTCTCGCCGGTGGTCCCGCGAAGAGTGGGACCGGGCGGACGGCGGCTCTGGCGCCCGAGGTTGGTGTGACCTCGACCACGCTAGGGCAATGACCTCGTGAGGTCGAAAACCGGCATGCGTGGCGTCTCGCAATGCGAGACCGTAAGATCGGACTCTGAGACGCTTCAGCCCCGGGCCAGCGCGCTCGCCAGTGCGTCGATGTGCCGGACGTCGGTGCCGCAGCAGCCGCCGAGCACGGTCAGCGCCGGCAGCACCGAGCGCAGGGCCAGCAGCTCCTCCGCCAGCGTCAGGGGGTCGCCGTCATCCAGCTCGGTCGCCTCGTCGAGCTCCGCGTGGCTCTTCGTCGAGGCGTTGGCCCGCACCCCGACCAGTCGGCGCGACCATTCCGACGTCGGGTCGAGCGCCGGCCGCACGTGCCGAGGGTGTGCGCAGTTGACCATGTAGTACGCCGGCCCGGCCGCAGTGGCCTCGTCGACCGCGGTCACCGCGTCGGCCAGGGTCGAGCCGTCCGGCAGCCGGCCGTCGACCTCGACGGTGAAGGACACGACCGACGGCACGCCCGCCACCTGAGCCGCGCGCACGAACCCCGTCGCCTCCTCCGGATAGGTGGCGGTCAGCAGGCTCACGAGGTCGGCCTCGGTCTCGGCGAGCACGTCGACCTGCTCGGCGTGGTACCGGCGCGCCTCGTCGACCGTCATCCGGGCGCCGACCACGTACCCGTCGGCGCGTGGCCCGACGCAGCCGCTGACCAGGCAAGGCCCCGCCCGTTTCGGCACCGCCGCACGAACTCCGACGACGAGGTCGACGGCGTCCCGGTTCACGCGCGCCACCTCCTGACGGGTCCAGCCCACGGCCGCCGCCCAGTCCGCGCTGGCCCGCCAGGTCGGCGTCTCCAGGACGCATCCCATCCCGTGCGCGGTCGCCGTCTCCAGGTGCTCCCGGTAGTAGCTCTCGAGGAGCGCGCGCCCGCGCTGGTCGCGCAGCAGCACGAAGGCGGCGAACGCCGGCAGGTCGACACCGTGGTGGAAGATCAGATCCGTCTCCAGCCCGGAGTCCGTGACCAGCGTGGTCCCGTCCAGCTGGGGCAAACCGCCGCGCTCACCGAGCGAACCGGTCATGGCGGACCCCCTTCACGGCCGGTCCACCGTCGCAGCCGGCCGACCGCGCTGGCAAGGGCGTTGCTCCACTGAGGCCGCGATGTTCCACCATGCCGCCGGGAAACCGCCGCACACCGGCTGAGGTGGAGCAACCGGCGGCGGCCAGGGCCGTGGGAGCAGGCCGAGGCCGCTACGGCTGCAGCCGGGTGGTCCGCCAGCTGCGCGCGTCGTCCATGTCGCCGCGGCCAGTGCGGACGAACACGATCCGGTCGTGCAGCCGCGAGCGCTGGCCCACCCACAGCTCGACGACGTCCGGGCGCACCAGGTAGCCGCCCCACGTCGAGGGCGCGGGGACGTCGTCCGGGCTGGCGGTGTCGGGCCAGCGGGCCTCCTCCGCCGCGACCCGCGCCTCCAGCTCGGCACGGGAGCCGATCGGCTGCGACTGCCGCGAGGCGCGGGTGGCGACCTGCGAACCACGCGGTCGAGAGGCGAAGTAGCGGGCGGCCTCAGCCGTCGACGTCGGCTCCACCCGGCCGCGTGCCCGCACCTGCCGGTACATCGGGTGCCAGAGCAGCACGAGCGACGCGTACGGCGTCGCGGCCAGCTGCTGGCCCTTCGCCGACCGGGTGTTGGTGAAGAAGGTGAAGCCCTCCGCTGACAGCGCCTTCAGCAGGACCGTCCGCGCATCCGGCCGGCCGTCGGCGTCCACCGTGGCGACGACCATCGCCCCGGGCTCCACCACCCGCTCGTCCGCCTCGGCCTCCTTGTACCAGCGGGCGACCCAGGGCAGCGGCGCTCCGGTGACGTCGTCGCCGAGCAGCTCGCCCTCGTAGGTCAGGCGAGCCGTGGGGTCGACGACGGGAGGCTCCTCGGGGGGTCCGGCGCTCACCCGGCGACTCTAACGGCGCGCACCGGCGCTTCCCGGGGTGACGTGCACAATGTCGCCGGGGCACTCGACGAGGAGGACGCCCATGACCGACGGCACCTTCCACCCCGGGCTCGAGGGCGTGGTGGCCTTCGAGACCGAGATCGCCGAGCCCGACCGCGCGGGCGGTGCCCTGCGGTACCGCGGGGTCGACATCGAGGACCTCGTGGGCAGCGTCTCGTTCGGGAACGTGTGGGGGCTGCTGGTCGACGACGAGTTCGACCCGGGCCTGCCGCCGGCCGAGCCGTTCCCGCTTCCCGTGCACACCGGGGACGTCCGGGTCGACGTGCAGAGCGCCCTGGCACAGCTGGCGCCGGTGTGGGGCTTCCGGCCGATGCTCGACGTCGACGCAGACCAGGTG
>DATFPQ010000045.1:0-2260 GCA_035264765.1 Actinomycetales bacterium | reverse complement strand
TGGTCGCCGAGGGGTACGCCGACGCGGCGACCGGGGTGCTGTGCCTGGACGACACCGAGCTGCCGAAGCAGGGCAAGCACTCGGTCGGGGTCAAGCACCAGTATTGCGGCGAGTTGGGGAAGCTGGCGAACTGCCAGGCGGCGGTGACGGCGCACTACACCGATCGGCGCAGCCACTGGCCGGTCGGCACGCGCTTGTACCTGCCCCGGGAGTGGGCCGCCGACGCCGAGCGACGGAAGGCGGCGCGGGTGCCCGAGGCGGTGACGTTCGCGACCAAGCCGGAGCTCGCGCTCGGCCTGATCGACCGCGCGCGCGCGGCTGCAGTGGGGCATGCCGTCGTCACGGCGGACTCGGGGTACGGCGACGTGCCGACGTTCCTGGCCGGCCTGGGGGAACGGCGGGAGCCGTACGTCGTCCAGGTCTCCAAGACCTTCGGAGCTCGGCTGCCGGCGGAGGTCGCCGAGGCCGCGGCTCGCCCCCTCCCGCCGACGCGCCGCCCGGGGCGCCGGCGGCGGGAGGGGGCCGCCCCGGAGACGCCCCACGCGCGCGCCGGCCGCCCCCGCGTCCATCCGCATCCCACCCAGGTCGCGCCGCTGCACACCGCAGAAACGCTGACGGCGGGTGTGCCCGAGCACCAGTGGGCCACGGTGACCGTCCTCGATCCGCAGCAGCAGGGGAGCCAGCGCCAGGCCTGCCGCCTGCGCGTGCATCGCGGCCACGGCGACACGACCGGCCCGCTCGGGTGGCTCATCGGCGAGCGTCCGCTTCCTGGTCAAGACGGCGAATCGAAATGGTACTTCGCCCGGTCCCTGGACGACCGCCCACTCGACGGGCAGCTCCGCCTGGCCCATCAGCGCTGGGCGGTCGAGCGGTTCCATCAAGACGGCAAGCAGGAATTCGGGCTCGGCGACTACCAGGGACGGACCTGGCCGGGGCTCCATCGCCACCTGGCCCTGGTCGCCCTCGTCTGGTGCCACGCCCTCCTCCGCGCCGCCGGCCAGACCGGGGCCGGCTTCCCCCCCCACGCGCAACGTGCCCGCCGCGCGTCGTGACCTCCTCGCTGCCCTGCTCCTCTCCGTCACCTGCCCGGCCTGCCAGACTCAGATCCCGCTGCCCACGCGCGCCGCAGCTCGCCGCTCACACGCCCGCTCGCCCACTGAAGAGACGCCAAAGTAGTGCTCAGAGCGACCGACAAAAGGCGCTACTTGAGCCGGCGTGAAGTTGGGCGAGTGGCCCAGCGATAGCGGAGGCGGGCGCGCTGGATGAGCTGGCGGAGGACGACGAGGGCGGCGGCGAGGAAGAGGTAGAAGTCGACGACGGCGGCACGCTTCTCGGTGCAGCGTCGGAGCTTGCCGTAGCCGTTCATCCAGCTGTGGGTCCGCTCGACGACCCAGCGCGCGCCGGCCTGGACCGGGGCGGGCACGCCCTTGCGGGCGATGGCGCCGTCGAGGCCGAGGGCGTCGAGCAGGGCACGGCTCCGGTCGCTGTCGTAGGCGCGATCCAGGTGGACGGTCGCGTCGTCGGGGAGGCCGTCGAGCTTGTCGAGCCCGTCCAGCGTGGGCCCCGGCAGCGGGGCGTCGTGGCGGTTGGCGCCGGCCGTGACCAGGTGCAGCGGCAGGCCGGACCCCTCGGTGAGCACCGAGCGCTTGAGGCCCTGCTTGCCCCGGTCCACCGGCGAGCGGCCGGCGACCTCGCCCCCGCCCGGGGCCTTGGTGATGCAGCCGTCGACCGCCAGGTCGTCCAGCTCCAGCCCGATCATCCGGTCGTAGGCCCGGAGCGCCAGGGTGTGGACCTGCTCGCCCAGGCCCAGGGCCGCCCACTCCTTGAGCCGCCGACGGATCGTCGCGTCCGAGCAGCCGGGGCCCGCGATCCGCTCGTACCCGGAGCCGTGCACCAAGGCGGCGATCACGTGCTCGAACACCACCCGGTCCGGGATGCGCCGCCGGTGGCAGCCCAGCGGATGCGTCGGCGAGACGGCGGGACGCTCGGGCAGCAGCGCCGAGAACTGGACCCACAGGGGCTCCAACAGGCAGACTGGCAGGACAGGCACGGTGCCTCCACGACGGGGATGGGTGACACCTCTACTGTCGCCGGAGCCCGTGCCTGCCCGCTACTTCCGTTCAGTCACCCGCCTATTGTCGGTCGCTCGAAATCAGCATGTCCGAGACCAGCATCAGTCGCCGTTCCGCCCTCACCGTCCTTGGAGGCACCATCATGGCCGTCGCCACCCTGCCGGCCGTCCCCGCGCTCGCCGCCGCGC
>DATFPQ010000044.1:0-36775 GCA_035264765.1 Actinomycetales bacterium | reverse complement strand
CGGCGTGGTTGCGGATCGCCGCGTCGATGGACCTGCACGACGACCGGCCGGGAGAGCGGAACCGGCGGTTGCGGCTGGTGTGTGAACGCATCCTCAAGCTGACCGGCCCGACAGCTCCGCCGCCGGCGCCGACGGCGGCGTCGCCGGGTGCACAACCGGCGGCGCCGCGACCGGCTGGCGGCAGCGCCGGCAACCTGCACGGTGTGCCCGAGCTGCCACCGGCTTTCGTGGTGCGCGACGAGATCAAGGCCGTCCGGGCGATGCTGCTGAGTCCCGAGCGGGCCACGGTCGTGGTCACCGGCCGGGTACCCGGGATCGGTGTGGGCGGGCAGGGCGGCTTCGGTAAGACGGTGGTTGCGGCCGCGGTGGCCCGGGACCCGCGGGTACGGGAGGCGTTCCCGGACGGGGTGTTCTGGGTGACCCTAGGGCAGGACGCCGACCTGCTCACCGCGCAGCTGCGCCTGCTGGCCGAGCTCGGCGCACCAGCCCGTGAAGTGCTCCGCACTCGGGTTCCGCAACCTGACCAACTACATCGCCAGATCGCTGCTCGAGACCGGCGGCTTCAGACCGCAACTACACCCTGGATTGGGATGAGCCAGTTATGCGGCTCAAGCTCGGCCGTGCGCGCGCACCGCGACCGCCTCGTCGACGACCCGCACCGGCAAGGCGGATACCCAGCACAGCCGCAGCCTGGCACAGTCGTGACCTTCACCGCCAGGCTAAGCGTTCCAACCAGCAGGTACGACAACGCATCCAGCCGCGGCGAGTGCGTGCTGCGTGCGCTCGATCCAGATCTGCGGACCGAGCGGCCCGTGCAGGTAGTTTCGTCTGGTTCAGCAGCGATGAACTGCGGTGGTACCAGGTCTCAACCCCGGGCCGATCCGTCGCACCAGAATCGGGAGGCATCTTGAGACTTCTTCTCACGTCTGGGGGCGCGTCCCGAACACCAGCATCCGGGATGCCTTGTCGATCTCCTGGGCAAGCCGATCGCCGACTCCAGGCCCCTGTGGGGCCATCGTTGCCACAGACCGGACATCACCTGCGGGTGGATCCGCACGGCGCCTGGGCGCACAGCCGCATCGCCTTCACCCCGACCCCGGGGGCGGCCTTCTCACCCCTGAGTTCCGACGGCCCGCACTTATACCCGCTGCGTGCTTAAGACGACTTTTCCTTTGGCTTGGCGCTGGGCGACCGTCCGCAGAGCGTTGCGGGCGTCGGCGAACGGGTACGGCTGGATCGGAGGGTCGGGCAGCGCTCCGGTGCGCCGCAACTCGATCAGTCGCGCCCATAGGTCAGCGACGACAGCAGGTTGCTTCTCGAAGAACTCCCTGGAGGCGACGCCGAGAACCCCAGTGTTACCCAGGAGTAGCCGGTTGACCTTGACGCTGGGTATCTCGCCGGCGGTGAATCCCAGCACAAGTACCCGGCCCTCGGGTTTCAAGCATCGCAAGCTGTCGAGCATTCGATCGCCACCGACGGGGTCGACGATGATGTCGATTGGGCGCTCTCCCAGTAGTTCGCGCACCGCTCCCAACCAGGCTTGGCTGAGTACGGCGTGATCCGCCCCGCAGCGGAGCGCGAACTCGCGCTTGGCGTCGTCGCCGACGACCCCGACCGTGCGCAGCCCGAGCGCCCGCCCAAGTTGAACCACGGCTGTGCCGACGCCGCCGGCGGCGCCATGCACCAGGAGCGTCTCACCTGCGCGAGCATGCCCACGGCGGACCAAGGCGAACAGGCCGGTCAAGTGATTGAGCGGAGCGGCGGCGCCGGCTTCGAAGCTCATATCTTCCGGAAGTGGAAGGACTCGCTCGGCCGGCACGCTGACGAGCTCTTGCCAGCAGCCGTACGACGCTAGTACCGCAACGCGCTGGCCCACGGTCAGGCCGGTGTTAGCTGGGGTCGAGCGAACAACGCCCGCGGCGTCCATGCCGGGAGTGAAGGGCATAGGAACCTTCAGCTGGTAGTCGCCCGTGGTCTGCAGCAGATCCGCATACGACACACCGGCGGCCACCACATCAACAACCACGTTGCCAGCTGCCACGGGGTCTTCGGCCTCGGTCCATACGAGCCCGTCCGGGCCCGTCAGCGTCATGACCCGATGCGCGAACACCTACCCCATCACCTCCGCTTGGTCCAAGTTCCACGATCAGGCTATCGATACGCCCGCCCTGGGAAAGAGCCTGGAGCTCGGCGGGGACGCGCGAGGTGCTGCGGCGTGTCACGGTCAGCGACGGCAGATTCTCGGCGGTGGCCGAAAAGAAGGCACAGCGACTCGGATGACGTCGCCGGCGTGGCCCGGGCAGCGCGGCTGGGCCGCGCGACGCCGACTGCCCGGGACTCCGCGACTAGTCATTTCGACCCCAGCGGCGATGACTTTCAGCACGGTGACGACGGCACCACGCTACGACCGCCGCGGCCCGTGTCCATCGCCCCGGCCGCGTCGGTTCCGGACCCACCACAGCTCGAAGGCGCGCGTAGCCCGGGCGGTCGAGCGACGAACTGTTCGAGCGGCGCCAGAGCCCGCCTTGCCGGCGAGGGATCGCTGATCAATGCCGTCGAGGGGACGCCTCAAGGGGACATATGCTCCAGCCGTCAGCGCGCCGGGCGAGCATCCTCCGGCTGAGCGGCCTGGGCGACAAGGCGGAAGCCGGTGTTGGCCCCCCCGAACAGGGCATACTCGCCCCGCCGCTCGACCAGTTCGACATAGAACTTCCCGGCGATCGTGCGGGTGTAGGCGTGCAGGAGCTCACCGTTCGCGGTCCGGTCGTAGAAGAGGTCATGCTCACGCAACAGCGTCAGCAGGTGACGACCGAGGCTGAAGCGTGCGTCAAGGTCGATGTAGTAGTTGGCTGGCACCCGCAGCATGCCGACTCCCGCCCGGCGCGCGGCGGTGACTGCGGCGCAGACGTCAGGGACCCCGAAGGCAACCTGGTCCAGGCCACGCCAGCGGGTGGGGCCGCGGCTTTCAGCAACATTCAGCACGACCTGGACGTCGTGTCCTGGGCGGGCGTCTCTGCGGCGCACCGCCCGTGAGCGCACCCTTCCGCGCGGCTCCGGGAACTCGGACACAGGTCCGGCGTTCAGGTCGAACAAGGTCCGGTAGTAGGCGATCTCCGCGTCGCTGACGTCGAAGGGCATCGGATAGCCGACGTGGTCGATACCAAGGAACGCACCACTCTCGTCGCCGGGTGCGCCGTCGGCCTCCGGAACGAAGTCCCGCCGCCAGTCGTCCCGGCTACCTCGGGATCCTGCCGCAAAAACGTGCACACCGGCAGGTGTGTCCGTGCCAACCAGGACAACCTCATCCGGGCCCCGCCGCAGCTTCAGTCGCGACCACAGCAGGGCGCCGGCGCGCTCCCCGAGGGCTGCAACGTCGGCCACCTCCACGCCCAGTCCGGTCACCTCAGGGCGGTGGGTAGCCCGCGCGAAGCGGTCCTCCAGGTCGGGTGACGCATTGAGGATGACGTCCGCAGCGCCGTTGCGCCACCAGGTGGCGCGCTTGGAGCGATGCTGGCCGGCACGCACGAAGCCCAAGCCGCCGAGCAGGCCGGCGAGGTCGCCGTCCTCGCTGACCGCCACCTCCACGAAGCCCGGGCCGACCCGGTCCGGCGGTGGCGGCGGGTCGAACAGCGTCACGCGGGGCCGTGCGCTTGGGCCGGCGGCATCCCACCGCCGGCGCAGCTCCTCCTCGAGATGCATCAACGAGCGCATGGCGTCCAACGCGGTGGCACGCGCGTCCGCCTCACGCACAATGTCGCTGAAGATCTCAAGTGACAAGGGCCCGCGGTAGCCCTTCTCGATGACCGGACCGACGACGGCGGCGAGGTCGAACGACCCCTGTCCTGGGAAGCATCGGTGGTGCCGGCTCCACTCGAGCAGCTGGGTGTCCATGTGCGGTGCGTCGGCGATCTGCAGGAAGGCGATGCGGTCACCCGGCACGTCGGCCAGCGCGGTCGCGTCGTCGCCGCGCGCGAGAAGGTGGAAGGTGTCGACCGCGAGCCCGACGGAGCTGTGATCGGTGCGTCGCACGATCTCCCACGCCTGCGCCAGCCGGTTGACGTGCGTGCCCCATGCGAGCGCCTCGAACGCGATGGTGAAGCCGTGCTCGCGGGCAGCGTCGCCGACGCGCGCCAGCTGCTCCGCGGACAGGTCGACGTCGTTCAGCGCCTCGGGCGTCGCGTTGGAACAGACCAGTGCCAGGGTGACCCCGAGTGCCTCCATGACATCGAACTTGACCGAGACCCGGTGCATGGCGGCGGCGAACCGCTCCGGGTCCAGCCCCTCCAGGTCGCGGATCGGCTGGAACAGGTCGATCTGCAGGCCGAGGTCTACGCACCGTTGCGCAAGCTCCCCGGGCGACAGGGTTGAGGCGACGAGGTCGTTGTCGAACACCTCGATGCCGTCGAACTTCGCAGCGGAGATGGCTTCGAGCTTCTCCGGCAGCGTCCCCGAGATCGAGACGGTCGCGATGCCCTTGCGCATGGACTCCTCCGGGTCGGGCTGAGGTCGAAGTCGGGTCGCGCCCAGGCTAAGACCCACTCGAGCGGTCGTCAGCGTGCCGCAGGCGATCACCGTGCGCCATGCCGCTACCGAACCAGCAGCCGTTTTCGTCCAGCGGAACGCACCCCGGGGGTCGACGTGGGGTGCGGCGTCCGCTGGCGCTACACTGCGGCCGTTTGCACCGTTTTGCCCGGTGCGTGAAGGCGCGCGCCGCCCCTACCGGCCTGGCCACGCGCAGACCCCCGGAGGTCCGAAGCTATGACGACACCGCAGACATTGACGTCGCCGGTCGACATCGACCGAGGGACCAGGCTCCGCGCACTCGTCTCGAGCGCGATCGGCAGCGCCGTGGAGTGGTACGACTACTTCCTCTACGGGACGATGGCCGGAATCATCTTCGGCCCGCTGTTCTTTCCCAGCACCGACCCCGCCGTCAGCCTGACGTTGTCGTTCGCGACATTCGCCCTGGCCTTCGTGGTCCGCCCCATCGGCGGCATCATCTTCAGTCACATCGGCGACCGGGTCGGCCGCAAGAAGACGCTCGTGGCGACGCTGTCCCTGATGGGTGGCTCGACCGTCGCCATGGGACTCCTGCCCACCTACCAGTCCGTGGGCATCTGGGCTCCGATACTGCTCGTCGCGCTCCGGCTCATCCAGGGCCTGGCCCTCGGCGGCGAATGGGGCGGCGGCTTGCTCCTCGCTGTCGAGTACGCACCGCGCGAGAAGCGGGGTCTGTACGGAGCCGTTCCTCAGACAGGTGCGCTCGCCGGGCTGGCCCTTGGCGCACTGGCGGGCTCCGTCACCACGGCCCTGTTCTCCGACGAGGGGTTCAAGAGCATCGGCTGGCGAATTCCCTTCCTGCTGTCCGTGATCCTGATCCTCGTGGGGCTCTGGATCCGCACCAGGGTGGGCGAGACCCCCTCGTTCGTGAAGGTCAAGGCTGAGCATCATGAAGCCCGCGTCCCGATCGTGGAGACCTTGCGGCACCACTGGCGGGCCGTCCTCATCACGATCGGGGCCAAGCTGATCGAGACCGCGACCTTCTTCACGTTCGCGACGTTCACCATCTCCTATGCCAAGGGCACGCTGGGCTACAAGCAGGGCACGGTCCTCAACGCCGTACTGGTCTCGGCCGTGCTGGCCATCCCGGTCATGCTGTACATGGGCTCGCTCTCCGACCGGATCGGGCGGAAGAAGGTGTACACCGCCGGCGTGGTCGCCATCTTCGTCTACGCCATCCCGTTCTTCTGGCTGCTGTCGCTGCGGAACGTGATCGCGCTGTACGTAGCGCTGATCATCGGCTTCAGCATCATCTGGTCCATGTACGGCGCGGTGCTCGGCACCCTGTTCGCGGAGAGCTTCAGTGCCGACGTGAGGTACACCGGCATCTCCCTCGGGTACCAGGTCGGCGCAGCCGCGATCGGGGGGCCGGCACCGCTCATCGCAACGGCGCTGCTCGTGGCGTACGACAACAACTACGTCCCGGTCGGAATCTTCATCATGGCGGTCGCGCTGGTGTCGCTCCTGGCCATCTCCTTCGCTCAGGAACGACGCGGAGTAGACCTCGACAGCCCCTGAGTGAGCCTGTGCACGGCCGCTCGGGGCGGGCATCGCGGGCTCAGGTCGATGCGGCACGAGGAGGCCGATGACCAAGGACGCAGACTCTGGTGGACGCCGGTCGGTGGCCAGCAAGGTGGTGGCGATCCTCGACGCGTTCCAGCCCGGCGCCACCGAGATGTCGCTCAACGAGCTCAGCCGACGCAGCGGGCTGGCCACGTCGACGGCATACCGCCACGCGAACGAGCTCGTCGAGGGAGGGCTCCTCGAGCCCGGACAGCACGGCGGGTACCGGATCGGCCTGCGCCTGTGGGAGATCGGCTCCCTCGCGCGACGAGGCCTAGCCCTTCGGGACCTCGCTGCGCCCTACATGCTTGACCTGTATGAAGCGACGCACGAGAACGTGCACCTGGCCGTCCTCGACGGCTACGAGGCGCTCTACATCCTCAAGACGACCGGACGCCGCTCTGTTCCTGTCAAGGCGAGGGAAGCCCGCCGACTACCCCTGCATGCCACGGGCGTGGGCAAGGTCCTGCTCGCCCATGCTGCGGCCGAGGTCGTGGACCACGTCATCTCCCGAGGGCTGCACGCCTTCACACCGCACACGATCGTGGCGCCCGAGACGCTCCTCAGTACCCTCGCCGACGTCCGGCGGAAGGGTTACGCGCACAGCGCGGAGGAGATGACGCTCGGAACCATGTCCGTCGCGGCGCCTATCCACGACGTCACGGGCGCGGTAATGGCGGCACTCTCGCTGGTCAGCCGCCCGGTTCGCTCGGACGTCCAGCGACTCGCCCCCGCCGTGCGCACCGCGGCGCTCGGCATCAGCCGGGAAGTGTGCGGTGCAGGGCTCACCTCAGCGCAGGCCCCCGCGTCCGGCCCTGACCAGTAGAGGAGCGGGCATGCAGTGCGTCATGGTGAGCCGGACGGGGGGTCCGGACGTGCTGTGCGTGGAGGAAAGGCAGGCACCCGTTCCGACGGCGGGGCAGGTGCTGGTCGACGTGCGCGTATGCGGCGTGAACTTCATCGACATCTACGAGCGGGAGGGGCAGTACCCGGTCCCTGTCCCGTTCATCCCGGGTTCCGAAGGCGCGGGCGTGGTGGCCGCGGTCGAGTCTGGCCCCTCGGACGTCGCCGTCGGTGACCGCGTGGCGTGGGCGAACGTGCCAGGCGGTGGCTACGCGAGCCAGGTGGTCCTTCCCGCCGAGCGCGTGGTGCCCGTACCTGATGAGGTGGACGACGAGACGGCAGTGGCGCTGATGCTCCAAGGCTTGACGGCTCACTACCTGTGCTTTTCCAGCTATGCCGTCCAGCCCGGTGACCACATTCTCGTGCACGCTGCGGCGGGCGGCGTAGGTGCGCTGCTCACACAGATGGTGCGGCTGCGAGGTGGTCATGTCATCGCCACCACCTCCACGTCGGCAAAGGCCGCACTGGCGCGGGAGGCCGGCGCGGAGCATGTCATCGACTACACGCGGCGGGACGTGGCTGCTGAGGTTCGTCGGCTCACCGGTGGGCGTGGCGTGGCCGCGGTCTACGACGGGGTGGGCCGGTCAACCTTTGAAGCCAGCCTCGACAGCCTCCGGGTGCGCGGCACGCTGGTCCTGTACGGCGCGGCCAGCGGGCCGGTACCGCCCCTAGACCCTCAGGTGCTGAACTCGAAGGGTTCCCTTTACCTGACCCGCCCCACGCTCATCCACCACATCGCTGACCGTGCGGAGCTGCTGGAGCGAGCGTGCACCGTGTTCGGGTTGGCGACCGACGGGTCGCTCGAGGTCCACATCGGCGGCCGGTACCCACTCACAGCAGCGCGGCAGGCCCATGAGGACCTCGCGAGCCGTCGGACGTCCGGAAAGCTGCTCCTCCTGCCGGGGTGAAGACGCCCCCTCGTCGAGAAGGCCATGGCTTCCGCTGGCCGGTAGGTTCTCTGGTGCTCCTGCGCGGGCGCTGGTACACACGGCGAGGCCTCACGCGCGGCCGCACGGGTCCTGGCCTGTCAAGAAGAACGGGAGCGCCGATGATCAGCGGCACGACGACTTTGATCGCGCACCTTGGGTATCCGACGTTCGCGTTCAAGTCGCCCCTCATCTACAACCCGTGGTTCGAGAAGAAGGGCATCGACGCCGTCGTCGTCCCCATGGGCGTCAAGGCCGAGGAGTACCCGGACTTTCTGAAGTACCTGTTCAAGCTGACGAACATCCGCGGGGCGCTCGTCACGATGCCGCACAAGGTCACGACGATCCAGCTGGTGGACGAGGTGACACCGACTGCACGGGTCGCTGGAGCCGCCAACGCGGTCCTGCTCCGCGAGGACGGTACCCTGCTCGGCGACCAGTTCGACGGCGCGGGCTTCGTGCGCGGCATCCAACGCAAGGGCTTCGCGGTCGAGGGCACACGCGCGCTGGTCGTCGGCAACGGGGGCGTCGGGTCGGCCATCGTGGCGTCGCTCGCCCAGGCTGGAGTCGCCGGGCTCGGCCTGTTCGACCCTGGCCCCGGCGTCTCAGAGGCTCTCGCGGGACGGATCCGCGAGCACTACCCGACGATCGACGTCACCACCGGGTCGAAGGACCCCGCCGGCTACGACGTGGTGGTCAACGCGACTCCCCTGGGCATGAACCCGGGTGACCCGCTGCCGATGGACGTCCAGCGCATCGACCCCGGCACATTCGTCGGCGAGGTGGTGATGGCACAGGAGATCACGCCCTTCCTTGCGGCAGCCAAGGAGCGAGGATGCGCAGTCCAGGTCGGCACCGACATGCTGTTCGAGCAGATCCCGGCGTACCTGGAGTTCTTCGGCTTCGGCACCGCGAATCCTGACGAGCTGCGAAGCGTCTCGCAGATTCCCAAGTAGGCCAGATCGACCAGCAGCAGAGGGAGATCGCCCGCCCCTCGCTGGGCGGCGTGGCCGACTGCCATGTCCATGTGTTCGACCCCGCCCGATTCCCGTACGCAGCCGACACCTTTTATGCACCGGCGGGGCAGGAACTCGGCACGCCGGCGCACCTGCAGACGGTCCTCGAAGCGCATGGGGTGGGCCACGCACTGCTGGTCGGTCCGAACTCCGGCTACGGCGAGGACAACAGATGCCTGCTCGACGCCCTCCACCAGGGCCAGGGGCGCTATCGCGGGATGGCCGTGGTGCCTAACGGGACGTCGCGGGTCGCGCTCGCCGCGCTGCGCCGGAACGGCGTCGTCGGGGTCACGCTGAATGCTGCCCTGCTTGGGGTGCAGCACTATGCGGACGCCGGTCCGCTGCTGTCCCACCTCGCCGACCTGGACATGATCGCCGACGTGTAGGTGACCGGTGACCAGCTGGTGGCGCTGACGCCGCTGCTCGCCCGCGCGGGCGTCCGGGTGCTCGTCGACCACGTCGGGCGGCCCGATCCCGCTGAGGGCGTCGGCGCTCCCGGGTTCCGGGAGCTGCTGCGATGGGGCAGCTCCGGAAGAGCAGTGGTGAAGCTGTCCGGCTGCGTCAAGGTTTCGCGGGAGCCGTACCCAAACGCCGACCTCCTTCCCTTTCTCGGCGCCCTTGTGGCGGAGTTCGGTCCCGAGCACTGTGTCTGGGGTTCGGACTGGCCGTTCCTGCGAATGCCCGAGCGCGTCGACTACGGACCGCTGCTCGACCTCCTCGCGCACCAGGTACCGGACGCCGCCCACCGCCAAGCCATCCTCTGGGACACGCCCAGGCGCGAGTTCGGCTTCCCGTCCTGAGCGAAGCTGTTCGCCAAACCCCCGGGTCGTCCTCAGCCGAGCGCAGCCACTGGCCGCGAAAGGGCGAGCAAGGCGGCCGCTGGGCTGACGTCGGGCTTGGCGGTGACCTGTGCCGCGGCTCGCGGCCGTGGCATCATCGGGGCGCGGACCACCAGGTACTGCGCGTACGCGACCGAGGTGGTGAAGGCGGGCAGGTCCTGCGCCATCGCGACGCGCGTGAGGACGTCGAAAGCGTCGTCCCAGCGTCCGGTGCCGGGGTCCGACGTCCGCAAGCGGGCCAGCTCATCTCTCGCCAGCATCTCCACCAGCTCACGGGTGACCACCCGGCCGTCAGACAGCCTGGTGCCTGCGTGTATCCATTGCCACAGTTGGCAGCGGGAGATCTCCACGGTCGCCGCGTCCTCCATCAGACCGTTGATGGCGACGGCGCCGCTCCCCCGCAGCCACGCCTCCAGGTAGGCGAGCGAAACGCCAAGGTTGGTGCGCACCCTGGCCTCGGTGACCGCACCGCTCGTCTGGTGAACGGCCAACAGGTCGGCGGCGGTCACGTGGACGTCGTCGCGGGTTCGGTGTATCTGGTGCGGGCGGTTGCCGAGCACCGCGTCGAACGCCGTCCGGCACACCGGGACGAGATCCGGGTGGGCCACCCAGGAGCCGTCGAAGCCGTCCCGGGCCTCGCGCTGCTTGTCGGCACGAACCTCGGCCAGCGCCCGCGCGGTCGCCTGGGGATCGCGTCGGTCCGGAACCGCCGCAGCCGTTCCCGCGATGGCGTGCGCTCCGCGTCGGTGGCACGTCGCCACCAACAGCTCGGTGTAGGCGCGCAGGAACGGGGACGTCATGGTGACGGCGGACCGATCTGGCAGCACGAAGCCGGACCGGCGGGAGAAGTTCTTGAGAACGCTGAACAGGTAGTCCCAACGGCCGGCGTTGAGGCCGCACACGTGGTCCCGCAGCTCGTACAGGATCTCCTCCATCTGGAAGGCCGCGGTGATCGTCTCGATCAGGACCGTGACCCGCACCGTGCCTCGCTGGATGCCAAGGGCGTCTTGGGCTGCGCACATCACGTCGTTCCACAGTCGCGCCTCAAGGTGGTTCTCGATCTTCGGCAGGTACAGGTACGGCCCGCTCCCCCGGCCCATCTGGCGTTGCGCGCAGTGGAAGAGGTAGAGGCCGGCGTCCACCAGGGACGCGCTGAGCGGACGACCGTCGAGGACGAGGTGCTTCTCGGTGAGGTGCCAGCCCCGCGGACGCACGACGATCGTGGGCTGGGACGGTCCCACCCGGTAGCGGGTGCCCTCGGCCGAGGTGACGTCGAGGCGCCCGTCCAGGGCGTCCATCAGGCACAGCTGGCCATCCACGATGTTGGCCCAGGTCGGCGACAGCGCGTCCTCGAAGTCCGCCATCCACACGGACGCCCCGGAGTTGAGCGCGCCAACGGCCATCCTCCGCGTGGGCGGCCCAGTGATCTCCACTCGGCGGTCCTGGAGGTCGGCCGGCGCCGGAGCCACTCGCCAGGTGGGGTCATTACGGATCCACGCGGTCTCGGGTCGGAAGCTCAGAGTGGCCTCGTCGATGACCCGTCGGCGCACGAGCTGTAGGTCAAGAAGTTCGGCCCGGCGGTGCGAGAAGAGGTGGTCGAGCCAGGCCAGGAAGTCCAGCGCCGCCGGGGTGAGGAGCTCCTCCTGCCGGTCGATGTGCGGGCCGAGAACGTTGACGGTGCTGCGCTGCACGGTGGGCTCCTGTCTCTTTCGGTGGGTCAGTGCGGAGTGTGGAACTGCTCGGACTCGGTGGAGCCCTCGAGCGCGGTGGTTGCGCTGTTCGGGCTCAGCGCCGTCGTCACCGCGTCGAAGTAACCGGTGCCGACCTCGGCCTGGTGCCGGACGGCCGTGTAGCCCTGCTCAGCCGCCGCGAACTCGGCCTGCTGGAGCTCGACGTAGGCAGACATGCCGCGCTGCGCATAGCCGTACGCGAGCTCGAACATCGAGTGGTTCAGCGCATGGAAGCCGGCGAGCGTGATGAACTGGAACGCATACCCCATGGCGCCGAGCTCGCGCTGGAACCGTGCGATGTCGGTATCGTCCAGGGCGGCCTTCCAGTTGAATGATGGTGAACAGTTGTAGGCAAGCATCATGCCCGGGTACTGGTCGTGGATGCCCTCGGCGAAGGTGCGGGCGAACTCCAGGTCGGGGATGCCCGTCTCCACCCAGAGCAGATCGGCGTACGGGGCATAGGCGAGCCCGCGCGCCAGCGCGGCCGCGGGCCCGCTGCGCACACGGTAGAAGCCCTCGGACGTGCGCTCACCCGTGCAGAACTCCGCGTCGCGCTCGTCGATGTCACTGGTCAGCAAGTTCGCGGCGAGCGCGTCGGTCCGCGCCACGATGAGGCTGGGGACGCCGCTGACGTCGGCCGCCAGGCGCGCGGCGTTGAGCGTACGGATGTGCTGCGCCGTAGGCACCAGGACTTTGCCTGCCAGATGGCCGCACTTCTTCTCCGACGCCAGCTGGTCCTCCCAGTGAACGCCCGCCGCACCGGCCGCGATCATTCCCTTCATCAGCTCGAACGCGTTGAGCGGCCCACCGAAGCCCGCCTCTGCGTCGGCGACGATCGGGACGAGCCAGTCGGTCCCTTCGCGGCCCTGCGCGTGATCGATCTGATCCGCGCGGAGCAAGGCGTTGTTGATGCGGCGCACGACCGCCGGCACCGAGTTCGCCGGGTACAGGCTCTGGTCCGGGTAGGTCTGTCCCGCAAGGTTTCCATCTGCCGCCACCTGCCAGCCGGACAGGTAGATGGCGCGCAAGCCCGCGCGGACCATCTGGACCGCCTGGCCGCCGGTCAGCGCACCGAGCGCGTTGACGTACTCCTGAGTGTGCAGCAGCTCCCAGAGCCGCTCGGCGCCACGGCGCGCCAGCGTGTGCTCCTCCTGCAGACTGCCGCGCAGCCGGATGACGTCCTCCGCCGTGTAGCTGCGGGTCACGTCGGCCCAGCGGGGCGACGTCGCCCAGTCCCGACGCAGGTCCTCTGCCGTCGTAGCCGCCCTCCGATGCGCTGCCGGGATCGCGTCCCCGTCCTTGCTCGCTCTGGTCAGGGTCTCCGTCATGGCTATCTCCTCGCTCGCTCCGGTGTCACTACTGACTCTTTGTGTGATCCCGTGTTTCGACAAGGCTCATGGCTTGTCAAGAAACGCCGGTCTTGCGCTAGCGTCATGTCGTGACCGATTCCGGCACCGACCTGCTGACCCTCGGCCGCCGACTGCGGCACCTGCGCCGCCGCCGCGGAATGACACTGGCGGAGCTCGCTACCGCCGTCGGAGTCTCGCCGTCACTGCTCTCGCTGCTCGAGAACGGCCGGCGTGAGCCACGGCTCACGGTGCTGCAGTCGCTGGCCCGCTCGCTCGACGTCACCGTCCCCGAGCTGCTCGCGGCCGATCCCCCGAGTCGTCGGGCGGCAGCGGAGATCGCCCTCGAGCAGGCCCAGCGCTCGCCCCTGTACGCGTCGCTCGGCCTGCCCCACGTGCGGCCGGGTCCTCGGCTTGCCGCCGATGCGCTCGACGCGCTCGTCGGCCTGCATGCGGAGCTGGAGCGCCGCGCCGAGGCGCAGGCGGCCACTCCCGAGGAGGCTCGACGGGCGAACGCCGAGCTGCGCCAGGAGATGCGCGCCCGGAACAACTACTTCCCAGAGGTCGAGCGGTCCGCCGAGGGCCTGCTCGATGCCGTCGGGCACCGTGGTGGCGTGCTGACGGAGCGGGTCATCACGTCGCTGGCCCGACACCTCGGTTTCACCGTGCACCAGGCGGCGGACCTTCCCCGGTCGACCCGTTCCGTGACGGACCTGCGCAACCGGCGCGTCTACCTGCCACCCGCGCACGCAGGGCGCGGGCACGACCCGCGCACGGTGACCCTCCAGGCTCTCGGACACGTGGTGCTGGGCCACGACCAGCCGAAGGGCTATGCGGACTTTCTGACCCAACGAGTGGAGGTCAACTACTTCGCCGCCGCTCTGCTCGTCCCGCAACGCGCCGCCGTGGACCTGTTGCGAACCGCCAAGGCCGGTCGCGACATCGCGATCGAGGACCTTCGCGACACGTTCGCCGTCTCCTACGAGATGGCGGCGCACCGCTTCACCAACCTCGCCACGCACCACCTCGGCGTTCGCGTCCACTTCATGCGAGTCCACGAGAGCGGGACCATCTACAAGGCGTATGAGAACGACGGCGTCGTGTTCCCGGCCGACCCCATGGGCGCCATCGAGGGCCAGCCGGTCTGCCGGCACTGGACGGCGCGAACCGTCTTCGCACAGGGAGAGGTGGCCTCGCCGCACCACCAGTACACCGACACCCCCAGCGGTACCTACTGGTGCACCGCCCAGGTGGAACCGACGTCCTCTGGCACCTTCTCGGTGAGCGTGGGTGTGCCCTACACCGACGTCAAGTGGTTCCGCGGACGGGACACAACCCTTCGTCAACAGTCCCGCTGCCCGGACGAGTCGTGTTGTGGCAGGCCGCCCGCCGAGCTCGCCGCACGGTGGGACGGCAACGCGTGGCCAAGTGCCCGCGCGCACACCCATCTCCTGGCCGCCCTGCCTCCGGGCACGTTCCCCGGCGTCGACGACACCGAGGTCTACAGCTTCCTGGAAGCACACGCCGCGCAAACCTGACCCGCCGTACCCGCAGCACGCAGGCACCGAACGGCGGAGAAAGGGCTGCGTGTTCCCCGAGCGCGGGCGCCGTGAAGCGCTTACAGTCCTCTCTGCGCGTCACGGCGTCGTGACTCTGGCGTCCGTCTGGGACCGGGTCGGCGCGGTCAAGGGAGACCTCCTGGAGATCCAGGCATGATCGAGAGGCCAGCAGATGACACCGCCGAGCGGCCTCCAGGACGGATCCTCCGTACTCGCGGCGCTCCCCACCGGCACCGAGGCCCCGGCCCTGCGCCGACGTACGGGCTGGCGCGCCCGGCAACGCGCGAGCGCGCCCTGCCGGGCGAGGTCCACCACCTGAAGTACGACGGCGCCGCAGGTCGGCGTCGCTACGACCTGTACGTTCCCTCGGGGTACGACGGCCGTCCTGTTCCCCTCGTCGTTCTGCTGCACGGTGGGCACCAGAACGCCGCGGACTTCGCTGCCGGGACGCGGATGAACGAGATCGCCGAACGGCACAACCTTGTGGTCGCCTACCCGGAGCAGCTTCAGAACGCGAACGCCCACGCGTACTGGAGCTGGTTCCGACCCCAGCACCAGGCCGCCGGGCGCGGCGAGCCCGCCATCATCGCGGGCATCACCCGCCGGGTCATGGCGGAGCTCGCGGTCGATCGCACGCGGGTGTACGTCGCCGGGTTGTCGGCGGGGGGCGCGATGGCGGCGGTCATGGCGGCGACGTACCCGGATCTCTTCGCCGCCGCGGGCGTGCACTCGGGATTGGCCTATCGAGCGGCGCACAGCGTGATGGGCGCGTTCATGGCCATGCGAACCGGCGGCCAACCTCAGCCGGGTGCGGACCTGCCCCATCGTCTTCCACGGCGACCGCGACGACCGGGTGTCGCCGGTGAACGCCCACCGCCTCGTCGAGGCCCGACTTGCCGCCAGCGCACGTCAAGGTGGCCGTCCCGCCCCCTGCACCACCCGCCATGACGCCGGCGGCCGGCCCTGCAGCCGGACGGTGTACACCGACGCGGCGGGGTCGGTGGTCGCCGAGCTCTGGCTCGTCCACGGAGCCGGACACGCCTGGTCCGGTGGCAGCCGGCTCGGTTCCTATACCGACAGCAACGGACCGGATGCATCAGCGGAAATGGTCCGCTTCTTCCTCGAGCGGGACGCCATTCCTGTGGTGGACCGGCCGGGCTCAGTCTGACGCCGTAGCCCTGGCGTCCCAGCGCTTCCAGGCGAAGAAGCGGCAGTTCAGGCGGAAGCCTTCGACCTTCGCGCGGAGGCAGCGCGGGCGATGTGCGCGGTCGCGATGTCCAGCCGGGCGCGGGGTATGGCCATCCCCCGCAGGTTCAGCAGGAACGTGACGACGGACCCGTCCCGCTCGGCGCGCATCGGCAGATCCAGAGAGCGCAGGAGCTTGAGCATGCCGATGTTCGCACCGGGCCACTCCGACGAGGGCGCCCTCCGCAGCTGTGGCACGAGGGCGAAGCGCCACGCCTCGTCGAGCGTCGTGAGCCAACGCGCGTCCTTCGGGGAAAGTCCCGGTCTCGCTGCGAAGTACCTGCGATAGATGCTGTCCGCGGTGAGGCGAGCATGCATCGCCGCGAGCCCCGGTGCGTCGGACGTGCGGATCGGCCGGATGCTCACCCGCTCGCCCGTGCGCAGCAGAACGGAGTCGGTGACCTCGGGCCGCTCAGTCACGACATCACCGTCGACGCCGGTCCTGATGGCGCGCGAGCCGCATCAGCTGTCGTCCGCGTCCAGCAGGCGCTCGACCAGCTGCGGCTTGTTCCCGGCCCGCGGCAGGCCGCGCTGGCGCAGTTCCTCGACCAGCTGCACCCGGGACAACCCACGGTAGCGCTCGACACGCTCCATTCGCTTGGCCTCTTCGTCCTGCTTAGCCTGCTCCTGCTCGGCCTGCTCGGCCTGCTCCCGCTTCGCCTGCTCGGCCCGCTCCCGCTCGGCTCGCTCCCGCGCAGCCTGCTCGGCCCGCTCCCGCGCCGCCTGCTCGGCCCGCTCCCGCTCGGCCTGCTCCCGCTCGGCCTGCTCCCGCGCAGCCTGCTCGGCCCGCTCCCGCGCAGCCTGCTCCCGCTCAGCCTGCTCGGCCCGCTCCCGCTCGGCCTGCTCGACGTCCGCGGCGGCCTGGGTCCCCTCTTGTGGCCTGCCAAGCGTGGAGGCGAGGTCCTTGACCATCTCGCGCTGCGCCTCCAGGAAGCCCAGGGCCAGGTCGAAGTACGCGTCCACGACACCGGCGAGCGACGTCGGTGCGCTCTCCGGCGCTAGCAGCCTCGCCAGCCTGGAGTGCCGAGAGCCACTCCCTTGCGTCTGCTCGGCTGCGGCCGTGATGGTGCCGTCCTGGGCGGTCATGATGGGTACTCCTCGCTGAGGTGTCGAAAGAAGGCAGCGACCGTCCCCGCGAGGGTCCGTAGCCCGCGGCCGTACGTCAAGGCGGTTGCCAACAGACGGTATCCCGCGGCGGCCACCCCTCGAGTGGCCCCACCGGGCCGCCGCGACAGGCCACGGCGCGGTTCCGATCTGCCGTGGCCGCATCCTAACCGGGACTCGAGGTGGCTGCGTGATATAGTATGCAACCCGTTCGATAAATCTATCGAGCGACGTCCACGGAGGGAAGCACCATGTCGCACCACCCCGCTCCCCGGAGCCGCCGAACCGCCCTGGAGCTCGTCCGCCGCTGGTGGGAGCTCACGCTGTTCGCTCACTCCCCCCGCTGAGCCCGCGGCGCGCCACAGTGCCGTGGCGTGCGGGTGCGGCTGACAGCCGGCGGCCTGTCGCGGGTTACGCAGGTTCCACCGGGCCGCCCGTCACCGGCGAACGTATGCTGCCCGGGCGATGAGGCCGTCAGCCAGCAGTTCAATCCAGCCGTCCGTGCGTAACGTCACCATCCCCGGACGCGGGACCATGGCGGTCTGGGAGTCCGACGGCCCCCCTGGGGCTCCGACCCTGATGCTGTTGCACGGGCTGAGCATGACGGCCGAGCTGGGCTGGTCACGCGTCATGGCTCGCCTGGCGGCGCACGCCCGCGTGGTGGCGCCCGACCTCCGAGGGCACGGTGACGGAGTCCAGTCGGGAGATCCCTTCACCCTCGAGAGCTGCGTCGACGACATCTCCGCGCTCGCAAGCGTCCTGGGCATCCAGCAGTTCGTTGCCGTGGGTTACTCCATGGGTGGCATGGCCGCCCAGCTGCTGTGGCGCCGGCATCCCCTGCGCGTCAGTGGCCTGGTCCTGTGCGCGACGGCCCGCAACGTCCGCGGCTCACCGATGGAGCAGGCCATTTCGATGACGTTGCCGGCCATGGCGATGGCGACGCGGTGGAGTCCCGCGGGGCACCTCCTCACCGCCCAGACGCTCGCATCGAGCGTCCTAGGACACGTCCCGGACGACGCGACCCGTTCGTGGGCCGAGCTCCAGCTGTCTCGCACATCTTTGGCCGACGCCGTCGCGGCGATCCATGCCGCCGCGCACTTCAACTCCCGCATGTGGATCGGTGAGGTGGACGTCCCCACTGCCGTCGTGATCACCACCCGCGACACGATGGTTCCGCCCAGACGCCAGCGTCGCCTCGCTCAGGCGGTCCCCGGCGCGGTCACCGTCGAGCTGGTCGGGGACCACGGGGTGTGCGTCACCGATCCCGCTGCCTTCGGCGACGCCCTCGTCGAGGCGCTGCACGTGGTGACTGGACCGCGCGCGTCCGAGCGTGCGGGACGTGCCCCCGCAATGCCCATGCCGGGCGCATCCTGCGCAGCGGGCTAGCTGCTTCCGACCAGCGGAACCGTGCGATTCCCCGACTGGCGGAACGGTCCGCCGCGCCGCCCCGGCGTCACGCGCCTGGCGGGCAGCCCTCGTCGCGGCCGGAAACGCGCAGGTCACAGCCCCGTCCCGATGAGCCGAGCAGTCCCCGCGCAACCACGAGCCGGCGCGCGGGGCTTCGACGGAGCCGACCGAGCGCCACGACCGCGCGCGCCTGGTGCGCGTGCCCGCGTGGAGCGGCAGGCGAGGCAGGGGTAGGTTCCCGCACAACGGGGTGCTGGCGCTCGAGTGCGGCCCGGGACCTCGGTCGCGCTGCCGATGAAGTGGAGCCAGCCATGGCATTGCAGTCACCGTGGGACGTCGCGGACCAGGCCGCGAGCGCCCTCGCGCCGGAGTCGGGCCTCGTCAACGACACCGACGTCGCCGAGCTCGGCCGCGCCATGGGGCTCGTGATGACCAAGGCGATGAAGAACCCGGCGGCCGGCCTCGATGCCATCGCCCGCCTGTCCGGCCGGCTCGCCCCCATCCCGGCGGTTGCGCTCTCGCGGTGGCTGGGCGGACGACCCACCGCGCCCGTCGACCTGAACCCGAAGGACCGCCGGTTCCTCGACGCCGCCTGGACCGACAACCCCATGTTCTACGCGCTGCGTCTCACCCACGCCGCCTGGGGGCAGTTCACCGACGACCTGGTGGACATGGTCGGCCTGGACCCCCTGACGCGCGAGAAGGCGCTGCTCGCGCTGCACCTGATGAACGACGCCATGGCGCCGACGAACTACCTGGCCACGAACCCTGCAGCGCTCAAGAAGGCGTTCGACACAGGTGGCAAGAGTCTCGCGGACGGCGCGCGCAACTTCGTCGACGACCTCCTGCACAACGAGGGTCGGCCCAGGCAGGTCGATACGTCGCCCTTCGTGCTGGGCCAGAACATGGCTGCGACGCAGGGCAAGGTCGTGTTCCGGAACCAGCTGATGGAGCTGCTGCAGTACTCCCCCCGGACACCGCAAGTGCACGCCGCCCCACTGCTGTGCAGCCCGCCGTGGATCAACAAGTACTACGTCATGGACCTCGCCCCCGGCCGGAGCTTCGTGGAGTGGGCGGTCGACCACGGACGCACCGTATTCGCCATCAGCTACCGCAACCCTGGCGTCGAGATGTCCGGCGTGACCATGGACGACTACCTCATCCACGGGCCGCAGAAGGCGCTCGACGTCATCCAGGAGATCACGGGTGCAGAGACCATCGACATCGTCGGGCTGTGCCTTGGTGGAGCGCTGACCGCGATCACCGCGGCGTATCTCAACGCCTCCGGTGACTCGCGCGTCGGCACGCTGACCCTGCTCAACACGCTGCTGGACTACAGCGAGCCGGGCGCGCTCAAGGTCTTCACCGACGAGCGGACCGTTGCGCGCCTGGAGCGTCGGATGGCCAAGGAGGGGCACCTGAAGGGTGCGTCCATGGCCGGCACCTTCGACATCATGCGAGCGAACGACCTGATCTTCAACTACATCGTCTCGAACTGGCTGATGGGTCAGCAGCCGCCCGCCTTCGACATCCTCGCGTGGAACGCCGACGCCACCCGGATGCCTGCGGCGATGCACTCGTTCTACCTGCGCAACTTCTACGTCCAGAACAAGCTGGCCAAGGGCCAGCTCGAGCTGGCCGGCTCGATCATCAGCCTCGGGGACATCAAGCAGGAGACGTACGTGGTGGGCGCCCAGAACGACCACATCGTCCCCTGGCGCTCGGCCTACGCCGGCACGAAGCTGCTCTCCGGACCGGTCCGCTTCGTGCTCAGCAGCGGCGGGCACATCGCCGGCATCGTGAACCCCCCGGGCCCCAAGGGGTGGTACCTCACCGGGCCGGACGCGCCCACGGCCGAGGAGTGGCAGGACGAGGCCAGCCGGCACGTCGGGTCCTGGTGGGAGGACTGGTCGACCTGGTCGTCGGAGCGGGCGGGCGACCTGGTCGATCCGCCCCAGATGGGCAGCGCGCAGCACCCCGTGCTCTACGACGCGCCGGGCGAGTACATCCGCACCTGAGCAGCGGAGCCGCGCGGACCCGAACCGGAGGACGACCATGCCCTCACCACCCCGCACGACGCTGGACGACGTCGACCGCAGGCTGCTGCACCGGCTCGCCGAGGAGGTCCACCCGGACCTGTCATCGGTGGCGACCGAGATCGGGACGACGGTCGATGACGCCGTCGCGCGCTACGAGCGGCTGCGCCGGGACGGCGTCATCGCCGAGCTCGTGGCGCGCGTCGATCCCTCGGCGGTCGGCATCGGCGTGACCGCGTTCCTGCTGGTGCGGTTCGCCCAGAACGCCGAGAACTACGACGTCGTCCGGCAGATGCTGGCCGACCTGGAGGACGTCGAGGAGGCGCACGCCGTGAGCGGTGACTTCGACTGGCTGCTGAAGGTCCGCGCCGCCTCGCTCGCCGAGGTCCAGACGCTGGTGACGCAACGCCTGTCGCTGGTCCCCGGCTTCCTGCGGGCGCAGACCTGCATGGTGCTCGACACCGCCTGCGACTGGGTCAACGCGGACCGGGTACGGCTCGCGGGCGACTGACGTGGGCCTGCCGGAGGAGGAAATGCTCGCCGTCGCCGGGCACGCCGAGGCGCACAGCCGGTTCCTGGCTCGTCCGGTCGCCGTCGTCGGGTTCATGGGTGTCGGCAAGACCACCGTGGGCCGCGCCCTCGCCGAGCTGCTCGACCGGCCCTTCGTCGACACCGACGTCCTGATCGAGCAGCGTTCCGGCCGGTCGATTCCCGAGCTCTTTGCCGAGGGGGAGCCGGTCTTCCGGGCCCTGGAGCGGCGCACCGTTCTCAACGTCCTGGACGGTCCGCCGTCGGTCATCGCCCTGGGCGGTGGGGCGTTCGCGCAGCCGGCCAACACCGAGACCCTGCTCGCCCGGGCGCTCGTCGTCCACCTCTACACGCCGTGGTCGGTGATGGTGGGCCAGTTGCCGCAGCTCGCGTCCACCCGACCACTCATCCACAGCCGTAAGCCGTGGCAGGTACAGGATCTGTTCCGGGCCCGGGCGGCGTCCTATCGCAGGGCCCACGTGCGGGTATGCCTACCGCGACGCGACGTCCGCGAGGCCGCCGGGGAGCTCGCCGAGATCCTGCGCATCCGGGTTCCCTGACTCGCGCTACGCGGGGGCGGTCTCGCGCTCCTCGTGCTCGCTGCGCTGGAACAGCGCGTAGAGGAACACCAGAGCGGGGACCAGCAGGACGGCACCGACGGCGAGCACGTACGCTGCGTGGCCGGCGCCGCTGCGGCCTGCGGGATCGTGAGGTCCGGCAGGAGCACGTAGGGGTACTGAGCCAGCGCCCATCCCCACACGACCCCGGCCACGGCAAGCACAGCGCCTTCGCACGGAACTGCTGGGCCATCTCGGTCAGGCCCTCGCGGCGCGCGTCGGCAGTCAGGAAGACCGCCGCGAGGTAGGCGCAGGTGCCGACCGCGAGGGCTCCCCCGAGGATCGACGTCGGGTTCAGCCAGCTCGTGAGCACGTTGCCCCGGGCGATCCCGGGCGGCACGCGGCACGAGGCCACACCGCCGGCGACGCAGCCGAGGAAGAACGGCGTCAGAAGCGAGGAGAGGGCGAAGGTGGCCCCGAACAGCCGCCGTGCCGCGACCGGTCCTCAGGACGCCGAACGCGACGTGGGGTGGTCCTGCGACACGTCGTCGACGTCCGCGGCGGAGCGCCGAGCTGACGCCGGACGGTGGACCTGGTCGATGGTGATGAGTCGCTGACCGCGGTTGCGGGTAAGCAACAATGACCAGGCCCAGTGGTACAACGTGCCGAACCGGTGCCCCCAGCCGACGAGGTAAAGAACGTGGATGAACGCCCAAGCGCCGAACGCCGGTGGGACGGTGAGCCTCATGCCAAAGGCGTCCGCGACGGCCCGGAACCGCCCGATCGTCGCCATGCTGCCCTTGTCGAAGTACTTGAAGGGCTGGTCCGACGACGCCCGCCCCCGCACCCGGGCGGCGATCCTCGACGCGACGTACTTGCCCTCCTGCATCGCCGGCTGGGCCACGCCTGGCAGCCCGTTCAGGGACGCCATGTCGCCGATGGCGTACACCTGGGGGTGCCCAGGGAGGGAGCAGTCCGGGAGCAGCGCCACGCGCCCGGCCCGGTCCAGCTCCGCACCCGTGGCATCGGCGAGCAGCCTGGCGTGCCGGGACGCCTTCACGCCCGCAGCCCAGATCTTCGTGCGCGCCGCGATCCGCCGGTCACCGTCGGGGCCGCGCACGGTGATGGACTCCTCGTCCATGTCGAGAGCCGCCGTGCTGACCTGTACCTCGACACCCATGTGCCGGAGGCGTTTCCGCGTGTAGCGCTGGAGCTTCGGGTCGAACGGTCCGAGCACCGCGGGCGCGGCGTCCAGCAGGAGGATGCGCGCGTCGGGGGGATCGATCGCGCGGTAGTCGCTGACGAGCACCCGGTGCGCCAGCTCGGCCACCTGGCCCACGAGCTTGACGCCGGTGGGGCCCGCGCCGACGACCACGAAGGTGAGCCAGGCGGCCCGCTCGGCAGGGTCAGTGGCGAGCTCGGCCATCTCGAAGGCGCCGAGGATCCGGCTGCACAGCCCGCGCGCGTCCTCGAGAGTCTTCATGCCGGGAGCGAACGCCGCCCACTCGTCGTGACCGAAGTACGCGTGGGTCGCGCCGGCCGCGACGACCAGCGTGTCGTACTCGAGAACGTGGCCCACGCCGTGCGGGGCGGTCGCCGTGACCGTCCGCGCGTGGAGGTCCATCGGCTCGACGTCGCCCAGGATCGGCCGCACGTTCACCTGGTGCTTGAGGATGCCGCGGAGCGCGGGGGCGATCATGCCCTCGGAGAGCAGGCCGGTGGCGACCTCGTACAGCAGGGGCTGGAGGAGGTGGTGGTCGGTCCGGTCACGAGCGTCATGTCGACCGGGACGTCGGCCAGTGCACGGGTCGTGTAGAGGCCGCCGAACCCGCCGCCGACCACGACGACGCGATGGCGCCCCGTCATGCTGCGGCTCCGGAGGCACGCGAGAACGTGGCGGTCACGGCACCGATGGAGGCGAACTCCGCGCGGAAGACGTCCCCGGGCTGCACGGGGACCATCTTGTGGACCGCCCCCGGAAGGATCACGTCGCCGGCGTGCAGGTACTGCCCGAACTTGGCGAGGGTGTTCGCCAGCCAGGCCACGCACCGTGCTGGGTTGCCCAGAGCGGCCGCGCCAGCACCCGTGTCGATGATCTCGCCGTTCCGCGACAGGGCCATCCCGAGCAGACGCAGATCCAGGCCCTGCACCGGAGTCAGCCGTCCGCCGACGGTGAGCAGGCCGCAGGAGGCGTTGTCCGAGACCGTGTCGACGAGCTTGATCCGCCAGTCCGCCACGCGGCTGTCGACGATCTCCAGCGCGGGCAGCACGCCGGCCATCGCGGCGAGGGCGCGGCCGCTCGTCACGCCGGGCCCGACGAGGTCCTCGGCGAGCACGAAGGCCATCTCCGCCTCGATGCGGGGCTGGAGGAGCCGGTCGAGGTCGATCAGGTCACCCTCCTCGACGTACATGTCGTCGAGCAGGACGCCGTAGTCCGGCTCGTCGACGCCCAGCACCTGCTGCATCGGCTTGGAGGTGAGCCCCACCTTGCGTCCGATGACCCGCGCCCCGGCGTCCCGGCGGCGCTGGACGTTGATGCCCTGGATGGCGTAGGCGTCCTCGATGACGAGGTCCGGGTACTGCTCGGTGAGGGGCGCGATGGGGGTGCGGGACTGCTCCGCCGACCACAGCGCGTCGGCCAGCTCAACGTGTCGGTCTCGGGTCACGAGGGGACGCTGCTCCCCGCGTCGCGAGTGCTACAAGGACTCTCCCGCCCAGCGAAACGGCCGAGCGCGTCCAGCTAGGCGGACGGCGGGCCCCCGCGCCAGAGGAAGCCACCGCCGCGGCGGGTGAGTCGGTGCGCCATGCCCCGCGCCTCGAGGTAGGCGAGGTACGCCAGGACCTCCGCCATCGCGAAGTGGAGCTGGGCGCTGGTCAGCTGCTGCCGGAAGAGCTCGCTGGTCAGCTCGGCCACAGTGCGGTCCCCGGCGGCGAGCAGGTCGCGCACCTGCTCCAGCCGGCGTCGCTTGCTGCGCTCGATGGCCTGGGCGCGTGCGGCTCCGTCGGCGAACACCTCGCCGTGACCGGGCAGCACGCGCTCCGGGGCCAGCTCGCGGACGGTGTCGAGCGAGGCCAGGTACGAGCCCATCGGGTCAGCCTCGAAACCCCGCTCGAAGGTCACCGGGGGAAGAATGCCCTTCAGCAAGTGGTCACCCGAGCACAGCAGCCGGTCGCCGGCGGACCACAGGCAGACGTGGCCGGGGGAGTGGCCGGGGGTCGGGACGACCTCCCAGCGGCGGCCGGACGCGGCGAACGCCTCACCGCCCCGGAGCTCCTTCGTCGGACGCCCGATCGAGGGCATGACCGGCATCCACCGCCGGAGTCCGCTCGACGCCTCCTCGAGCTCCGTCCCGTACAGGCCATGATCCGCAAGCATCGACTGCCGCAGCTCCACCGCGCTGGCGGGGTCCTCGTACTTGGCGATGTCCCGTCGGCTCTCGCCGTGCATCCACAAGTCGGCATCGCTCCGGCGCACCACCTCCCCCGCCAGCCCGAAGTGGTCGATGTGGGCGTGGGTCACCACCAGCCGGGCGAGCCGCTCCAGCGAGCTGCCGCACTCGACCAGCCTGGCCTGCAGGTAGCTCGTGCCGTCGTCTCCCGAGCCGGGCTGCCCCGAGTTCTCCACGGAGATCCCGCAGTCCACGAGCGTGTCGCCGTTCTCGTCCACGAGCAGGTATGCGTTGACACTAGGGATGCCGTGGATGCCCAGCGGCAGGACCAGCCGGAAGACCCCCGGCGCGACCTCGGACGCCGACATGGCCACACGCTGACGCAGGTGCTTGGTCTTGGCAATGCCCTTCCACCCAGTGGATCGCGATCCGGCCAGTGGGAAGGAGTGCCGTCGCGGGCTGTGTCGTGCGGCACACTCGTCGCGGCGCCATGCGGCGTGGTGGGACCGGACCTTGGTGGAGGATGCATGTCAGAGGCAGTGGGGGTCGTCGGCGGCGGCATCATGGGTGCGGGCATCGCGGAGGTGGCCGCCCGGAGCGGCTGCGACGTGGTGCTGCGCGAGGCCGACGAGAACCTGGTCGACGGCAGCCGGCGGCGCCTGGAGGGCTCCATGGCGAAGGCCGTCAAGGTCGGCAAGCTGGCCGAGGAGGAGCGCGCCGCCGCCCTCGACCGGGTTCGGTTCACCACGAAGTACGAGGACCTCGCCGACCGGGACATCGTGATCGAGGCGATCGTCGAGGACGTGCGGGCCAAGGCCGAGGTCTTCACCGTTCTAGGCGAGCTCGTCGACGAGAACGCCGTGCTGGCGAGCAACACCTCGTCCATCCCAATCATGCAGCTTGCCGCGGTGACCAGGTGCCCGGAGCGGGTGCTCGGAGTGCACTTCTTCAACCCGGCACCGGTGCTGCCCCTGGTGGAGCTCGTGCCGAGCCTGCTGACCTCAGCGGAGGCCCTTGACCGCGCGCAACAGTTCGCCGCCGGCCGACTGGGCAAGCAGACCATCGTGGCGCACGACAGGGCCGGCTTCGTAGTCAACGCGCTGCTGATCCCCTACCTGCTCTCGGCCATCCGCATGGTCGAGTCCAGCATGGCGAGCGCGGCGGACGTCGACACCGCCATGGTCGCCGGTTGCGCTCACCCCATGGGCCCCTTGGCGCTCACCGACCTGATCGGCCTGGACACGACCGCCGCCGTCGCCGCCTCCATGTACGCCGAGTTCAAGGAGCCGCTGTACGCCGCGCCACCGCTGCTGCTGCGCATGGTGGAGGGCGGCCTGCTCGGCCGCAAGACCGGCCGCGGTTTCTTCGAGTACCGCTGAGTCGATGTCCACCGGCAGTCGTCAGAGCCTCGTCCTGCGGCGCGCAGCTTCCGCTGGACGGCCCGCTGGATGTCGACGCGCGACGAAGGTCACACAGCGCGCCCCGGTCAGTGCGACCTCACCCGGGGGCGCTGGGCGTCGCGAAGTGTGACACCGCCATCCCGGTGATCCACGGGTAGACGGGCTCGTACGCCAGCGTCTTCGCCGGTGTGGGCGCCACCGCGCCCGCTACGGCAAGCCAGCTACGAATCTCGTGGGCCCCGTTGCCGGCCAGCTCCAGCTCGTCGTCCGGCAGGTCCAGGACGTCACTGAGGTCGCCGCTCTCCAGCTTGTCCAGGAACCAGCGGTCGAAGTCCTCGGCGATGTCACCCACGCGGGGCGTGCCGATCCAGTGTGACAACCCGCCGGCACCTACCAGGGCGACACGCTGCAGCCCCTCGTAGGACCGGATGGCCGCGCCGAGTGCCTGGCCGAACTCGTAGCTGCGGCGCACCGGCATGAGCGGCTGCACCGCGCAGTTCTGCACGATCGGCACGAGGGGCAGCTGCATCGTCTGGTCCAGCTCGTGGTAGACGGTCATGACGCCGTGGTCGAGCTCCAGCAGATGGGAGAATGCGGGGTCGAAGCCACTGGCCAACGTCTCGCGCGCGACGTGGTTGGCCAGGCCGGGATGCCCCGGGATCCACGCCTTGTCGATGGGGAGCCAGGCCTCCGTCGGGCCCCAGTTCCGCTCGCCGAGCCCGATGCAGATCTGCGGAAAGTTCTCCAGGAAGAAGTTGGTGAAGTGCTCGTTCGCCAGCACCACGACGGCCTGCACGTCACGTGCCTGCGCCTCCTGCTGGATCCACCCGAGCGCGTTGAAGAAGTTGTTCCGCTGCTCCTCGGGGGCGGAGTCGCGCGCAGCCGACATCATCGGCGCGTGTGACGAGCAGTAGGCCAGAACTACTTCTGCCATCGTGCTTTCCTCTCCTCGGGCTCGGCGAAGGCTTCCAGGATGTCGCGGTACTCGTTGCGCGAGAAGCCGGACGCGCGGCAGAACCCGTTCAGCAACACCGGATGCAGGCCGATCTGGTAGAGCCGGCCGATGTCGGCCTGCTCCACCGCCTGCTTCTCGTCCTCGGTGAGGTCGTAGCTGTCGACGTCGAAGGCGCGCTTGGTGCTTCCGCTAACCTGTCCGGCCCGGATGCTGTCCCAGACGCACCGTTGCAGTTGATAGAGACTCACGTCGTCATCGACCCCCGTGACCAGATCGCGGCACGGAACCTCCCGGCGAGGTGCCGTCTGCAAGCCGTAGGTCGGTTCTACACGCGGCGCGCCCATGCTCCACACCACCTTCCGGCCAGCGGGACGCTGGTTACCCAGCCGTTCCGCCGATCCGGGCGACGCGCGAGAGTGGGCACCCCACATCGGACGGAGACCCATGGACCGGGACGCGCCTGACGCAGGCCCTGCACTCGACGTGCACGCGCACGCGATGCCCATGCCGCTGCTCGAGTGGCTCGCGGGACGCGGGCTCGCCGACCTCGGCCGCGTCGACCAGGAGGTCGTGCGGCTGGACCCCCAGGTCAGTGGCGTCGGGCCGGGGGCCCCGCTGCCTCTCGCCAGGTCCATGCACCAGGTCGGTACCCGCCTGGCGGAGATGGCCGACGTCGGGGTCGCGCAGCACGCGGTGTCGCTGCCGCCGTTCCTGTTCGGGTCGACGTCCCAGGACGCCGCACTCGTCCGCGAGCTCGTCGGGCGCGGCAACGAGGAGCTGGCGGCGTACGTCGCCGAGGCACCGGCGCAGCTGCTCGCGCTCGGCTCGGTGCCACTCGGCTGGCCCGGAGCGGCCGATGAGGCACGGCGGCTCCTGGACGAGCTGGGGATGGCGGGCGTGGCGATCGGCAGCCGGGGGGCCGGCCGGGACCTGGACGACCCCGTCAACGAGGACCTGTGGGCGTTCCTCAGCGAGCGGGGGGCGTTCGTGTTCCTCCACCCGAGCGGTGTTCCGGACGCCCACCGGCAGCGGGACTTCTGGCTGCCTCAGCTGGTCGGCTACCCCATGGAGACGGCGCTCGCGGTGGCTCGGCTTGCGTTCGGCGGGGTGCTGGAGCGCCACCGGCTGAACCTGTGCCTCGCCCACGGTGGCGGTTGCCTTCCGGCGCTCCGGGGACGGCTGGACCTCGGCTGGGAGCGCAAGGACGTGGCCCACACGACCACCGTCCCACCGAGCGAGCTGACCGACCGCCTCTTCTATGACACGGCGGTCTTCTCGACCGCCTTGCTGCGACACCTGGTCGAGGACGTCGGCTTCGAGCACGTGCTGCTCGGCACCGACCACCCCTTCGAGCTGGGCGACCGCGAGCCGGTGCGGACGGTGACGCGGCTCGGCCTGGACGACACGCAAACCCGAGCCATCCTGCACGACAACGCGGCCCGGCTGCTCGGCCGCGGGTAGCCGTCCCACCGCAAGCCGCGCGGGTACGGGACATGACGACGACCGGGGTGCTGCGTCCTCGGACGCCGCACCCCGGTCGCTCGTCGCCGTCGCCTGACGGATCGAGAGGTCAGTCCTGCTGGGACTCGCCCTGGGTCGTACCGACCCCACGGGCGGCGGCAGCGGCGGCCGCGTTCACGAGCTGCTTGCTGAAGCCGCGCTGCACCTCGAGCATCTTCTCGGCGAAGTCGAAGACCTGGTCGATGACCTGGTCGGGGTCGGACGCCGCGGTGGCGGTCGGGTTCGGGAACTGGCTCACCGAGTCGCGGACGGTGCGGGTCCACGAGTCGACGGCGGTGAGCAGCGCCTGCTGGCCCTGCTGAACCATGTCGTTGTACTGCTTCACGGCGGCCGCGGCGGGGTTGCTGGCGTCGTTGGTCATGAGCGCATCCTGTCTGGGAGACGGTGTGTCTGTGGTCTGTGCTTGAAATACTACGCAAGTTGTCAGGGATGTCAAGCGCCGGTTCGTCCCTGTCGGAAGCTGCGGTACACGCGCAGCAGGGCATCACGCTCGTCGTCGTTCAGGTCGGGGTCGGCGAGGATCGCCTGCTCGGTACCACCGCGAGGGGGCACCTCGGAGACGGGCGGCGCATCCAGCAGGCCTCCGTGGGCCATCAGCACCTCCGCGGACATGTTCAGGGCCTCGGCGATGGCCCGCAGCACCCGCAGTGACGGCTGGTGCAGTCCCCGCTCGATCTGGCTGAGGTAGGCGTTCGACACCTGGGTCAGCTCCGCCATCCGGCGCAGCGAGAGGTCGGCCATCTGGCGCTGCATGCGGATGTACTCGCCGAGCTGCTGCCGCTGGGTGTCGTCGCCGGGCACGGCGTCCCCTCTCCCTCGTCGACCTGTGCGCGCACCAGTGTCCCGGCTGTGCCGCAGGTCGGCGACGCATGAACCGGAGGACTGCGTGCCGGGGGGTCGATCACGTGTCGGCCCCCTTGCCCGGGATCCCGAGCATCCGCTCCCAGAACAGCACCGCGGCGGCGAACGGCGCCAGGCTCGCCTCGAAGAGGGCGAGCTGCGCGTCCAGCGCCTCCAGGTTGGTCACGGTCGACCGGATCAGCTCACGCTGCTTCTGCACGCCACGCAGAACTTCATCCACGTTGGGCATCGACGTCACGGGCGGCGTCAACCCGGCCGCCCGCATCAGGTCCGCCATCGCACGGGTCGGGTCAGGTATTGCGCCGCTCATGAGTCGTCCGCGGGCGGGTCCGCCCGGCCCGTCACTGCACCTCCGCCGCCCAGTCGCGGTCCTGCAGGAGGTTGCGCAGGTCGAGGAGGAACTTCGAGGCCGTCGAGCCGTCGAAGGCGCGGTGGTCGTAGACCAGCCCGATGATGCCCATGGGGTGGATGGCGATCGCGTCCCCGACGGCGACCGGACGGCGCGTCACCCCGTCGGTGCACAGGATGGCGACGTTGGGCTGGTTGATGACCGGCGAGGAGGCGTAGCTCGCGAACGGTCCCGGGTTCGTGATGGTGAAGGTCGAGCCGCTCATGTCCGCCATGCTCAGCTTCTTGGACCGGGCGGCCGACGCCATGGTGGTGATCGTCCTGGCCAGCCCGCGGATGTTCATGCTGTCCGCGTCGCGCACCACCGGCACCACGAGCCCCTGCTCGTCCAGGTCGACGGCGACGCCCAGGTTCACGTATGGATGCATCGTCATCGTCTTCGCCTTGACGTCGATCGACGCGTTGACTGCGGGATGGGCCCGCAGTGCCTCGCACACGGCACGGGCGACGAAAGGCAGGTAGGTCAGCGAGGCACCGGTGTCCGCCTTGAACGAGGCCTTGTGCTTGGCCCGCACCTGGTCGATGTGGTGGAAGTCCACCTCGACGGAGGTCCACACGTGCGCGGACGTGTTCAGCGACTTGACCATCAGGTCGGCGACGGTGAGGCGCATGCGGGAGAGCGGCACGACCTGGTCGCGCGGGTCGGTCTGCCCCGCCGGCGCCGCGGTCGGCGCACCCGCCAACTGCGGCGCGGACGTCGGCGATGGTGCCGGGCCCGCGGGCGCCGGAGCAGCGGGCGCCGGAGCAGCGGGCGCCGGGGCCGCGGTTGGCGGCGCGCCAGGCGCCGCGACCAGGGCCTGCGCGCCCCCGCGATCGGCCGCGATCGCCCGCTCGACGTCCTCCCGCCGGATGCGTCCTCCAGCGCCGGTACCGCTCAGGAGCGAGAGGTCCACGCCCTTCTCAGCAGCGAGCCGGCGCACCACCGGTGACAACATTCTGCCGCCACCATTCGCCGACCCCGGCTTCGCCTCCGTGGTTGGGGAAACCGACGCTGCCGGCTCAGCGCCCGGGAGGGTCTGCACGGGCGCGGGCGCAGCGGCCCGTGACGCACTGGGGTCGCCGATCCGCACGAGCACGGTGCCGACGGGCACCGTCTCCCCCTCAGCGACGAGAACCTCGAGCACCACCCCGTCGTACGGGCTGGGGATCTCGGAGTCGACCTTGTCGGTGGAGACCTCGAACAGCGGGTCGTCGAAGGCGACGGTGTCGCCGACCCGCTTGAGCCAGCTGCCGACCGTTCCCTCCGTCACCGTCTCGCCGAGCTTCGGCATGGTGACCTCGAACACCTCACCGCCCCCGCCGGAACCGTTGCCCGAAGCGTCGGGTGCCGCCGAGGCCGGGAACCCCGCCTCGGCCGGAACCGTGGCCGGGCCCTCGGACCCGCCGACCGTTGGGGGGTCGGCCTGCGCGGCCACTCCCGCCGTGCCGATCCGCACCAGGGGCGTC
This sequence comes from Actinomycetales bacterium, assembly GCA_035264765.1. Taxonomy (GTDB): domain Bacteria; phylum Actinomycetota; class Actinomycetes; order Actinomycetales; family Angustibacteraceae; genus DATFPQ01. Next base: position 5,476 of record DATFPQ010000044.1, on the reverse strand, counting down.
CCGACGGCGACGGTCTCGCCTGCCGGTACCAGGATCTCCTGGATCACCCCGTCATAGGGGCTGGGAATCTCCGAGTCGACCTTGTCGGTGGACACCTCGAAGAGCGGGTCGTCGAAGGCGACGGTGTCCCCGACCTGCTTGAGCCAGCTCCCGACCGTACCCTCGGTCACGGTCTCGCCCAGCTTGGGCATCGCCACGACCCACACGTCGTCCGTCATGCCGCTCCTCCTGCGTGCGTTGGCCTCATCCGTGCAAGGACCGCCCGGAGAAGGTGATCATGGTCTCGCCGATCGCCTCGGACAGGCTCGGGTGCGGGTGGATGAACGCCCCGACCTCCGCCGGCAGCGCCTCCCAGTTGACAGCGAGATAGCCCTCGGCCAGCAGCTCGCTGGCCCAGGGACCGACCAGGTGAAAGCCGAGGATGGGTCCGTCCCGCTGCGCCACGACCTTCACCATGCCGTCGGTGTCGCCGATGATCATGGCGCGACCGTTGCCCGCGAACGAGTGCTTGTGCACCTCGACGTCGTGTCCGGCGGCGCGCGCCTCGGCCTCGGTCAGGCCGGACCAGGCCACCTCGGGATGGGTGTACACGACCCACGGCACACGAGCGTAGTCAACCGGCAAGGGTTGTTCTTCGAGGATCGCCTGGACGGCGACCACGGCCTCTGCGTAGGCGACGTGAGCAAGCCCCGGCGTGTTGACGCAGTCCCCGATCGCGTAGACCCCGGGCCTGGACGTCTGCATGGTCAAGGTGTCCACCTCGATGAACCCGCGGTCGGACACGCGGACTCCGGCCTCCTCCAGGCCCATGTTCTCGGTCAACGGACGCCGCCCGATGGCGACGAGCACCTGGTCCACCTCGAGCTTGTCCGAGCCACCGGGAGTCTCGAACGGGACGACGATGCCGCCGTCGGTGTGCTCCAGCTCGCCAACCCTCGCGGACGCGTGGATCGTCGTGCCGCGTCGGGCGAGGTTCCTCGCCAGGAGGTCCGCCACCTCGCGGTCGGGGCCGATCGGCAGGACACCCTCCGGAAGGGCCTCCAGCAGCGTGGTCTTCACGCCAAGGTCGGTGTATACGGACGCGAACTCCGCCCCGATCACGCCGCCGCCGATGACAGCGATCCGCTCCGGCAACCGGTCTCGGTCGCTGTTCGTGCCGTGGTCGGACGTGATGACCTTGTCGCCGTCGACGTGCATGCCGGGTATGGCACGGGGGACCGAACCGGAGCAGACGATCACGGCACGGCCGCGGAGCGTCTGCCCCTCCACCGCCACCGAGCCGTCCGCGGTCAGCCGTCCCCAGCCCGCGACGACCGTGACCTTGCGCCGCTTGAGCAGGCCGCCCAGGCCCTTGTGCAGCTGGTTGACGATGCCGGACTTGCGGGCGTTGAGCGCCGGCCAGTCCGGCGTCGGCCTCGCGCCGTCGGGCAAGGAGACCCCGAAGTCGCCGGCGTGGCCGACCGTCCGGAACACCTCGGCGGCCTGCAGCAGCGCCTTCGCGGGGATGCAGCCACGGTGGAGGCACGTCCCACCGACCTTCTGCGCCTCGACGAGCGCGACCTTGAGCCCGGCCGACGCCGCGTAGAGGGCGGACGCGTAACCACCCGGCCCACCACCGAGGACGACGACGTCGTACTCGCTCATGCCGTCGCCACCTTCCTCAGCACCTGCGCGATCTCGGCCGGCTGCGGCACCACGGCGTCCTCCAGCGGTGGACTCGTCGGCGTAGGCGTGTTCTTGGCGGCGATGCGCGCGACGGGCTGGTCGAGATGCCAGAAGCACTCTGACTGGATCACGGCTGTGATCTCCGCGCCATAGCCCATCCGCAGGGCCGCCTCGTGCAGGACGACGGCCCGCGATGTCTTCTTCACCGACGCCACGATCGTCTCGACGTCCAGCGGCACGAGGGTGCGCAGGTCGACGACCTCGACCGACACTCCTTCCTTGTCGAGCTCGGCGGCGACCTCCAGGCCCTGGGAGACCCCAGCGGAGTAGGTCACCAGGGTGATGTCCGTGCCCTCGCGCACGACCTTGGCCTGACCGAGCGGGATCGGCTCAAGCGGTATCGGGCCGCTCGCCCTCAGCCGGCGGTACAGGTACTTGTTCTCCAGGTACAGGACCGGGTTGTTGTCTCGGATGCTGCTGATCAACAGCCCTGCGGCGTCCTCCGGTGTGCCCGGCATGACGATCTTGAGACCCGGCACGTGGGCGAAGTACGACTCGACGCTCTGCGAGTGGGTCGGGCCCGCGCGCAGCCGCGCGCCGAAGGGTGCCCGCATGGTGACCGGCATGGGGTCGCCCGTGCGGAAGTGGTGGCGCGCCAGCACGTTGACGATCGGGTCGAACGCGCAGGAGATGAAGTCGGCGAACTGGAACTCCACCACCGGTCGCAGCCCGACGAGGGCCGCGCCGGCCGCGAGCCCGGTGAAGCCGGTCTCCGCGATGGGCGTGTCGACGACGCGGCGCGCGCCGAACTTCTCGAGGAAGCCCTTCGTCACCTTGAAGGCGCCACCGAACTGGCCGACGTCCTCGCCGATGATGAACACGTCGGGGTCGGCGTCCATCTCGTGTTCGAGGGCAAGCCCCACCGCGTCCAGGTAGGTGGCGTTTCCGTTGTCAGTCGGCATACACGCCCACCTCCACGGTGGTCGGGTCTGGCATGGGGTCGGCCATTGCCTTCTTGCGGGCGTCGATGGCGTGCTGTCGGGCCTGCCCTCGGACTGACTTCACGGCAGCGTCGTCGAGAACGCCGGCCTCGAGCAGCGTCCGTTCGAACAGCTCGACGGGGTCCTTCTTCGACCACTCCTCGAGCATCTCGCGGGGAACGTAGTCGGCGGGGTCGTGCTCGGCGTGCCCGTGCATGCGCATGGTCACGGCCTCGATGAGAGATGGCCCGTCGCCCGCACGTGCCCGGGCGACCGCCTCCGCGGTCGCGTCGTAGACCGCCAGCGCGTCGGTCCCGTCCACCTTCACGCCGGGCATCCCGTACGCCACCGCCTTGATCGCGAAGTTCTCCGACGCCGACTGCAGCTGCAGCGGCGTGGAGTACGCGAACTGGTTGTTCTCCACGACGAAGACACACGGCAGCTTGAGCACCGACGCGATGTTGAGCGACTCGTGCCAGTCGGCGCGGGACGTGGAGCCGTCGCCGCAGAACGCCAGCGACACGCGGTCCTCCCCCCGGTACTTCGCGGCGAAGCCCATCCCGATGGCCACCGGGTAGTTGGCGGGGATGTGGCTCGGGAGGTTGTAGATGTTCAGGTCCAACCGGCCGTAGTGGAGCGTCCCGTCGCGACCACCCGTCGGCGAAGTGGCTTTGCCCATGAAGCTGGCCATCACCTGCCAGGGCTCCATCCCACGCCACAGGTGGGCCCCGAGGTCGCGGTGGATCGGCGCCAGGTAGTCGTCCGGTCGTAGGGCGGCGGCCGCGCCCACCGAGATGGCCTCGTGCCAGTGCCCGGTGTACAGGGATCCGAGCAGATCGCCGCCCTTGTACATCGCGACCATGCGGTCCTCGACCGCCCGGGTCAGGACCATCGTCTCGTAGATCCGCCGCAGCAGCGCCGGGTCACGCTCCGACGGCGGCGCCGGGGCAGGCGCGTTTGCCTTCTTGCGGGTCGTGGGCATCTGTTCCGCTCCCTGGAGGTGCTGGGTCCGACGCGTCGTCGCTGCGGGTGCTACTCGGCGAGAAAGTCGCCGACGATCCGGTTGAAGTCGGCGGACCGCTCGATCTGCGACCAGTGCCCGCAGTGCGAGAAGACGTGCAGGTCGCCGCGCTGCAGCAGCTCCGACAGCTTGAAGGAGTTGTCGACCGGGATGACCTGGTCCTCCCGGCCGTGGACGATCAGGGCGCGGTGCTGCAGCGCCCGGATGTCGTCCTCAGGGGTCGTCATGGCCTCCACCCACCGCTGCCGCGGCGCGGGGAACATCGCACCGAACGACTCCTGGAACCCGGGCTGCATGCTGGCGCGGTAACGGACCTCCGCCAGCTCGTCGTTGACCAGGTCGCGTGAGTAGGCGAACACGTCCAGGACGGCGCGCATGCTCTCGAACGACGGCTCGTACCCCCACACGCGGTCCAGGCCCTCGGTGATCGGGAAGCTGACGCCCATGCTGCCCATGAGGACGAGCTTGTCGACGCGGTCGGGGTTGGAGGCGGCCACCTTCAGGGCGATCGACCCGCCGAAGCTGTTGCCGACCAGGCTCGCCGAGGAGATGCCGAGGCTGTCCATGAAGGCGAGAACCTGGTTCGCCCAGGTGTCCAGGCCGAACGTGACGTCGGCCCGCCGCTCGGTAAAGCCGAACCCGACCATGTCCGGGGCCAGCACGCGGAACCGCTCCGCCAGTGCCGGCATCACGAGCCGCCAGTTGGCGTACGCCGTGACGCCGGGCCCGGACCCGTGGATGAGGATCACCGGCGGACCCTCTCCGGCCTCGAGGTAGTTGGTCTTGATGCCGCCGGCGTCTGTGGTCGACCCGATCTCGGGGCGGCTCTCCTCACTCATGGAACTCTCCGTCCGATAGCTGACAGGGGCCGGCCGGTGCCGGCGCGCTTGACGTGCCGCAGCCGCTGAGAACCGCAGCTTCGTCACGAGTAGTAGCGGAAGACGAGGTCTGCGACGCACGGCGGTTTCGGTTCGCCCTCCGTCTCGTAAACCAGCTGGTAGACGACCTCTACGCCTCCGTCGAGGTCCTTCAGGGCACCGAGCGTGACGTGCATCCGGACCCTCGACCCGACCCGGAGCGGGGACGGGAAGCGCACCCGGTTCAGCCCGTAGTTCAGGATGACGCCGGGGCCCTCGACGACGGCGACGTCCCAGAGCAGACCGGTCGACATCCCCAGCGTCATGAAGCCGTGCGCGATCGTCGTGCCGAACGGTCCGTCCTTCGCGCGGTCGGGGTCGACGTGGATCCACTGCTCATCGCCGGTGAGGGCGGCGAACGTGTCGACGGCCTGCTGCTCGATCGTCACCCACCTGCTGGAGCCGAGCTGCGCGCCGACCCGCTCGCGGAGGCCGTCGATCCCCTTGATCACCAGCGGGCGGTGTACCTCGTCCGGGGACGTGTCGATGCTCACGGCGAGAAACCTCCATCGCTTGCCGGGCCGTCGCGAGGGAGTCAACCACCCGGGTACGCGGCGGGTGCAACCGGACCATGCGGTTCCCGCCCAGCGGGACGCCCAGCGCAGTCGTCCCCGCACGACCCACGCACGCGGGGGCATCGCCTGATCGCCGCGACCGCTGCGACCGGGCCGCCGGTGTCCGTGCAGCGTTGCCGCTGAACGGCAACGTTGGCCTGGTGCACCTGGCACCCATGCCCGATGCTTGCGCCGACGACGGTGTCGATGGAGAGGGCGTGCCGTGGCGGGTAACTCCGGTGATGTGGGGCGGTCGGTCACCAGCAAGGTGGTGACGATCCTGCAGACCTTCTCCCATGGGGACGTGCACTCGCTGACCGAGATCTCCTGCCTGACCGG